>NZ_JBEXYS010000007.1:0-290773 GCF_040631045.1 Streptomyces sp. NPDC005706 | reverse complement strand
TGATGCCGGAGCCGATGCGCAGCGCCAGACGGGCGGCGATCTCCTTGCCCTCGGCGGAGGACGGGACCAGCACGGCGGCCGGGGAGACGGCCTCGTGGGCGGCCTGCAGGGCGTCCACCTTCGGCACGACCAGGTAGTCGGCGTACTCGGACGCGTCGTGGGTGAGGACCTTCACCGCGCCGTGCTCGGCGAGCGTGGCGGCGGTGTCGGCGGCGCCGTTGCCCAGCGCGACCGCGACGGGCTCGCCGATGCGGCGGGCCAGGGTCAGCAGCTCGAGGGTGGGCTTGCGGACGGCACCGTCCACGTGGTCGACGTAGACGAGGACTTCAGCCATGGGATTGCTCTCCTGCGTAACGAAGTTGAGGGGCGGTCAGCGGGTGCGAGCCCTTAGATGAACTTCTGGCTCGCGAGGTACTCGGCGAGCTGCTTGCCGCCCTCGCCCTCGTCCTTGACGATGGTGCCGGCCGTGCGGGCCGGACGCTCGTTCGCGGCCTCGACCCTGGTCCAGGCACCCTCCAGGCCGACTTCCCCGGCCTCGATGTCCAGGTCGGACAGGTCCCAGGACTCCACCGGCTTCTTCTTGGCCGCCATGATGCCCTTGAACGACGGATAGCGCGCCTCGCCCGACTGGTCGGTGACGGACACGACGGCCGGCAGGGAGGCCTCGAGCTGCTCGCTGGCGGCGTCGCCGTCGCGGCGGCCCCTGACCGTGCCGTCCTCGACCGAGACCTCGGAGAGCAGGGTGACCTGCGGCACGCCGAGACGCTCGGCGACCAGCGCCGGGACGACACCCATGGTGCCGTCGGTGGAGGCCATGCCGGAGATCACCAGGTCGTAACCGGCCTTCTCGATGGCCTTGGCCAGCACCAGCGAGGTGCCGATGGCGTCGGTGCCGTGCAGGTCGTCGTCCTCGACGTGGACCGCCTTGTCGGCACCCATCGACAGCGCCTTGCGCAGCGCGTCCTTGGCGTCCTCGGGGCCGATGGTCAGCACGGTGACCTCGGCGTCGTCCGCGTCCTCCGCGATCTGCAGCGCCTGCTCCACCGCGTACTCGTCCAGCTCGGAGAGCAGACCGTCCACGTCGTCGCGGTCGACGGTCAGGTCATCGGCGAAGTGCCGGTCGCCAGTGGCGTCGGGCACGTACTTCACAGTGACAACGATCCTCAAGCTCACGCCGGCTCTCCTACTGCATCGTCATTTCCGGGCTGCCTCTTGGAGGCAGCATAGGCGCCTCAAGCGGCCGATCCCGGTCGGGGCGTCCGCGCGCTCCGACCGAAATATTACTCGTCAGTACATCCAGTTCCTGCCCGCTAAGCAAGCGCTTTGAACTGTGACCTTCGCAACGCAGCGTAACCGGAATTCGACGTCCACGCAGGCCGCCGGCGGTGTGCTCAGTCCCGCAGTCCGTTGAAGCGGCCCTGGTGGTACAGGAGGGGCCGGCCGGCGCCCGTGGAGTCACCGAGGACCACCTCGGCGAGCACGATCCGGTGGTCGCCGGCCGGGACCCGGCCGACCACGCGGCAGACCAGCCAGGCGAGCACGTCGTCGAGCACGGGTACGCCCTCCGGGCCCTCGCGCCAGGCGGTGGGCGCGCCGAACCGGTCGGCCCCGCTGCGGGCGAAGGTGGCCGCCAGGTCGCTCTGGTGCTCACCGAGTATGTGGATGCCGACGTACTCGGACGTCGCCACGGCGGGCCAGCTCGAAGCGCCGGTGCCGATACCGAAGGAGACGAGCGGCGGCTCGGCGGAGACGGACGTGAGGGAGGTGGCGGTGAAGCCGGCCGGTCCCGCGGCGCCGCGTGCGGTGATCACCGCCACACCGGCGGCGTGCCGGCGGAAGGTGGAGCGGAGCAGGTCGGGAGAGGCGAGCCGGTAGGCGCCGAGTTCGGGGGTGGCCGTCACGGAATTGTCCTTCTGCGAGAGGGTTCGAGCAGGGCCGGGGCTGGTCAACAGCCCGGACAGCGAGCGCTCGCGGTGCGGGCCAGGTCGACGTGGACCCGCCCGAAGAGAAGGAGTTCGGTCGGCACAGGGCCAGGCTGACGACAGATGACACGCACAGTCAAGTTCGGTCCGCGATCCGGGAGGAGGCTCACCCGGCTCCCGGGGGCCTCACACCGCCTCCCCGAGTGCGGCGATCACATCCGCCCTGCGCGGCTGTCCGGCGGCGCGCCGCACGACCCGCCCCTCGGCGTCCAGGACCAGCACGGTGGGCGTCTTGAGGATGTCCAGCGCCCGTACGAGGTCCAGGCGGGCCTCGGCGTCGATCTCGACGTGGATGACGCCCGGCACCATCTCCGCGACCTCGCCGAGGACGCGCCGGGTGGCCCGGCAGGGGGCGCAGAAGGCGCTGGAGAACTGCACCAGCGTGGCCCGCGCGCCCAGTTCGCCGCCCAGCTCCGCCGCACCGAGCCGTCTGTCGTCGTCCCGCACGCGCACCCGTACCCTCCCGCTCCGCCGCCTGTGCGGCACTGCGTAGGCGCTCGCCACGACGAGCACCGCCACGCACACCATCAGTCCGGCCGTCTTCGGCACAAGCGTTCACAAGACCGCAAAGATTCCCGCCTCCCCCGGATGAGCCGCCGTTGCGGAATGCCCTCGACGCCGCGTTCGGCCACTGCCTGGGGTGCGAGATGTACCTGCTGCTCAAGAGGGTGACGGTACGACCGGAGTGACGAGGATCTCGCCGTGTCCGGGCACCAGGACTGGCTACCCGTCCGTTCTTCGGGCACGATCTGCGAGACGCCGTAAAACCTACGGCTGCGTAACTTACCGCCGGGAGCCCCCTTTCCCGAGCAGAGCAGAAAGGGTCCACCCCGCCCATGGCAGAGCTGGTCTACCGTCCCGTCATCGGTCTCGCCAAGACGCTGTTCAAGGCCTGGGACCTGAAGATCGACTGCCAGGGGTCGGAGAACATCCCACGCTCGGGCGGTGCGGTGCTGGTGAGCAATCACATCAGCTACCTGGACTTCATCTTCAACGGGCTGGCCGCCCTGCCGCAGAAGCGCCTGGTGCGTTTCATGGCGAAGGAGTCCGTGTTCCGGCACAAGGTGTCCGGCCCGCTGATGCGCGGGATGAAGCACATCCCGGTGGACCGTCGGCAGGGTGAGGCGGCGTACGAGCACGCCCTGGACTCGCTGCGCTCGGGCGAGGTCATCGGGGTGTTCCCGGAGGCCACGATCTCGCAGTCGTTCACGCTGAAGAGCTTCAAGTCGGGCGCCGCCCGCCTGGCCCAGGAGGCGGGCGTGCCGCTCGTCCCGATGGCGGTGTGGGGCACCCAGCGGCTGTGGACCAAGGGACAGCCGCGCAACTTCCGGCGCAGCCACACCCCGGTCACCATCCGGGTCGGCGAGCCGGTCGAGGCGCCGCGCGACCAGTACGCGGGCGCCATCACCCGCCGTCTGCGCGAGCGCGTGCAGGAGATGCTCGACGCCGCCCAGCGTGCCTACCCCGCGCGCCCCAAGGGCTCGGAGGACTCCTGGTGGATGCCGGCCCATCTGGGCGGTTCGGCGCCGACGGTGGAGCAGCTGAGGGCGGCCGAGGCGCACTGACCCGCCGCCGGCCGAATCTCACCGGCACGCGGCCACGTTCACGGCGGGCCGCGTCGTCCTACAGGCTGTCGGGCAACGTCCGCCACAGATACGGCCGGTCCGGGGCCGCCTTGAGCGCGCCGACGACGGCCGGATGCGGTCCGGCGTACAGGACCGGGTAGTCCGCCTCGTGCGACGCGGGGTCCGGGATCCAGGCCAGCCGCTCGCCGTTCAAGGAGAACTGGGCGTCCACACCGGGCTTGTTGCCGCGCGGATCCTGCCGGTGCCAGGCGCCGTGGAAGCGCACCGCCACCAGGCCGTGCAGGACATGACCGCTGCCGTCGTCGTGCGTCAGCCGCTGGTAGCACAGCGCCGTCGGAATGTCCTCGGCGCGCAGCAGGGCCGCCAGGGCGTGCGCCTTGGCGTGGCAGATGCCCGTGCGCAGCGCCAGTACGTCGGAGGCCCGCCAGGTCACGCGCGGGTCGTCCGCGTCGGCGGAGTGCGGGACGGTGTCGCGCACGAACTCATACGCGGCCTGTGCATAGGCATACGAGTCCGCGACATCCTCGGCGAGGCGGGCGGCCGTCGCCCGCACGACCGGATGATGATGGTCGATGACCTCGTCAGCGGCCAGATAGGCGGACAGGTCGGCGGTGTCCTGGATCAGCTCCATGCCCGCAGAGCATAGGTATGCGATCACCCGGCAGTCAATGACTTTCCAGGTGATCGCATATCTATGCATAGACGGGGACTACCGCGCCATCTCCTCCTTGAGCGCCGCCACGAAGAGGTCGACGTCCTCCTCCGTGGTGTCGAAGGAGCACATCCAGCGCACATCGCCGGCGGCCTCGTCCCAGAAGTAGAAGCGGAACCGCTTCTGCAGGCGCACGCTCACCTCGTGCGGCAGCCGCGCGAAGACGCCGTTGGCCTGCACCGGGTAGAGGATCTCCACTCCGTGGACCGCCCGCACGCCCTCGGCCAGCCGCTGGGCCATCTCGTTGGCGTGGCGGGCGTTGCGCAGCCAGAGGTCCTTGGCGAGCAGCGCCTCCAGCTGCACCGACACGAAGCGCATCTTGGAAGCGAGCTGCATGCTCATCTTCCGGATGTGCTTCATGTGGGAGACCGCGTCCTGGTTGATGACCACGACCGCCTCGCCGAACAGGGCGCCGTTCTTCGTGCCGCCGAGCGAGAGGATGTCCACGCCGACGGCGTTGGTGAAGGTCCGCATCGGCACGTCGAGGGACGCGGCGGCGTTCGCTATCCGGGAGCCGTCCAGGTGCACCTTCATGCCGCGCGCGTGGGCGTGCTCGCAGATCGCGCGGATCTCGCCGGGCGTGTAGAGCGTGCCCAGCTCTGTGCTCTGGGTGATCGACACGACCTGCGGCATGGCACGGTGCTCGTCCTCCCAGCCGAAGGCCTGCCGGTCGATCAGCTCGGGCGTGAGCTTGCCGTCCGGCGTGGGCACGGTGAGCAGCTTCAGACCGCCCATGCGCTCGGGGGCGCCGCCCTCGTCGACGTTGATGTGCGCGCTCTCGGCGCAGATCACCGCGCCCCAGCGATCGGTGACCGCCTGGAGCGCGACGACGTTCGCGCCGGTGCCGTTGAAGACCGGGAAGGCCTCCGCCGTGGCGCCGAAGTGGCCACGGACGATCCGCTGGAGGTTCTCGGTGTAGTCGTCCTCGCCGTACGCCACCTGGTGGCCGCCGTTGGCCAGGGCGATGGCGGCCAGCACCTCCGGGTGCACTCCGGCGTAGTTGTCACTGGCGAAACCGCGGACCTCGGGGTCGTGGTGACGACGCGCGTCGGTCCTCGGAGGGTTCACGGCTTCTCGGTCAGCCACAGACGGTTTCCGTTCACTTCGGCGGCGGTCTTGCTCCAGACGCCCTCGATGGCCTCGGCCAGGTCCTTGACGTCCGTGAAGCCCGCGAACTTCGCGTTGGGGCGTTCGGCGCGCATCGCGTCGTGCACCAGTGCCTTCACCACCAGGATGGCAGCCGCCGAGCGCGGGCCCGCCTCGCCCCCCGCCTTGCGGAAGCCGTCCGCCATGGCGAGCGTCCAGGCCTCCGCCGCGGCCTTGGCGGCGGAGTACGCCGCGTTCCCGGCGGTGGGCTTCGACGCGCCGGCGGCGCTGATCAGCAGATAGCGGCCGCGGTCGCTGCGCTGCAGGACGTCGTAGAAGGCCAGGGAGGTGTTCTGGACGGTGCGGACCAGCAGCTTCTCCAGCAGCTCCCAGTCGGCGAGGTCGGTCTCGGCGAAGGTGGCGCTGCCGCGCCAGCCGCCGACGAGGTGGACCAGGCCGTCGATGCGGCCGAACTCCTTCTCGGTGCGGTCGGCCCAGGCACGGGTGGAGCCCAGGTCGAGCAGGTCGACCGTCTCACCCGTGACCGTGGCCCCGCCGCCCGCGTAGCGGGCCGCGTCCACGGCCTCCGCGAGACGCTCGGGGTTGTTGTCGGCGCCGACGACGATCGCGCCCGCCTCGGCGAGCCGGACCAGCGCGGCGTGCCCGGCGGGTCCGCCCGCGCCGGCCACCGCGATCACCGCACCACTGAGAGACCCGTTCCCCACCATGTTCTTCCCCTCTTGAGCAGTGTCGTTGAGGCGGTCGCTCACGCGGCGATCCGCTCGGCGCCGTCCGCGGTGATGCCCCTGGTGGAGGCGATCACGTTCTTCAGCTTCTTGGACAGGGCCTCATAGAACATGCTCAGCGGAAACTCGTCCGGAAGCACGTCGTCGACGAGCTTGCGCGGCGGCAGGGACAGGTCCAGGGCGTCCGGGCCCTTGGCCCACTTGGAGCCGGGGTGCGGGGCCAGGTAGGTGGCGACCAGCTCGTAGCCGGCGAACCAGTGCACCAGCTTGGGGCGGTCGATGCCGTCCTTGTACAGCTTCTCGATCTCGGCGCACAGCTGGTTGGTGACCTGCGGGGCGCGCTCCCAGTCGATGGAGAGCTTGTTGTCGGTCCAGCGGACGACATCGTGCTTGTGCAGGTAGGCGAAGAGCAGCTGGCCGCCGAGGCCGTCGTAGTTGCGGTTGCGGTCGCCGGTGACCGGGAAGCGGAACATGCGGTCGAAGAGCACCGCGTACTGCACGTCGCGGGCCTGCGGGACGCCGTCGGCCTCGAGCTTCACGGCCTCCTTGAAGGCGGTGAGGTCGCAGCGCAGTTCCTCCAGGCCGTACATCCAGAACGGCTGGCGCTGCTTGATCATGAACGGGTCGAACGGCAGGTCACCGTGGCTGTGGGTGCGGTCGTGGACCATGTCCCAGAGCACGAAGGCCTCTTCGCAGCGCTTCTGGTCGTGGATCATCGAGGCGATGTCCTCGGGCAGCTTCAGGCCCAGTATGTCCACGGAGGCGTCGGTGACCCGGCGGAAGCGGGCGGCCTCGCGGTCGCAGAAGATGCCGCCCCAGGAGAACCGTTCCGGCGCTTCGCGCACGGCGATGGTCTCCGGGAAGAGGACCGCGGAGTTGGTGTCGTAGCCGGCCGTGAAGTCCTCGAACTTGATGCCACAGAAGAGCGGGTTGTCGTACCGGGTGCGCTCCAGTTCGGCCAGCCAGTCCGGCCAGACCATGCGCAGCACGACCGCCTCGAGGTTGCGGTCGGGGTTGCCGTTCTGGGTGTACATCGGGAAGACGACCAGGTGCTGGAGGCCGTCCGCGCGGCCCGCCGCGGGCTGGAACGCCAGCAGGGAGTCGAGGAAGTCCGGTACCTGGAAGCCCTCCTCCGCCCAGCGGCGCAGGTCCCCGACGAGTGCCTCGTGGTAGGCCGCGTCGTGCGGGAGCAGCGGGGAGAGCCGCTCGACCGACTCGACGACACGGCGCACTGCGGCCCCGGCGTCGGCACGCTCCGGGGCGCCCTCGGCCCCGAAGTCGATCGATCCGTCCTTGGACTGCCATGGCCGGATCTGCTCCACGGCATCCTTGAGCACGGGCCAGGCCGGGTGCTCAACCACCCTGGTCAGCGAAGGAACCTTCTCCTCCGTAGCCGCCTGCACAAGAATTTCCGTCATGTCCCATCCTCCACGGGAGAACCTCGCGTACGAACACCGTACGCATACCCCGTTTCTCCCAGCAAGAGGCAGCTCGGGAAATTATTCTGCGCAACCCCATGGTCACCGCTGTTTTTCCTGCCCGAAACCGTGACGGCGGTCACTTTCGTTGAGGGCCGGAGCACCGCGAGAGCCGTGGGAACCGCTCGGATCCAGACGGTCAACTCCCGAGGGACGCGCCCACGCCCGGGTGACGACAGAGGCGGATACGAGCCAGTCGCCGCACGCCCCGCGCTCCGATCCCCGGCGCAGACGCGGGTTCATCACGGGACCCGGCCGTTAGGCTGCGACTCAGCCGCGTGGACAGCGACGCCCGTCGGGTCCGCGGGCGCCGAGCCGCCGTCGACGGAAGCGGGTTGAGCCTTGAACTTCCTTACCATCGGTCACCGCGGGGTCATGGGTGTGGAGCCCGAGAACACCCTTCGTTCCTTCGTCGCCGCGCAACAGGCCGGCCTCGACCTGATCGAACTCGATCTGCACCTGAGCAAGGACGGCGCCCTGGTCGTCATGCACGACGCCGAGGTGGACCGGACGACCGACGGCACCGGGCCCATCGCCGAGATGACCCTCGCGGAGCTGCGCGCCCTGGACGCGGGCCGCGGGGAGCGCGTGCCGGTCTTCGAGGAGGTCCTGGACGCGGTGCGGACGCCGTTGCAGGCGGAGATCAAGGACGTGGCGGCGGCCCGGGCGCTGGCGGAGGTCATGCACCGGCGGGACCTGGTCTCGCGGGTGGAGGTGTCCTCCTTCCACGACGAGGCCATCGCCGAGATCGCCCGGCTGGTGCCGGGCGTGCGCACCGCGCTCATCGCCAGCCGCTACGGCACCGACGTGGTGGACCGCGCCAGGACGGCGGGGGCCGCGACCGTCTGCCTCAACATCCGGCGGCTGAGCCTCGAGGTCGTCGAGCAGGCGCGGGCGGCCGATCTGGCCGTCATCGGGTGGGTGGTCAACACCCAGGACCATCTGCGGCTCGTCCGGGCCCTCGGGCTGGACGGGGCGACCACCGACTACCCGGAGATCAAGCGCACCGGCCGCTTCACCGCGTGATCCGGCGCGCCGTCCCCCTGGTGAACGTCACGCCAGCGGCTTGACCAGCAGCTCGAACCGGAGGTCGTCGCGCTGCGGGATGCCGAAGCGCTCGTCGCCGTACGGGAACGGGGTCGTCCGTCCCGTGCGGCGGTAGCCGCGGCGCTCGTACCAGGCGATCAGCTCCTCGCGGACCGAGATCACCGTCATGTGCATCTCCGTGACGCCCCAGGTCGCCTGCGCCTGGCGCTCCGCCTCCGCGATGACGGCCTTGCCGAGGCCCGCGCCCTGGAGGGTGGGGCTGACCGCGAACATGCCGAAGTAGGCGGCGTCGCCCCGGTGCTCGAGTTGGCAGCAGGCGACGATCCGGCCGCCCTGCTCGACGGTCAGCAGCCGGCTGTCGGGCGCCTTGAGGACCTCCCGCACGCCCTCGGGATCGGTCCGCTGCCCCTGGAGGATGTCCGCCTCGGTGGTCCACCCGGCCCGGCTGGCGTCGCCCCGGTACGCCGACTCGATCAGCGCGACCAGTGCGTCGACGTCGACGTCACCGGCGTCGCGGAACGTCAGTGCGGTGGCGGCGGTTTCCATGGGGCGGTCTCCGATCTCGGGCGCTGCTGAAGCAGGGACGAGGGTAACCCTGCCACTAAGCTCCGGCTGCATGGTGCATGTACTCAGCAGCCGGACACTTCTGCGCCCCACCGACCCCGAACGCTCCCGTGCCTTCTACGGGGAGCGACTGGGGCTGGCCGTCTACCGCGAGTTCGGCACGGGCCCCGAGCGCGGGACCGTGTACTTCCTCGGCGGCGGATTCCTGGAGGTCTCGGGACGCTCCGAGAGCCCCGCGCCGCCGGAGGTGCGGCTGTGGATGCAGGTGGCGGACGTGGCCGCGGCGCACGAGGAACTGCTGGCCGAGGGCGTCGAGATCGTACGGCCCCCGGTGAAGGAGCCGTGGGGCCTGATCGAGATGTGGATCGCCGACCCGGACGGCACCCCGATCGTGCTGGTGGAGATCCCGGCGGACCATCCACTGCGGTACCGGGCCGGCATCTGAGGCCGGGAACCAGGCCTTCCCGCCCGCTGTGAGCAGATGACCGCTGACGCCGAGCAGCGAGGGCACGGACTCGGACCGCCGCAGCGCGCGCAGGACCACTTCCCGGTCCCCGGGGTCGTCGAGCCGCCCGGAGATGTCGCCCGTCAGCCAGGCGGCGCCCTCCACGCCGTACTGGCCGTGCGCGCCGAGCCCCGCCGCGGTGAACTCGGCGGGCACCTCCGCGGGTTCGTGGAAGCAGGCCGTGGTGAACAGCGACTTCGCCCCGGCGCCGGGCCGCATGAGGCCGTCCCGGGCCGAGGCGTCGATCTGCGGCCGCCGGTCGGGGTCGAAGTACAGGCCGGTGGCGAGGTTGTCGTGCACTCCCGCGTACCGGTTGATGGTGGCGGCCACCACCAGTCCACCGGGGCGCAGCACACGGTGGGCCTCGGCGAGGGCCCGGACCCGGTCCTCGCGCTCGGGCAGGTGGTAGAGGGGGCCGAGGAGCAGGACCGCGTCCACGGACGCGTCCGGCACGTCCAGGGCACGGGCGTCGCCGAGGCGGGCGGTCACTCCGGGCAGCCGGGCCGCCCTTTCGACGTGCAGGGGCACCGGGTCGACCAGGTCCACCGCGTACCCGTCGGCGGCGAGCCACTGCGCGTGCGCACCGCTGCCGCCCCCGACGTCCAGGACCTGCGCCGGAGCGGGTGGCAGCAGCCGGCGCAGCACGTCCTGGGTGCGCCACAGCTCCAGTCGTCCGGCGCCCGCACGCAGCCTGCCGTCCTCGCCGTCGCGGCCGTAGTACTCCGCGATCTCCCCGGCCGGTTCGGGAGCCCCGCCCACCGTCGTCTCGTCCGCGTCCATGCCCGCACCCTGGCCGACCGCCGTCGGGGGCGGCAAGCGAATCGCGCGCGCCACCAGGCTCGGAGGGGGCGAGCGATTCACGTGCCGTGGCACTTCACGGAGCCCGCTCCGATGGCCGCTGTCAGTGGTGGGGGCTAGCTTCGGGAGGAGGTGCCGCAGGCTGCGTGGCACGGGCCGCGGGCGGGCCGGGAGCGGGCACGGGGAAGGAACCGTCATGAAGTTCGACAAGCCGGTGATCGGCGGACCCTGCTGGACCGAGCTGGGGACCAGCGATCTGGAGGGTGCCAAGCGGTTCTACGCGGAGCTGTTCGGCTGGCGGCCGGAGACGGACCCGCGGCAGGAGGCGGGCGGGTACACGATGGCGCATCTGGGGGACGCCGCGGTGGCGGCGCTCAGCCCGCTGTACCAGGAGACCCAGCCGGTCGCCTGGAATGTGTCGTTCGCGGTGGCGGACGCCGACGACGCGGCACGGCGGGTGACGGAGGCGGGCGGGACGGTGGTCCTCGGCCCGATGGACGTCTTCGACGTGGGCCGCTTCGCGGTGGCCCTGGATCCGACGGGTGCGGCGTTCCAGCTCTGGCAGGCGCGGAGCTTCCAGGGCGCCGGTCTGTTCAACGCGCCCGGCACACTCGGCTGGGTGGAGCTGGCGACCCGCGAGCCCGACCGGGCGCGCGACTTCTACACCACGGTCTTCGGCTGGAGCGTCAACGCCTCCCAGTGGTACACGCAGTGGGGCCTCGGCGGGGAGGACTTCGGCGGGATGGCGGACATGGGCGACCGGTTCCCGGCCGAGGCGCCGGCCCACTGGATGCCCTACTTCGCGGTGACCGACGTCGACGCGGCGGCCGAGGTCGCGCGGGAGGCCGGCGGCGACGTCGTCGTGCCGCCCGCGTCGGTGCCGGACGGCCCGCGCATCGCCGTGCTGCGGGACCCGCAGGGCGCGGCGTTCGGGGTGCACCGGTCCGGCGAGGAGGGCTGAGCGGCGGGCCCCCGCGCGCTCAGGCGCGCAGGGAGCCCATCCGGCTCTCGAGGCGGCTGAGCAGGTCGCCCAGGAGCGCGGCCAGTTCGCCCTGGCCCTCGGGGGCGAGGACGGACAGCACGGACGTCTCGTAGGCGAGCTGCTCGGGGAGGATGCCGTCCACGAGGTCACGGCCCGCGTCGGTCAGACGGAGGTGGGCGACCCGGCGGTCACGGCTGTCGCCGCGCCGCTCGATCAGTCCGCGCTCGGTGAGCTGCTTGAGCCGCTTGGTGACGGCGGCTCCGGAGGAGAAGGTCTCCCGGGCCAGCTCTCCCGGGGTCAGCTCGTGGCCGGTGCGGCGCAGCGCGCCGAGCAGGTCGAACTCGGAGCGGCTGAGTCCCGCACGGCGCAGCGGGGCGTCCTCGGCCTGCTGGAGGAGGGCGGCACAGCGGTTGATCCGGCCGATGACCTCCATGGGCCCGGTGTTCAGCTCGGGGTGCACGGCACGCCACTGCCGGACGACGGAGGCGACGGTGTCGCCCTCACCGCCTCCGGCGTCCCGCCGTCCCCTCTCGGCGTCGCTCCCCCGTCGGCCCCCGGCAGCCTCCCCGGCCTCACTCGCGGCGGTCGAAGGTCCTTCGCCCACGGCAGCGCTGCGTCGGTGTCCCGCCTCGTCCGCGGCGGCCCGGCGCCCGGCCGTGTCCCCGACGGGCGGACGTTCACGTCCGGCCTCGCCCCCTGTCTCCGGGCGGCCGCCCGCCCGGGAGGCCTGCGCCGTCGAGCGCTCCCCGGCCGTGTCCTGTCCGGCATCGGGCGCTCCGCCCGTCCCGGCGCCGCCCGCGGCCGACCGGGCCCGTGCCCGCGCCGCCCCCGCCGCCGGCACCGGTTCGGCCGCGCCGCCGCCGGGACCCGGCCGACCGGCCGCACCGGCGCCCGTGGAGCCCGGCCCGGGCGCACCGGCGTCGCCCGGCGCGGGGGCCCCGGTCCCCGTCGGTGCGCCGGCCCGATTGCGTGCGGCCGGCGGTCGTCCGTTCGTCGGGGTCATGGCCGTGCTTCCTCCGTCGTGCTGCCCGTGTCCTGCGCCGGCGGGGCGAACCCCTGGCGTCGTACCGTCGCGGCGAGCGTACGGTGTCCGGACTGCTCGGCGAGCACGACCCGCTCCTCGGGCAGTGCGCGCTGCCACCACTCGCCGGAGGCCGCGTCGGCCGTGGCGCGCAGGTCGGCCAGGGCGCCGGCCAGGGCGCGCCGGGCACTTTCCAGGGCGCGGGGCGCCGGGTGCGGCTCGGCGAGCAGCCGCGCGGCGTTCTCGCGGGTGCGTTCCGCGGCGGTCAGCGCGTGTTCCAGACGGTCGCCCGCGCGCCGGTTGGTGACGGCGACGGCCGCGACGAAGCCGACCAGTGCGCCGACGAGGGTGTCGGCGACACGCTCGCCGATGAGCTGTCCGGCGTCCTGGGCGCGGGCGAACTCGGTGATGAGCAGCGCCATCGGCGTGACGCAGACGGTGCCGAGCCAGTAGTTGCGGCTGATCAGCGCCTCGGCGCCGAAGTTGAAGGCGAGGCAGGTCAGTACCAGGGCCGCCGGGTGGAGGTGCGCCAGCGGCGCCACCGCGGCGAAGACGAGGACGCCGAGGAGGTTGCCGACGACGCGCTGGACGCTCCGGTTCCAGGTGAGGGTGACGTTGGCCTGGTAGAGGGAGGCAGCGGTGACCAGCGCCCAGTAGGGGCGGCCGACGCCGAGGGCCAGGGAGGCGTACCCGGCGAGGGCGCAGCCGATCGCGGTGCGCGCGGCGATGGGTGCGAGCGGGGCGAGCCGGTGCCGCAGCGGGCGGCGCGGGGCGGCGAGTTCGGTGTCCACGCCGAGCAGTTCGTCGGCGGACTCGCGCGGGAACCCCATCCGCGGGATCCGGCCGGTGCCCCGCAGTTCGCGGGCCCAGACGCGCAGTCGGCCGGGGTCGGTGTCGGCGGGGGCGGCCAGCGCGACCTCGGCACGGACGAGGAGCCCTTCGAGGGCGCGCCGGGTGCGGTCGGGCCGGGTACCGCCGGCCAGCAGGGACTGCCACGCGGCGTGCACGGCCGCGGCGGTGGCGGCGCGGGCCCTGGCGTGGCCCTCGGCGGTGCCGCCGGTCTCGGCGTACGCGGCGGCCGCCGTCAGGGCCTGCGCGGTGGCCCGGCGCTCGGGGCCGTGCGGGCGCAGCAGCCCGGGCGCCATGCCGACCAGCCAGGCCCAGACGCCCGCGAGCAGGGCCAGTCCGACGTGTCCTGGCACCTGGTGGAGGCTCTGCGGCATGAAGAGGGAGGCGGAGCTGATGAAGGCGAGGATCACGTTGCCCGGCGGCCCGACGCGGGTGACGTCGCAGACCGCCTTCTGCACGGCCGCCATGACGGCGCCCACGGTGACCAGGACGACCGCGCTGGTGGTGAGCGAGGCCGCGACCAGGGCGAGGGCGAGGCCGCCGACCATGCCGAGCACCACCCAGGCGAGGACGCGGGCCCGGGCGGCGTAGGGCCGGTTGTGGCCGTAGAGCGCGCAGAGCGAGCCGGCCATCGAGTACGCCGCCAGATCGAGGCGCCCGAGGGACAGCAGGATCAGATTGGGCGGAGCGGTGGCGACGACCACGCTGAGCGCGGGCTTGAACCAGATGTCGGAGGGCCGCCCGAGGCGGAGCACTCCGGCGAGGGGGAGACGGAGTCGGATCGCACTGCTCATAGCCACTAATTTAGCATGTGTTTTATCAGTAAAACATTCGGGTCTCACTCCGCTCACCTGCTGTGCTCCGGTGAACGCTCCCCGCGTACACCCTTGCGCTTGCGTGCGCGCCGCGTGCCGTGGGCATCGCATCCCTCGACCGACCGTCGAACGGGGGGTGGCGCGTGCACGGACCGGGTTCGCCGGCCTGGCTGCTGGTCGCGCTGTGCGCGGCCACCGGCGCCTACTGTCTGCTGCGGATGCGCAGCGGTGTCGAGGAGCAGCGCCGGGCCGCGGGCGGCGAGGCGCTGATGGGGTTCGGCATGGCCGCGATGGCCGTGCCCGCGACGGTGTTCACCCCGCCGGGGTGGGCGTGGCCGCTGTACGGGGCCGTGTTCGCGGCGGCCGCGCTGCGGGCCCTGTGGACCGCGCGTACCGGAGCGCACCATCTGCACCATCTGGTGGGGACGGCGGCGATGGTCTACATGGCCCTCGCCATGGCGGTCTCCCCCGCCTCGCACCATGCGCACACCGGTGCCGGGGTGCCGCTGGTGACGGGCGTGCTCCTGCTCTACTTCACCGGCTACGTGCTGCTGGCGGGCGCCCGTCTGGTGCCCTCGGCCGGCCCGGCGGGTGCCGGGCCGGGGGTGCGCTGGGGCGACCGTCCGGAGCTGGCACGGGCATGCCGGCTGTCGATGGGGATCGGCATGGTCGCCATGCTGCTGGCGATGTGAGCCGCACGGAGGGCATGCGGCACGGAGGACACGCGGCACGGAGGACACGCGGCACGGAGGACATGACGGCCCGGGGCGGTCCGGCGACGCGGAGGGGACGAGCGTTGCCTGCGTCACTTCGGCCCCGAGGACCCACCCGTGGGCGGCGGTGCGCTCATAGGGTGCTGCCCATGATGGTCCCCGCGGCCCTGTTGCTGCTCGGCGCCCTGACCGCCGCTCTCGCCCCGCGGCTGCTCGCCCGGGCCGACTGGCCGGACCGGGAGCCGGTGGTCGCCCTGTGGGCGTGGCAGTGCGTGGTGGCGGCCGTGCTGCTGTGCTGCGCGCTGTCGATGACGCTCAGCGCGGCCGCGGCCTGGCAGGCGGTGCGCGGTCATGTGTTCGGTACGGCTCCGCGCGCGGTGGTGGACGCGTACGCCCTCGGCACGGCCGGCCCCTGGGCGGCGCCGATCGCGGTGGCACTGGCCTGCGGCGGACTGTGGAGCCTGGCGATGCTGGTGCGCCAGGTCGCACGGGCCCGCTCGCGACGGCGGGCGCACCGGGCCGAACTTCTCGTCCGCGCCCCGCTGCTGCCCGGCGAGGAGCCGGCGGGCGGCAGGCTGGTGGTGCTCGAGGGCGAACGGCCCGACGCCTGGTGGCTGCCCGGCACCGCGCCCCGGCTCGTCGTCACCACGGCCGCTCTCGGCCGGCTGAAGGGGCGTCAACTGGACGCCCTCCTCGCCCATGAGCAGGGGCACGCCCAGGCCCGCCATGACTGGCTGCTGCACTGCTCGACGGCGCTGGCCGACGGTTTTCCGCAGGTACCGGTCTTCGCCGCGTTCCGCGACGAGATGCACCGGCTGGTCGAGCTGGCGGCAGACGACACCGCCTCCCGGCGCTTCGGCCGGCTGACGACCGCGCTGGCGCTGGTCGGGCTCAACGAGGACCGGGGCGTGTTCGGGCCCTGTCCGACTCCCCAGGCGCACGTACCGCAGCGCGTGAACCGGCTGCTCACCCCCCCGGACCGCCTCCCGGCGCTGCACCGGCTGCGCCTGACCGCGGCGGCGGCCCTGGTGCCGGTGGTCCCGGTCCTGGTGGCCTTCGTACCGGGCCTGCGGGCACTGGGCTAGCGGCCTGCCCCGGGCCCCTCGGCACCCGGGACGTCCTCCGTTCCCGGTGAGCGGCCCTGCGCCCGGACGGTGGCCATCGGGCCGCCTCTTCGGCGAAGATCGCAGCATGCGCCGCCGGCCGACCGAATCCCCGCCCCGTACACCGCCCCACCGCACCGCGGCCCGCGCGGCCGTCGTCCTCGCCGTCTGCTGCGCGCTGCTGCTGGCGGTCGTCGTGCTGCGGTGGCGTCCGCTGCTCGCCCTGGACGGCGACATCTCGCGCACCACCCACCGCTGGGCGGTGAGCGATCACGGTGTCACGTACGCCTTCCGCGTCCTGACCGACTGGGTCTGGGATCCGCTGACCATGCGCCTGGTGTGCGCCGCCGCGGCGGTGTGGCTCGGGTGGCGCCGCGCGGCCTGGTGGACGGCGTCGTGGCTGGCGGTGGCCGTGGCGCTGGCCACGATCCTGCAGCAGGCGGTGAAGACCGCCGTCGGACGGCCCCGTCCGGCCTGGCCGGACCCCGTCGACAGCGCGCACTACGCGGCCTTCCCCTCCGGCCACGCCATGACGGCCACCGTCGTCTGCGGACTCCTGCTGTGGCTGCTGCACCGCCACAACGCCGGCCGGGCCCTGTGGCGTACGGCCGTCGCCGTGGCCGCCGTCTCGGTGGCCGGTGTGGGCCTGACCCGGGTGTGGCTGGGTGTCCACTGGCCCTCGGACGTGCTGGGCGGCTGGCTGCTGGGGGCGCTGGTGGTGGCGGTCGCCGTGGCGGTGTACGAGTGGCCGGGGAACGGCCGGCCGGGATCAACACCCCGGTAGAGTCCGGCGCATGGCTGCCGTGCTCTTCGATTTCTCCGGGACCCTGTTCCGTGTCGAGTCCACCGAGTCCTGGCTGCGGGCCGTGCTGGACGAGGCCGGAATCGCGCTCACCGGCCCCGAACTCGCCGACACGGCGGCCGCGTTGGAGGTGGCGGGCGCGCTGCCGGGCGGAGCGGACCCGGTCGAGGTGCCGGAGGACCTGGCCGGGCTGTGGGCCGTCCGGGACGAGAGCGCCGAGCAGCACCGGGCCGCCTACACCGGGCTGTCCCGGCGTGTGCCGCTGCCCGTCCCCGAACTGCACGACGCGCTGTACGAGCGGCACATGGCCCCCGCCGCCTGGTCCCCGTACCAGGACGCCGCCGACGTACTGCGGGCGCTGCGCGAGCGCGGGATCGGCGTGGGTGTGGTCAGCAACATCGGCTGGGACCTGCGCCCGGTCTTCCGCGAGCACGGCCTCGACGCGTACGTGGACGCGTATGTGCTGTCGTACGAACACGGCGTGCAGAAGCCGGACCCGCGGCTCTTCTCGGCCGCCTGCGAGGAACTGGGCGCCGACCCGCGCCAGGTGCTGATGGTCGGGGACAACAGAACGGCGGACGGCGGCGCGGCCGCGCTGGGCTGCCGCGTGCACTTCGTGGACCACCTGCCGGTGGCACAGCGGCCGGACGCGCTGCTGCCGGTCCTGGACCTGGTCGGCTGACCGGGCCGCCGCTCCCGGCGGCCCGGGACGGCATGTTCGAAGCCGCCCGCCTGAGACGATCCCCCGTGTCGCCCCAGACGGACGGCAGCTCTGAGCGGACTCCGCGCACGGCGGAGCCACTGCGTCCGAGTATAGTTGGCTGACAGCCAGTCAACGCAGGAGTTACAGGATGTCCCCGCGCAGCGCCTCGGTCAATGAAGAGTTGCGGCGGCGTTCCCGGGAGCGGCTGCTGCAGGCCGCGGTCGAACTGGTCGACGAGCACGGGTTCGAGGCCACCACACTGGCCGACATCGCGGACCGGGCGGGCTCGGCGCGCGGACTGGTGTCGTACTACTTCCCCGGCAAGCGCCAGCTCGTGCAGTCGGCCGTGCACCGGCTGATGCACCGCACGCTGGGGGAGGCACTGGAGCGGGAGCCGCGGACCGACGACGGTCGCGAGCGCCTCGCCCGGGCCATCGACGCGATCCTGGGCCTCGCCCACGACCGCCCGGTGCTCATGCGGCAGCACATGGCCGGACTGCTCCAGGCCGAGGGCTTCGTGCAGTGCCCGGAGCAGCGACGGCTGTCCGAGCTGCTGAGCGACACGGTCGCCCGGTACGGCTCGGCGGACGTGACGGCCGACTACCCCATGCTGCGGGCCACGCTGATGGGCGCGGTGTTCGCGGCCCTGGTACCCGGGGTGCCGATGCCGGTCCCGGCGCTGCGGGCCGAGCTGTTCGAGCGGTACCGGCTCGACTGGGAGCTGGGCACGCCGCCGGGCAGCGGCACGGACGCCGCGCCGGCCCGCTGCCAGGACCTGTCGCGCTTCTTCGCGACCGGGGAGCGGGCCGAGCGGGCGGCACCCGGGAAGCCGGCCGAGTAGACGGCACCCGGGGGACGGGCCGGGCGGACGGCGCCCGGAGCCGGTGCGGACATGCGAGCCCGGTGCGGGCAGCGTACGGACCCGGTGCGGGTGTGCGGAGGCGGTGCGGGCGTGCGGACCCGCGTGCGGGTCACCCTCCCGGCCCCTGCCGCCCCGGACGCGGCGGTGCCATGCTGGAGCCGTCCGCACACTTTTCTCCTTCGGGGCAAGGAGTACCACCGTGCTGCGTGTCGCCGTCGTCGGTTCCGGGCCGAGCGGGTGCTACACCGCCCAGAACCTGGTCCAGCTCGATCCCGAGGTCCACGTGGACGTGCTGGACCGGCTGCCGTGCCCCTACGGCCTGGTGCGGTACGGCGTCGCCCCGGACCACGAGAAGATCAAGTCCCTCCAGGGCAGCCTGCGCGCGGTGCTGGAACACGACCGGGTGCGGTTCCTCGGCGGGGTCCGGGTGGGCGGCCCGGGCGGACTGCCCGTGGCGCGGCTGCGGGAGCTGTACGACGCGGTCGTGTACTGCGTGGGCGCCGCCGCGGACCGCCGGCTGGGCATCCCCGGCGAGGAGCTGCCGGGGAGCTGGTCGGCGACAGAGTTCGTGTCCTGGTACAGCGCCCATCCGGACGCTGCCGACACCGGGTTCGTGCGCGGGGTGCGGTCGGCCGTGGTCATCGGTGTGGGCAACGTGGCCGTGGACGTCACGCGGATGCTGGCGCGGGGCCCCGGCGAGCTGCGCCCGACGGACATGCCGCAGGCGGCGCTGGACGCGCTGGCGGCGAGCGGGGTCGCCGAGGTCCACATGGTCGGCCGGCGCGGCCCCTCGCAGGCCCGTTTCACCACCAAGGAGCTGCGCGAGCTGGGCGGCCTGCCCGGCACCGAGGTGTCGGTGGACGCGGGCGACCTGGCACTGGACCCCGGGTGCGCCGACCCGGCGGCGCTGCCGGCGGTGCAGCGCCGCAACGTGGAGGCGCTGCGCGGGTGGGCGGCGGACCGGACCGGCCGGGCCGCCCGCCGGATCCGGCTGCGGTTCTTCCTGCGGCCGGTCGAACTGGTCGCGCGGGAGGGCCGGGTGGGTGCCGTGCGCTTCGAACGGACCGCGCCGGACGGCCACGGGGGCGTGACGGGCACGGGCCGCTTCGAGACCGTGCCGGCCCAGTTGGTGCTGCGGTCGGTCGGCTACCGCGGAGTGCCGCTGGACGGGCTGCCGTTCGACGCGTCGAGCGGTACGGTGCCGCACCGGCAGGGCCGCGTGCTGCGTGAGGGCACCACCTCACCGGGCGAGTACGTCGCCGGGTGGATCAAGCGCGGTCCGACGGGGGTCATCGGCACCAACCGGCCGTGCGCCAAGGAGACGGTCACCTCCCTGCTCACCGACGCGCCCGCGCTCGTGCGCGACCGGACGCGCGACGATCCGATCCCGGCACTGCGGGCGGCCGGGATCGAGCCGGTGCCGTGGACCGGCTGGCTGGCCATCGAACGCGCCGAGGCGGAGCTGGGCGCGCGGCTGGGGCGAGGCGTGGTCAAGCTGGCCGACTGGGACGCCCTGCTGACGGCGGCGCGCGCCGGCTAGCGGAGTCGACGGCGCCCAGGTGGGCATGACACACACCGGCAACAACGCAGAAATCAACAAACTGTTCAAGGCCCTTACGGTCTCGTGCTGTCCGGATGCCACTCCTCCACCCGCCGCTCTGGAGTCCCCATGTCCACGACCGCAGACACCCACCCCGTAGACGAGATACCACCGGCACGGCGGCTCGCGGCCTTCGGCCTGCAGCATGTGCTCGCGATGTACGCCGGCGCCGTGGCGGTGCCCCTGATCGTGGGCGGCGCGATGAAGCTGTCGCCCGCCGACCTGGCCTACCTGATCACCGCCGACCTGCTGGTGTGCGGCATCGCCACGCTGATCCAGTGCGTCGGTTTCTGGCGGTTCGGTGTGCGGCTGCCGATCATGCAGGGCTGCACGTTCGCGGCCGTGTCGCCGATGGTCCTCATCGGGACGACGGGCGGCGGGCTGCCGGCCATCTACGGCTCGGTGATCGTCGCGGGTCTGGCGATCATGCTGCTCGCGCCGGTCTTCGGGCGGCTGCTGCGCTTCTTCCCGCCCCTGGTCACCGGCACGGTGATCCTGATCATCGGCCTGTCGCTGCTCCCGGTCGCGGGCAACTGGGCCGCGGGCGGCGCCGGTGCGAAGGACTTCGGCGAGCCGAGGAACCTGGCGCTGGCGGCCTTCGTGCTCGCGGTGGTGCTGGGCGTACAGCGGTTCGCGCCCGCTTTCCTGAGCCGCATCGCCGTCCTCACCGGCATCGTCGTGGGCCTGGCGGTCGCCGTGCCCCTCGGGTTCACCGACTTCGGCGGCGTCGCGGACGCGGACTGGGTAGGCATCAGCACCCCGTTCCACTTCGGGGCGCCGGAGTTCAGGGTGTCGGCGATCGTGTCCATGCTGGTGGTGGCGCTGGTGACGATGACGGAGACGACCGGTGACCTGATCGCGGTCGGTGAGCTGACGGAGCGGCGGGTCGAGCCGCGCTCCCTGGCCGACGGACTGCGCGCGGACGGTCTGTCGACCGTCCTCGGCGGCGTGTTCAACACCTTCCCGTACACGGCGTACGCGCAGAACGTGGGGCTGGTCGGGATGACCCGGGTGCGCAGCCGGTGGGTGGTCGCGGCGGCCGGCGGCATCCTCGTGCTGCTCGGTCTGCTGCCGAAGCTGGGGGCGGTGGTCGCGGCGATTCCCGCGCCGGTGCTCGGCGGGGCGGGCCTGGTGATGTTCGGCAGCGTCGCGGCGAGCGGCCTGCGGACGCTGGCCCGGGTCGGCTTCAGGGGCAATGACAACCTGACGGTGGTGGCGGTCTCGGTGGCGGTCGGCATGCTTCCGGTGGGTGTGCCCGCGGTCTACGCGAAGTTCCCGGACTGGTTCCAGACGGTGATGAACAGCGGCATCAGCGCGGGCTGCCTGACGGCGGTCGTCCTGAACCTGCTGTTCAACCACCTTCCGGATCGGGCCGGTTCGCCGGCGGCGGCCGGGACCGACGCGGACGCCGAGGCCGGGGCGGCGCCGGCCGGTGAGCGGGAGGCCGGGCGAACGTCGCCCGGTACGACGTGAGTCGGTGACCCGGCGGCGGCCGGTGCCGCCGCCGGGTCACTTCCCTCGGAACAGCCCCGTGGGCACCGCTTCCGCCAGCACCCCGTACCCCTTCGGGTTGAGATGCAGCCAGTCTCCGTCGTGGAGGCCGGGGAGCAGCCGGGCAGGGCGGGCCGGGTCCCGGACCGCGCGGTCGAAGTCGATCACCGCGTCGAAGTGGCCGGGGGTGCGGATCCAGGCGTTGACGCGCTGCCGGGACGCCTCGCGCTCCCCCGCCGCGTCGTCGTAGAGGGCGTTGCCGCCGAACGGCGTCAGGGTCGCGCCGTAGACGCGGATGCCCTGGGCGTGGGCGCGGACCAGGATCTGCTCGTACCCGGCGATCAGGTCGTCGGTGACGGCGGGCTGGGCCCCGGCAGCGGCGTCGGCGGTGCCGATGTCGTTCACGCCCTCGAAGAGGATCGGCCAGGAGACCCCGCTGCGGGAGAGGACGTCCCGGTCCAGCCGGGCGAGCACATTGGGGCCGAGTCCGTCGGCGAGCACGCGGTTGCCGCCCGCGGCCTGGTTCAGCACGGCGATGTCCGAGGTGGCGCCGCGGGCGCGCAGCCGCTCGGCGAGCCGGTCCGGCCAGCGGTCGTTGCCGTTGGTCGTGGACCCGCGGCCGTCGGTGAGCGAGTCGCCCACCACGGCCACCGCCGCCGCCCGCCCGGGTGACAGCACCTCGACGTCGCTCAGCAGGTACCAGTGGTTCACCGCGGTGGCGTCCGGCAGGTCCAGGTCGCCGGTGTGGTCGCCGCGCTGGAGGTACGAGGTGGTGCGCGACCCGGGGTGCGAGGTCAGCGCGAGCGACGGCTGACCCTGGGCGGTGTACGCCGTCACGGTCAGGTCGGATCCGGGGCGCAGGCGGAAGTCGACGGGGTCCGAGACCAGTTGGGCGCCGACCGGGACCGTCCCGGCATCCCGGCCGGCGAAGGTCACCCGGCGCAGGCTGCCGGGTTCGATCGCGCCGGCCCCGGCGCGGCCGCCCTCGGGGAGTGCCACGGTCACCGCGGTCAGCGGCAGCGGAGTGTCTCCGTAGGCGTTGGAGAACCGCAGCCGGAGGTGCCTGCCGCCGATGGTGACGTGGACGGTCTGCCGCCGCGTGGTGTCGGCGAGCACCGAGGACTCACCGGTGAACGGCGCGGGCGGCAGGTTCCCGTGCTCGGTCAGCTGCGGCATGCCGGTCCAGGTGTGCACCCAGTGCGGGCCCGCCTCGGCGACCGGAGCCGCGGGCGGCCGTCCCGGACCGGGCCACCCGAGCACGGCTCTGAGCGCCGAGGACGCGACGAACAGGGAGAGGACCAGGACACAGAGGGTGAGCAGGGTGGCGATCGACGTTCTGCTGAACGGCTTCACGGGTGCATCGTGGCATGGACACTCCCATCATGGAAGCGCTCCCACGAGACTGCCGGGTGACCGAAAACCGACTGCGGGAAGCGTTGACCAGAAAGCGCTTACCCCTTACGTTCCCGTTCATCGACGTGACCGACTGACCCGCCAGTTGGGGTCAGGAGGCCACGAAATCCCTCATGCGCGTTCCACATTGCGTACGTCATTCACGTACACAAACCACCCCCACTCGAAGGGACGCACCCGCATGCTGAAGCGACACCTCACCGGAGCGGCGACGGCCGCCGTGGCCCTCGCGGCCACGGCCGTGCTCGCGCTGCCTCAGGCGGCCGGGGCGGCCGACACCTCGCCCGTCGGATTCGGCGCCGGCACCACGGGCGGCGGCGGCGCCGCGGCGGTGACCGTCTCCACGTCCGCCGCCTTCAAGGCGGCCGTCGCCGGCGGTACGGCGAAGGTCGTGAAGGTCAGCGGTCTGATATCGCTGAGCGGTCAGATCGACATCGGCTCCAACACCACGGTCCTGGGCGTCGGTTCGTCCTCCGGGTTCACCGGCGGCGGACTGCGCCTGAAGAAGGTCACCAACGTCGTCGTCCGCAACCTCAGCCTCAGCAAGGCCGTCAAGACCGACGCGATCACCGTGCAGGCCTCGACGAAGGTGTGGATCGACCACAACACCCTGTCCTCGGACCGAGATCACGGCAAGGACTACTACGACGGCCTGGTCGACATCACCCACGGGTCCGACTACGTGACCGTCTCCTGGAACACCTTCAAGGACCACTACAAGGGCTCGCTCGTGGGCCACAGCGACAGCAACGCGAGCGAGGACACCGGGCACCTGCGGGTGACGTACCACCACAACTGGTTCGACAACGTCAACTCCCGCATCCCCAGCCTGCGTTTCGGCACCGGGCACTTCTACGACAACTACGTCGTCGACGCCGAGACCGCCGTGCACTCGCGGATGCGCGCGCAGATGCTGGTCGAGAACAACGTCTTCCGCGGCACCGAGGTCGCCGTCACCACCAGCCGGGACAGCGATGTGGACGGTTACGCCAATCTGCGCGGCAACGACCTCGGCGGAGCCGCGACCGAGATCTCACGGGCCGGCACCTTCACCAGCCCCCCGTACGGCTACACCGCCGAGCCCGCGTCCGGCGTCGTCGCCTCGGTGACGGCCGGCGCCGGCGCCGGAAAGATCTGACCACCCCCACTCGGAGGAAGGCATTCGGGACATGACCTCAACGGCACTCACACGCGCGGGATCGGGCCGCGCGCCGCTGGGCGGACTCGCCGCCCTCGGTCTTTCGGTTGGCATGATCATGACTAACGGATCGACGGCAAGCGCCGCCACCTGGCCCTCGGCCAACGGCAGTCAGGCGGTGACGTCCACCATCTCGGTGTCCGGCACCAAGGACTACGGGATGAAGCGCCTGTACGGCTCCGGAGACCTGGGCACCGGCGGCCAGGACGAGGACCAGGGGCCCATCCTGGAACTCGCGCCCGGCGCGGTGGTCAAGAACGTCATCATCGGCTCACCCGCCGCGGACGGCATCCACTGCCTGGGCAGTTGCACCCTGCAGAACGTGTGGTGGGAGGACGTCGGCGAGGACGCGGCCACGTTCCTCGGCTCCTCGTCCTCCAACGTCTACACCGTCAGCGGCGGCGGGGCGAAGGAGGCCGGCGACAAGGTGTTCCAGTTCAACGGCGCCGGGACGCTGAACGTCTCGAGCTTCGCCGTGAAGAACTTCGGCACCTTCGCCCGCTCGTGCGGCAACTGCAAGACGCAGTACAAGCGCACGATCAACCTCAACTCCATCGAGGCGACGTACAAGGGCAGCAAGCTCGTCGGCATCAACACCAACTACGGCGACAGCGCGACCCTGAAGAACATCACCGTCGTCGGCGACAGCAGCAAGAAGATCGTCCCGTGCCAGAAGTACATCGGCAACAACACGGGCAAGGAGCCGTCGACGAACGGCTCGGGCGCGGACGGCACCTACTGCAAGTACTCGTCCTCGGACATCACTTACAAGTGAGCGCCGAAGGGCCTGAGGGGCCGCCGTCCCGCCGGGGCGGCGGCCTCCGCACGCTCGCGGAGCTATCGCGCGCGCCCCCGGGACCCCAGCGAGGCGGACAGTTCCTCCTGGTACTCCGCGTAGGCGGTGCGCAGCGCCTCCCCCGGCCAGTCGGCGGGCAGCAGGCCGGCCGGCAGGACGGGGTCGGTGAGCAGGTGGCGCACGGCCGCGGCGAAGGCGGTGAGGCGGTCGGCCGGCCGGCGGGCCGCGGCCGTGTGGGCGAGCAGGGCGCGCGCGGTGGCGGCCCACTCGTCCAGGGGCCACAGCCGGGCGGCCAGGTCGTGCGGGTCGCCGTCGGGGCGCGCGGTGTACGACAGCGTCACGCGCGCGAGGCCGGCGGGCAGCGGCCGGCCGAGGTTGGCCGGGCGCAGCCACACGCCCTCGCGGAGTTCGGCCAGGCGCAGGGCGGTCAGGCGGGTGCGCAGATCGGCCCGTTCGGCGGGACCGCGGCCCGTCGCCGTGATCACCAGCATCTCCCAGTCGCCGTGCCATGCGCGCGTGCGGGGGCGCAGCGCCTCGTCCTGGCGGCGCTGACGGGCCAGCAACCGGTCGCTGAGCCGGTAGACGGCGTCCGTGCGCCGGAGGTCGCCCGCCGCCACCATCCGGCTGAGCGCGGCCCGCAGCGTGGAACCGCCCACACCGAAGGGTTCCACCAGCCCGACCAGGGCCTTCACCGGCAGCTCGGGCGGGTGCGCCCCCAGGAGCAGGCTCAGCACGACCGACCGCGCGGACAGCGGCCGCAGCGCGGCCCCGCCCGGCTCGGCTGACACGTTCATGCGCATGGGCACACACTGTACGGAGACTTCTTGTTGCATCATTGCTACACCTGCAGAGAGAGTGCAACATGTCTCCATGGTCTCGACATCCGCGCACCCGCAGTCGCAGTACGCCACCCACGACGTCACCAACCAGGCCCCGCCCTTGGCCCCGTACGACGCCTCGGAGGACCGGGCCCTGCTGGAGGGCCTGCGCCGGGAGGGCGCCGGCTGGGCCGAGGACGGCCTGCGGCGGCTGGGGCGGCAGGCAGGCAGCGCCGAGGCCCAGGAGTGGGGCGAACTGGCCAATCTGCACGAGCCGGAGCTGCGCACCCACGACCGCTACGGCCACCGGGTCGACGAGGTCGAGTTCCACCCCAGCTGGCACCACCTGATGCGGACGGCCGTCGCGGAGGGCCTGGCCGGCGCGCCCTGGGCGGACGACCGCACCGGCGCCCACGTGGCCCGCACGGCGGGCGGCCTGGTGTGGGGGCACACCGAGGCCGGGCACGGCTGCCCCACCTCGATGACGTACGCCGCGGTGCCCGCGCTGCGCGCCCAGCCGGACCTCGCCAAGGTCTACGAGCCGCTGCTGACCAGCCGCGAGTACGAGCCCGGGCTGCGCGTCCCGGCCGAGAAGCCCGGGCTGCTCGCCGGGATGGGCATGACCGAGAAGCAGGGCGGTTCCGACGTCCGCGCCAACACCACCGTGGCCACGCCCACCGGAGAGGCGGGCGTCTACACACTGCGCGGGCACAAGTGGTTCACCTCGGCTCCCATGTGCGACGTCTTCCTGGTGCTCGCGCAGGCGCCGGGCGGCCTGTCGTGCTTCCTGGTGCCGCGCGTACTGCCGGACGGCAGCCGCAACACGTTCCGCATCCAGCGGCTGAAGGACAAGCTCGGCAACCGGTCCAACGCCTCCTCCGAGCCTGAGTTCGACCGGACGGTGGCCTGGCTGGTCGGGCCGGAGGGCCGGGGCGTGAAGACGATCATCGAGATGGTCAACTGCACCCGGCTGGACTGCGTGATGTCCTCGGCGACCCTGATGCGCAAGACGCTCGTCGAGGCGGGCCACCACGCGCGTCACCGCAGCGCCTTCGGTGCCCGGCTGATCGACCAGCCGCTGATGCGCAACGTGCTGGCCGACCTCGCGCTGGAGTCGGAGGCGGCGACCACGCTCACCCTGCGGCTGGCGGGCGCCGCGGACCGGGCGGTGCGCGGGGACGCCGGGGAGCGGGCCTTCCGGCGGATCGCCACCGCCGTGGGCAAGTACTGGGTCACCAAGCGGGGCCCGGCGTTCACCGCGGAGGCCCTGGAGTGCCTGGGCGGCAACGGGTACGTCGAGGAGTCCGGGATGCCCCGCCACTACCGGGAGGCCCCGCTGCTGTCCATCTGGGAGGGCTCGGGCAACGTCAACGCGCTCGACGTGCTGCGCGCCCTGGGACGGGAACCGGACACCGCCGAGGCCCTGTTCGGCGAACTCGCCCTCGCGCGCGGGGCGGACGCCCGGCTGGACGCCGCCGTTGCCGGGCTGCGGACGCAGTTGGCCGAAACCGGGCAGGTGGGCGCCCGACGGCTCGTCGAGCGGATGGCCCTCGCGCTGCAGGCGTCCCTGCTGGTCCGGTACGCCCCGCACCCGGTGGCGGACGCCTTCTGCGCGACCCGGCTGGGCGGCGACTGGGGACACTCGTTCGGCACCCTGCCCGCCGGGTCCGGCCTGGACGCGATCCTGGAGCGGGCCCTGCCCGACGCGAGCTGAGCCCCTCCTCGCCGAGGGGCGTGCCTCCCGCTCGGTGGCCGGTGACCGCCGACGGATCGCACACAGTCAGCGCATGCTCGCGCTTCGTTGTCAGTGCGGTGGTGCAGACTCGCGATCAGGTGCCACTCGTCTGGGGGAGGGGATCGTGTTCACCGGGATCGACGAGGTCGACTGGGCCTCGCTGCGGCACGCCTACGGCAGCGCACAGGACGTGCCCGGCTGGCTGCGCGGACTGGCGTCCGCGGACACCGCCGAGCGGCAGACCGCGCTGGACGGCATGTACGGCACGGTGCACCACGAGGGGAACGTGTACGACTCGACGCTCGCCTGCGTTCCCTTCCTGTTCTCGCTCGCCGCCCGTGAGGCGGTCCCGGAGCGGGGCTGCATCGTGGAACTGCTGGTCAGCATCGGGGCGGAGAGCGGGGACGCACACGCGCGTGAGGCGGTCCGGGCGGACGGCGAGGTCTTCGTGTCGCTGCTCGGGGATCCGGACCCGGGGGTGCGACGGCCCGCGGCCGGCGCGGTCGTCAGGTTCGTCGACGATCCGGCGCGCGTGCTGGGGCTGCTGCGGCAGCGGATCCCGGTCGAGCGGGACGGCCGGGTGCTGCTGGCCCTCACCGAGGCCGTCGGTGTGTTCGTGCGCCGGTACCCGGCACGGGCCGCCGCGGTGGACCTGCTGACCGCTCAGAGCGCCCCGCCGCACGACCCCGGGCTGCGTCTCGCGGCGCTCGGCCAGCTCGCGCTCGGTGCCCCCGACCGGCTCCCCGCCGACCTGGTACCGACGGCCGTCCGGCTGCTGCGGGAGCGGTCGGCCCGCCGCGCCCGCGTCCCGGACCGCTCCGCCAACGACACTCTGGTGGGCCGATTACGGCGGCTGCGCCCCTCGGACGAGGAGGGCGCCCGGCTGCTGCGCACCCTGCACACCGCGCTCGGCGACCGGATCGGCGACCGCATCACCCTGTTGACCGGGCAGTTGACCAGCCCCGACCCGGTCGACCGGGGCAACGCCGTATGGATGGCGGCGGTGCTGTTCCGCGGCTGGCGGGCCGGCTTCGCCGGGCCGGTGGCCCTGGTCGGCAGTCAACTGGGCGCGGAGGAGGAGTGGTTGCGGGACGCGGCGGTCTCCGTCCTGTCGGAGCTGTTCGGCCTGGCCGCTCCGGCGGCGGACGACCTGCACGCTCTGGTGTCCTCCCGGCCCGATCTGTGGACCCATCGCTGGGAGCGCGGCTCACCCACCGTGGGCGGCGCCCTCAAAGCCCTTGCCCGCAGCGGCGATCCGCGGGCCGTTCCGGTGCTGGCCCAGGTCCTGGCCGGCCCGGTCGTGCCCGGCGGTCTGGGGGACGAGATCGCGCATCTGGGCCTGGCCGCCGCTCCCCTCGCCCCCGCGCTGCGGCACCGGCTGGGGCGGATACCGCTGGACTCGCCGGCCGCGGACTCCGGGGCCGCGCCGCTGCTGACGGCGCTCAGGGCCATCGGGGACGTGGCCGCGGTCCCGGAGGTGCTGCGGCTGCTGACCGGTGCCCCGGACGGCCTCGGGGCGCGGGACGAAGTGGCCGGGCAGGCCGTCGTCACACTGGACGCCCTCGGCGCCGCCACCCGGGCGGCGCCGGTCCTGCGCGCACTGCTGCACACCCGGCACGCGGCCGCGGCGGCGGGCGCGCTGTGGTCGGCGGACGGTGACGCCCCGGCCGTGCTTCCCGTGCTGGTACGGGAGCTGGCAACGGGCGAGCCGGGCGTCCGCCGCCTGGCCGTGCGGCAGTTGGCCAGGATGGGTCCGGCGGCCCGTGCGGCCCTGCCGGAGCTCCGCCGGGCGGCGGCGTCGGGGCAGGCCGGGCAGCGGACCCTCGCCGCGTGCGCGCTGTGGCACGTCGGCGGCGACCCGGGACCCGTGCTGCCGGTGCTCCGGGCCGCCTGGTCGGAGAGTCCCGGCGCCCGGGGCCCGATCGCGCGCTGTCTCGCCTCGATGGGCTCCGCGGGCGCGCCGCTGCGGGACCTCGTGATCGCGGAACTGGCCGCCCCACGGCGGCACACGGCGCGCGCGGGCGGGCACGGCGGCCGCGCCATCGCCGAGGACGAGGCGCTGCTCAGGGCTTGCGAGGAGGTGCTGGCGGGGCTGCCCGAATTCCAGTGAAACCTCTTCCGGCCGGGCGGGACGCGGGGACCTTGTGGGCTGTTCTCGCGTGCGGGACGGCCGCCGCAGTCCGTAGCCCGTATGCCGCTGTGGTGTGCGGGACGCCGGGAGCCCACGTGCCGCGCTGCCGTGGGCGGGACGCGGGAGCCGGTGTGGCGTGCGTGACGCCAGGAACCCACGGGCCGTTGTCGTGCGCGGGACGCCGGGCGGCCGTCAGCCGGCCGGGGTGGTCCGCGGAACGCCCGGACGCTCCTGGCCGTGTCCCGGCGCGGCCTGGAGCGTCACCACGTCATCCGCCCCCACTGCGGTCCCAGCCGGGCCCATTCCGCGTCCCAGTCGTCCATGCGGCGGCGTTCCAGCCGGCCACGGAGGGCGAGTCCGCCGGCGAAGGGGACGGCTGCGGCGCTCAGTCCGACCAGGCCGCCCATGAGAGCGGCGCGGAAGGTGGCCTCGGACGCGGTGGGCGGACGGCTGACCAGGTGCCCCCGCGGGTCGGTCCACACGGTGACGGGGCTGCCGGCCGCGCTGCCCGGCGCGACCCGGGCCTGCCCGGCGTGCACCGAGCCGTCGGCGGCGGTCCAGCGCACCTGTGCCCAGACCCGCTCGGTCCCGGAGGCCTCGGAAGCGGTTCTTCCGGGGGCCCGGGCGACGACGCGGGCCACGGCGGGTCGCCAGGCGGCGCGCTCCCGGGCCAGTCCGTGCTCCACGGACCGGGCGGCGGCGAGGCCGGCCGCCGCCCCCGTCAGGACGACGAGCAGCCAGGCGGCGAGCACCACCCAGGCCTCCAGCACGTCGGTCCGGCGCCGCAGCGGATTGCGCCGCCAGCGCCACAGCCACACCTTGGGACCACGGAACGCCTTCAAAGGCATCCTCCTCACGAGCGCACCGACAGGCCGGACCGCACTCCCATACGGGCGCGGCCGCCCCGTTGCTCACGACGAACCGTCTCCCCGACGGTCGCACGAGAGCGCCCTTCCGCGCAGGCGCATGACACAACGCATCGGCGCCGGTACGCGCGGTGGGCCGACTTCACCGCTGTGACCTGCGGCGAAGCGGCTTCCGGGGGTGACTGTCAGTGGTGGGGTGCAGACTGGCCGGTATCTGACGACTACCTGGACGACGACGTCCCGGAGGTGACCGGCATGACCGAGGTCCTGCTCGCCGTGGGTACCCGCAAGGGCCTGTTCATCGGGCGGAGGCGAGGTGGCGGCTGGGAGTTCGACGACACTCCCTACTTCAACGCGCAGGCGGTCTACTCGGTCGCCATCGACACCCGGGGCGACCGTCCCCGGCTGCTGGCGGGCGGCGACAGCGCGCACTGGGGCCCGTCGGTGTTCCACTCCGACGATCTTGGCCGCACCTGGACCGAACCGGCCCGGCCCGCCGTCAAGTTCCCCAAGGAAACCGGCGCCTCGCTGGAGCGGGTCTGGCAGCTCCACCCGGCCGCCGCCGAGCCCGGCGTGGTGTACGCGGGGACGGAACCGGCCGCGCTGTACCGCTCGGAGGACCGCGGGGAGAGTTTCGAGCTGGTGCGCCCCCTGTGGGAGCACCCGACCCGTTCCCGGTGGGTTCCGGGCGGTGGCGGCGAGGGGCTGCACACGGTGCTCACCGACGCGCGCGATCCGCGGGCGGTGACCGTGGCCGTGTCCACCGCCGGGGTGTTCCGCACCCGGGACGGCGGGGCGAGCTGGGCGCCGTCCAACTCGGGCGTGTCCGCGGTGTTCCTGCCGGATCCCGACCCGGAGTTCGGCCAGTGCGTGCACAAGGTCGCGCGCGACGCGGCCGACCCGGACCGGTTGTATCTGCAGAACCACTGGGGTGTGTACCGCAGCGACGACGCGGGCGGGAAGTGGACGGACATCGGCGCCGGGCTGCCGTCGACGTTCGGCTTCGCGGTGGCCGCCCATCCGCACCGGGGCGGGACGGCGTACGTCTTCCCGATCAACGCCGACGCCGACCGGGTGCCGGCCGAGCGGCGCTGCCGGGTCTTCCGGACGGCCGACGCGGGCGAGAGCTGGGAGCCGCTGTCGAAGGGGCTGCCGTCCGAGGACCACTACGGCACCGTGCTGCGGGACGCGCTCTGCACGGACGACGCCGATCCGGCCGGCGTCTACTTCGGCAACCGCAACGGCGAGGTGTTCGCCTCGGCCGACGACGGCGACACCTGGCGGCAACTGGCCTCCCATCTGCCGGACGTGCTGTGCGTACGGGCCGCCGTGATCGGCTGAGAAGGACCGCCTTGTAAGGGAGATGAGGGCGGCGGCCGGCCGGGGCGGCGGCGGCCGTGCCCGGCCGGACCCGGTCTCGGCTTGATCGCCGGCCGGTGCCCGGCAGTAGGGTGACGCCCGTGGCACCACGACCCTTGCATGAAATCGTCGAACCGGGCTGGGCCAAGGCCCTGGAACCCGTCGCCGGACGCGTCGCCGCGATGGGCGACTTCCTGCGCGCGGAGATCGCCGCGGGACGCACCTACCTCCCCGCCGGGCCGAACGTCCTGCGCGCCTTTCAGCAGCCCTTCGACGACGTACGGGTCCTGATCGTCGGTCAGGACCCGTACCCGACACCCGGACACGCCGTCGGGCTCTCGTTCTCGGTCGCGCCCGAGGTGCGTCCGCTGCCGCCGAGCCTGATCAACATCTTCCGTGAGCTCAACAGCGATCTGGGGCTCCCCCAGCCGTCCACCGGCGATCTCACGCCCTGGACGCAGCAGGGCGTACTGCTGCTCAACAGGGCGCTCACCACGGCACCGCGCAGCCCGGCCGCCCATCGCGGCAAGGGCTGGGAGGAGGTCACCGAGCAGGCGATCCGGGCGCTGGCCGAACGCGGCAAGCCGCTGGTGTCGATCCTGTGGGGGCGGGACGCCCGCAACCTGCGTCCGCTGCTGGGCCGGCTGCCGGCCGTGGAGTCGGCGCACCCGTCACCCATGTCCGCCGACCGCGGCTTCTTCGGTTCGCGTCCGTTCAGCCGGGCCAACGACCTGTTGACCGAGCAGGGCGGACAGCCGGTGGACTGGCGTCTGCCGTGACCGCCGCCGGTTTCCTGGCCGTGGACTCCGGGGGTTCCGGCCTCCGGGTCGCCGTCGGGGTGCCGGGGCGGCCGCCGTCGGCCCGGGGGGAGTCGCGGGAGCCGGTGCGCACCGGCGCTCGGGGCATCGACCCCGCGCACCTCATGGCACAACTCCTGCCGCTGGCCCGGGAGCTGACCACGCGGGCCGGCATCCGCGAGCTGGGCACGGCCGTCGTCGGCGCCGCCGGGTTCGCCACCCTGGGTGACGCCCTGCGCGCCGAACTGCCGGGCCTGCTCGCCCGCGAACTGGGGGTGCGGTCCGTGGCGCTGGCCGCCGACGCCGTGACGGCCTACGTGGGCGCCCTGGGACCGCGGCCGGGTGCGGTGGTCGCCGGTGGCACCGGACTCATCGCGATCGGCACCGATCTGCGCCGCTGGCACAGGGCGGACGGCTGGGGACATCTGCTGGGCGACTGCGGCGGCGGGGCCTGGATCGGCCGGGCCGGTCTCGAAGCGGCCCTGCGTGCCCACGACGGCCGTGACGGCGGCTCCGCACCGCTGCGGGCCGGTGCCGAGGAACAGTTCGGCCCGCTGCCCGGCCTGCCCGGCCTGCTCTACCCGCGCTCCGACCGTCCGGCGCTGCTCGCCTCGTTCGCGCCACGGGTGGCCGCCTGCGCCCCGCGCGACCCGGTGGCCGCCGGCATCCTGCGCGCGGCCGCCAGCGCCATGGCCGAGTCCGCCGCGGCCGTCTGCCCGGCCCCCGGCTCGGCCGAAGTGGCACTCACCGGAGGCCTTTTCAACATGGGCGACCCACTCCTCGAACCGGTGCGTGAGGAGCTGGCGCACCGGCTGCCGCGGGCCCGGCTCGTTCCGGCGGAGGGCGACCCGCTGCACGGCTGTGTGCGGATCGTGGGCGAGTTGGCGGCCGGGCGGCTCACACTTCCGGGTGAATCGACCATGCTTCATATCGTCCGCACATAAGGGGATTGCCTGCTTTCCGTGCCATCTGTCCGGCACGTGCCCGAAACACATGCCAAACGGGCGTAACTCATCAGACAAAAGCGGACGGATACCGCTCACCTGCACCCTCCCCGAACAGGGGAACCCAAAGAGCCAGTAACATGCGACGCCATGAGTTCCCCCACTGGGCCCGCGTCCGGCCTGCCAGTACGAATGCCGCGACCCCGTCAGCCCGGAAGGCACCGCCGACCGGAACCGCTGGTCGCTCCCGAGGGCGCGCCCGCGCTCGTCCTCGCGGTGCCCGGCGCGCCCGGCGCCGCCTCGCGCAGCCTCGCCGAGGAGGTCGTGAGCATCGCCCGCTCCGAGCTGCCCGGCCTGGATGCCCGCATCGGTTACCTGGACGGGGACGACGCCGAGTTCCCGAGCCTGCGCTCGGTGCTGTCCGGCGCCGCCGAGGAGCGGACCGCACGCTTCGAGCAGGCCCGCGCCGCCGGTGCCGACGTCAAGGAGCCCGACGGCCCGGTCGCCGTCGTCGTCCCGCTGCTGGCCGGTCCGGACAGCGCGCTGCTGCGCCAGGTCCGCCAGGCCGTGATGGACAGCAGGGTCGCCGCCGAGCTGACCGACGTCCTCGGCCCGCACCCGCTGCTCGCCGAGGCGCTGCACGTACGCCTGTCCGAGGCGGGTCTGGCCCGCGCCGACCGCGCCCGGCTGTTCACCGTGGCCACGGCCGCGGACGGCATCATCCTGGCCTCGGTGGGCGGCGAGGAGGCCGTGCAGGCGGCCGGCATCACCGGCATGCTGCTCGCCGCGCGGCTGGCCGTGCCGGTCATGGCGGCGGCGCTCGACGAGGAGGGTGCCATCACCTCGGTCGCCGAGCAGCTGCGTTCCTCCGGCTCGCAGCAGCTGGCCCTCGCGCCGTACCTGATCGGCCCCGAGATCGACTCGGCGCTGCTCGCCGCGGCCGCCGAGGAGGCCGGCTGCTCCACCGCGGAGGCGCTGGGCGCCTACCCGGCGATCGGCAAGCTCGCCCTCGCCAAGTACACGACCGCGCTCGGTATCGCCACGCCGCAGCAGCAGGGCACGCCGGTCCGCTGACGCGACGGCACTCCCGTACGGCCGAAGGGCCCGCTCCGGTCGCCGGAGCGGGCCCTTCCGCGTGCCGCGGGGACGCGCGGGCGCCCGTTCAGCCGAAGACGACGCACGCGGCCGCGGCGACCTCGACGGAGCCGTCGTAGCGGGGCAGTCCCGTCCGTTCCCGCACGTCGAACCAGGTCACGTCGCCGGAACGTTCGTTGGCGGAGTAGAGGAAGCCGTCGTGCTCGGCCAGCGCCCGGGGCCAGTGCCCGCCGCACGGCACCGTGCCGGTCAGCCGGAGGCCGTCCCCCTGGACGGCGAGCACGGACAGGACGTCCTCGCCGCGGGTCGCGGTCCACACGAAGCGGCCGTCCGGTGAGACCACGAGGCCCGAGGGGTAGGCGTCGCCCGCCGGGGCGCCCGGCAGCACCGGGACCTCGGCCAGCGGCTTCAGGGAGCCGCCGTCCGCGTCCCAGAGGCACACGGTGACCGTCGGGGTGAGTTCGTTGACCACGTAGGCGTGCTCGCTGTCCGGGTGGAAGGCCAGGTGACGGGGGCCCGAGCCGGGGCGCAGAGCGATCTCGCGGTGCAGCGCGGGCACGCCCCCGTCGAGCGTGCAGACCCGTACCGAGTCCGTGCCGAGGTCGACGCTCACGAACCACCGGCCGCTGGGATCGGGCTGCACCTGGTGGGCGTGCGGGCCGCGCTGGCGGCGGTCGTGCGGGCCGGAGCCGGTGTGCCGCAGCAGCCCGGAGGGTGCGGCGGCCAGGGTGCCGTCCGGGCGCACCGGTACGGCGGTGACGCTGCCGGAGCCGTAGTTGGCGGTCAGCACATGACCGGCGTGCAGGGCGAGGTGGGTGGGCCCGCCGGCGTCGACCGGCACGGGCGGCCCGGCGGGTTCCGGCTTGTCCCCGCCGACGCGGTACGCGGCGACGGCGCCCTCGGCGGTCTCGCTGACCGCGTAGAGCATGCCGCCGTCCGGTGAAAGGGCCAGGTAGGCGGGGTCGGGGACGGTGCCGAGGCAGCCGGTGAGGGTGAGCGCGCCGGTGTCCGGGTGGACTGCCGCGGTGACCAGTCCGGGGCCGCCCGCGGCCGTGAACGACCCGATGAACGCCCTGTGCCGCCTGCCGACTGCTGCCACCGCTGTCCCCTCTCGGTCCGCGCCAGTGGTGCCGACGGTAGCAGTCGGCCACCGTCGGTCTAGACCAACCGGGGGACGTTTCCTCTCAGGCTCCGACGAGCCGCGAGCCGGAGGGTGCCCGCAGCGGCTCGGCCAGCTCGGCGAGCGCCCGCTCCAGGCCGTGCAGATGGGCCAGGGCGGGTTCGGCGGGGGCCTCGGCGGGCCGGTGGACCTGTTCGAGGCCGCCGTCGGTGAGCGCCTCGACCGCGGCCTCCACCCGCCAGCAGGCGGCGGCCAGGCGGGCGTCGTGGGAGGCCTCGGGGTCCGCGGCGACCGCGACCAGACCGCGGATCTCACGGGCGCAGTCGTCGAGCAGGGCGAGCACCCGGCGCGCGCGCCGCTTGCGGCCGAGCATCGGGTTCAGCGGGTGCACGAGCGGGGCGACCGAGAGCCGTACCCGGCCGAGGAACTGCTCCAGCTCGGCCACGCGCGGCGCCGGGTCGGCCGTCGCCGATCCGGCGAGCCGCGCGGCGGCCTCGGCGGTGCAGGCGTGCACGCAGCGCAGGGCGCGCTGGATCCAGGCGTCGGTCGTGGCGTGCGTGGTGACGGGCAGCACGAAGAGCACGGCGAGCGCCGCGCCGAGGGCGCCGACACCGGTCTCGGCCAGGCGCAGGGCGAGCAGGCCGGGGGTGAGGACGCCGAGGAGGCCGTAGAGCGAGGCGGCGAGCACGGTCACCCAGAGCATCATCCAGGTGTAGGAGACGGCGGCCGTGTAGAAGATGCCGAAGACGGCGGCGGCCACGAGGACGGCGGTGGGCACGGCCGCCCCGTGCACCGGCACGGCGACGAGGAAGCCCAGGGCGATGCCGATGACGGTGCCGAGCACCCGCCGGAAACCGCGGACCAGCGTCTCGCCGCGCGAGGCGGTGTTCACGAAGACCCACCAGGTGGCGCCCACCGCCCAGTACCAGCGCTGCCCGGACATGAGCTGGCCGGCGACGAGCGCGAAGCCCGCGCCCGCGGTCGCCTGCACGGCCTGCCGTGTGGTCACCCTGGCCAGCCCGGTGCCGGCGGGCTGCGCGGGTACCGCGGCCGGGGGCAGCCGGCGCTCGTAGCACCACAGGCCGAAGCGCACGGCGGCCGCGCTCAGCACGGACAGCAGGACGGCGGCGTACAGCGCCGGCAGCTGTCCCGGGGTGGTGTGCAGGAACTGGGCCATGAAGAAGGTCATGAAGGCGAAGACGCCGAGGCTGTGACCGCGCGGGCCCCAGCGGCGGGCGTACACGCCGGCGCCGACCACGGCGAGGAACACCAGGTCCCGCGTGACGGGGAAGTCGTGCAGCTCGGCCGCGGCGGCGAGCACGGGCAGGCCGACGGCGGGCAGCAGCGCGGTGGTGACCGCCTGTCCGCGCACGGTGGCGTCGGTGACGGTGAACAGGGCGAGCAGCGCGGCGAGGCCACCGGTGACCGCGCCGGCCAGCGGCTGCCCCGCCACCGCGCACACGGCGACCGCCAGCCCGATGCCGAGCACGGCCCGCGCGGCGAAGCGCAGCCGCGTCCGTCCCGGGTCCGCGGCCACGAACACCCTCTTCAGCACTGAGCCCCTCCCCTTGGAACCCCGGGACGCCCGGGACACCTGGAACGCCGGATGACACACCGGCACACAAAAGGCGCCGCGGGGATCCGCAGCGCCATCGACGTACCCATGAGAGCATCACAGAGGTCGCTGGCTCAAGTGTTGCCCGCATCACTGATCCAATGGCTCAGCACGGAACTCGGGCGAACGGTTGCCGTGATACCAACGGACCAGGTCGGGTGGCATACGCGGCTCTCTCACCGGTGAGCCATTGGTACAGTCGTGACTCATGAGCGTGGACGCACTCGACACCCGCATCCTGCGGCTGCTGCTGGAGCAGCCGCGCACCAGCGTGCGCGAGTACGCCCGCATCCTCGGCGTCGCCCGGGGCACCCTCCAGGCCCGCCTGGACCGCATGGAACGCGACGGCGTGATCACCGGTACGGGTCCCTCGCTGTCCCCCGCGGCGCTGGACCACCCGGTGCTGGCCTTCGTCCACATCGAGGTCACCCAGGGCCATCTGGACGACGTGGGCGACGCGCTGGCCGCCGTGCCGGAGATCGTCGAGGCCTTCTCGATCACGGGCGGCGGCGACCTGCTGGCCCGGGTGGTGGGGCGGGACAACGCCCATCTGGAGGACGTGATCCAGAAGCTGATCAGCCTGCCGGGCGTGGTGCGCACCCGCACCGAGGTGGCCCTGCGCGAGCGCGTGCCGTACCGGCTGCTCCCCCTGGTGGAATCGGTCGGACAGGCGGACCGCGCCTGACGCCGGGCATGCTGGACGGCATGAGCGAGCCCGGCACCCTTGCGGTCGTCTTCGATCTCGACGGAACGCTGGTCGACAGCGAGCCGAACTACTACGAGGCGGGCAGGCTGACCCTGGCCGAGCACGGCGTCCCGGACTTCACCTGGACGGAGCACGAGAGCTACGTCGGCGTCAGCACCCTGGAGACCGCCGTCCTCTGGCGGGAGCGCTACGGCCTGCGCGCCTCGGTGGAGGAGCTGTTCGACGCGACGAACCGGCGCTATCTGGAACTGGCCCGCACCGGCACGCGCGCGTACCCGGAGATGCGGAAGTTCGTGGAGCTGCTGGCCGCCGAGGGGGTGCCGACGGCGGTGGCCTCCGGCTCCTCCCTGGACGCGATCCGGGCGATCCTCGCGGGCACCGGCCTGGACGCCCACCTGCGCACCGTCGTCTCCGCGGACGAGGTGCCCCGCGGCAAGCCCGCCCCCGACGTCTTCCTCGAGGCGGCCCGCCGGCTCGGCGTGGACCCGGCCGGCTGCGTGGTCGTCGAGGACGCGGCGCCGGGCGCGGCGGCCGCGCACGCGGCCGGGATGCGCTGCGTCGCCGTCCCGTACGTGGCGGCGCAGGCGGACGCACCCGAGTTCGCCACGGCCGCGCTGCTGGTGCGGGGCGGCCAGACCGAGTTCACGGCGCAGTCGGCGTACTCGTGGCTCATGGAAACGGCCGGTTCCCGCTGAGCCGGACGTGAGGTTCCCGAGGCGCGCGGCGGCGCTCCCGGAGTGCGCCCGGCCGAACGGCTGCTTAGCGTGACCACATGACCACAGTCCAGGCAGGGCCCACCCCCGACGACCGGCGGTGGAAGGCGCTCGCGGTCTGTCTGACGGCGGGGTTCATCTCGCTGCTCGACACCTCGATCGTGAACGTGGCACTGCCCTCGATGGAGCACGGGCTGGGCGCCTCCGAGGCCGCCCAGTCCTGGGTGGTCTCCGGATACGCCCTGACCTTCGGGCTCGCTCTCGTCCCGGCGGGCCGGCTGGGCGACATGCGCGGCCGGCGCCAGGCCTTCCTGCTCGGGCTGGCCCTGTTCACGCTGGCCTCCGCGGCGTGCGGGCTCGCTCCGGGGCCGTCCTGGCTCGTGGTGTTCCGGCTGATCCAGGGCGCCGCGGCGGGCATGGTCGCGCCCCAGACCTCGGGGCTGATCCAGCAGATGTTCCAGGGCTCCGAGCGGGCCAAGGCCTTCGGCCTGCTCGGCAGCGTCATCGGAGTTTCGACGGCGGTGGGGCCGCTGGCGGGCGGCGTGCTGATCGACGCCGTCGGCACCGACGACGGCTGGCGCTGGGTGTTCTTCGTCAACCTGCCCATCGGGGTGGCCGCCTTCGCCGCCGGGCTGCGGCTGCTCCCCCGCTTCCCCGCGGCCGCCGGCAAACGGGAGACGTTCGACCTGTTCGGGGTGCTCCTCCTCGGCTCCGGCGTGCTCGCGCTGATGCTGCCGCTGGTGCAGGAGCAGCAGTGGACCGGGCGGCTGAAGTGGTCACTGCTGCCGGTGGCCGCGCTGCTGCTGGCCGCGTTCTGGACCTGGGAGAGACGGCAGGGGCGGTGCGGCCGGGACCCGCTGGTCGACCTGGAGCTGTTCTCCCTGCGGTCGTTCACGCTCGGCGCCCTGGTCAGCCTCACCTACTTCGCGGGCTTCACCACGGTCTTCTTCGTCTACACGCTGTTCCTGCAGAACACGGTCGGCTACAGCGCGCTGGCCGCGGGCCTGACGGTGCTGCCGTTCGCGGCGGCCTCGGCGGTCGGCGCGGCCGCCGGGGGCCGGCTGGTGGTGCGCTTCGGCCGCAAGCTGGTCGTCATCGGGCTGGCCGGGGTGGCGCTGGGGCTGCTCGGGGTGGTCGCGGCGGTGGAGCTGGTGCCCGGGCGGAACGTGGGCTGGGCGACCGCGCTGCCGCTGCTGATCGGCGGCATCGGCTCCGGCCTGACGGTCTCCCCGAACACGACCCTCACCCTCACCCGGGTTCCCGTGCACCGGGCCGGAGCGGCCGGCGGCGTCCTCCAGACGGGCCAGCGGGTCGGGTCGGCGGCCGGAATCGCCGTGGTTGGCGCGGTCTACTTCGCGCACCAGGCCGGCCCCGGATACTCCGCCACGGCCATTCAGCTCGGGCTGCTCACCGCGGTCGGGCTCATCATGGCCGCCCTGGTGCTGGCGGTCGCGGACCTGCGGGAGCGCCGGACGCGCCCCGAACCGGCACGGACCGGGGAGCGGATCCGCCGGGGCGCCGCGGAGGGCGGCGCGGAGGAACCGGTGCGGCCCGGGACCTGAGGCCGGGGGCACGGCGGAACCGGTGCGGCCCCGGACCGAAGCCGGGGGCACGGCGGGACCGGTACGCCCCTGGGCCTGAGGCCGGGGCGCGGAACGACGGCCGGCTGCCACGGCCTGCTGCTACTTCCGGCGCGGCTTGCCCCGTTTGGCGGGCTTGGCCGCCTTCCCGCCGCCCCCGGCGCCGGTGCGGCCCCGCGCGGCACGGCTCGCGGGCTTCGAGCCGGTCGACTTCCCCGAAGCCGGCTTCGGGCGGCCGCCGCCCTGCTGCGCCCGCCCGCGCCGCTGCTCAGCCTCGGCGTTCTCCGCCGTACGGCCCCGCGTGCTGTTGACGGTGCGGCCGCGGACGATGCCGATGAAGTCCTCCACCAGGTCGGTGGTGGCCTCCTCGGGCCAGGACAGGGCGACACTCGACTGGGGCGCGTCGGTGACGGGACGGTAGGTGAGGTCCTTGCGGTGGTACAGCCGGGCCAGGGACTGCGGGACGATCAGCAGGCCGACGCCGGCCGCCACCAGCTCGATCGCGTCGGGGATCGTCGCGGGACGCTCGAAGGCCGGCTCGCCGGGCGGGGCGGCCCAGTCGAAGACGTCGTCCAGGGGGTGGAACACGACCTCGTCGGCGAGATCGGCCAGGGTCACCTCTTCGGCCGCCGTGATCAGGTGGTCCTTGGGCACGACGACCACCGTGGTCTCCGTGTACAGGGGGATCGCGCTGAAGAACGTACGGTCGACCGGCAGCCGTACGAAGGCCGCGTCCGCCTCTCCCGCGCGCAGCAGCCCCTGCGCCTCGGGGGCGGGGACCTGGAGCAGGGTGAGCGGGATGCCGGGCAGGCGCTCCTGCCAGATCCGCGCCCATTTGCCCGGCGTCACTCCGGGGACGTACGCGAGCCGGAACGACGGTGATTCCTCCGAGCCTGTCACCAGGCCAGGCTACCGGCCGTGGTCGGCCGGCCCGCACCCGGCCGATACCCTTGACCTCATGAGTTCGCAGCAGAGCACCCAGACGATGAAGCCCGCGACCGCGGCGAAGAAGCTGGGTGTGTACCTCCCCGCCACCCCCGCCGACTTCCAGGAGGGTGTGGTCACGCGCGCCGAGCTGAACGAGCTGCAGGCCAACCCGCCCGAGTGGCTGCGCGTGCTGCGAGCGGACGGTCCGCACCCGCGTCCGGTGGTCGCCGCGAAGCTCGGCGTGTCCATCTCGGGCCTCGCGCGCGCCGGTGTCACCGACGCGCTGACCACCGAGCAGATCGAGGCGCTCAAGCAGGAGCGGCCCGAGTGGCTGGAGAAGGAGCGGACCACCCAGGCCGAGGTCCGCAAGGAGGGCGCGCGGCTGAAGAGCCTCAAGAAGGAGAAGGACGCGCCGGACGCCTGAGACGGCTGACGCCCACGCCCCCGGCCCCGGGGGCGTTGTCAGTGGCCTCCCCTGCAGTTCCGCTCAGTTGACCACCGGGCATGCGGGGAGGCATGAATGGGGTGGGTGGCCGCGGGCGATCAGCTCCCCCACCGCGACAACCTGCGTCTGCCGACCGCCGCCCGGGCCCCTGTCGGCCCTGCCCGCCTCCCCGCGGCCGCGGCGGAGCGCTCGCGGGACGTCTTCGGCCGCCTGCTCCCGGCGGACCGGGGCCGGTTCGCCCGGGCCTGGCCGGCTGCGGCCCGCCGCACCGGCGAGGGGGATCGGGCGCTGTGCGCCGCGGCCCGGGGCGCCTGAGGGCGTAGTGGGACGCGGGCCGCCGTTCCCCCGCACCGGCGGCCCGCCCGGCGTTCGTCCGAGTCCGAGCGGGCCGGACGCGCCGGGTTGAAGTGTGCGGCATCCGGGGAGGGCGGGGGTATGCGTACAAGTACGTACGCGGCACCGGCCGGGGGAGGCCGGCGCACGGGATACACGCGGAGACGAAGCACGTGGCACAGGGGCTGGAGAAGGCCTACGAACGTCTGGTGGCGGTGGCCGTGGCGGCGCTGCACGAACGGGAGCCCGGACGGCTGTGGCCCTCGCTGAGCGGCGCGCTGGCCGGGCTGTGCGGCGGCGAGGCGGCCGTGCACAAGCTGGACGACTGGAGTGAGCGCAGCGGCACGGTCGGTGCGTCCGCCGGGGCCGCCGCCCGCGAACTGGGCCGGCTCCCGGAGGCGGACCTGGGTCTGCTGCGCGCCGGCTACCCCTTCGCCCGCCACTACGCGCAGCGGCCCGAACGGTCACCGGTCACCGCGCACCGCGCGGCCGGCCGGGTCTGGCGGGACAGTGCGACGGCCCGGCTGCTCGGCGCGGTGCTGGACGTCGACCATGTGCTGGGTGTGCCGCTGCCCGGCAGCTCCGCCCCGATCACCGGCTGCCTCGTCTTCCGGTCCGGGACGGACTTCACCGACGACCATCTCGCCATGGCCGAGCGCGCCCAGCCGCTGATGGAGGCCGTGGAACGGCAGCGGCGGCTGCTGGAGGAGTGGCGGCGGTCCCTGGCCCCGGCCGGGGCGTCCGACGAGCGGGCGGCGGACTGCGCGCTGACGCCGCGCGAGACGACCGTACTGCTGCTGCTCGCCGAGGCCCTGACCGCCGACGCCATCGGCCGGCGCCTGGGCATCTCGGCCCGCACGGTGCACAAGCACGTCGAGAACATCTACCGCAAGCTGGGCACCCGCGACCGGATCGGCACCCTCCTGCGCGCTCAGCGGCTCGGGCTGGTCGCGGCGCCCGGGCGCCGTTAGCGGTGCTCGGGGTTCTCGAAGTCGCGGCGGCATCCGGCGTCCCAGGCGGTGCGCTGGTTGCCGTAGGCGGGAATGCCGCCGAGGTCCTTCAGCGCCCGTGCCAGGTGCAGCAGGTTCCAGGTCATGAAGGTGGTGTTGCGGTTGGTGAAGTCGTTCTCCGGGCCGCCCGATCCGGGGTCGAGGTACGAGGGGCCCGGGCCCGCCTCGCCGATCCATCCCGCGTCCGCCTGGGGCGGGATGGTGTAACCCAGGTGCTGCAGGCTGTAGAGGACGTTCATCGCGCAGTGCTTGACGCCGTCCTCGTTCCCGGTGATCAGGCAGCCGCCGACGCGGCCGTAATAGGCGTACTGACCGGCGTCGTTGAGCAGGCTCGAGCAGGAGTAGAGGCGCTCGATCACCTGCTTCATGACAGAACTGTTGTCACCCAGCCAGATGGGGCCCGCCAGTACGAGGATGTCGGCCGCCAGGACCTGCCGGTAGAGGTCCGGCCAGGCGTCCGTCGTCCAGCCGTGCTCGGTCATGTCGGGCCAGACGCCGGTGGCGATGTCGTGGTCCACCGCCCGTAAGACGTCGACGCGCACGCCCTGCGCCTCCATGACGGCGGTGCTCCGGTCGATCAGCCCCTGGGTGTTGCTCGTCTCCGGCGAGCGTTTGAGGGTGCAGTTGAACACCAGGGCCCGCAGGTCGTCGTACCGGTTCGGCGGTGCGTCGGTGGCGGGTGGCGAAGCGGTCACGAGGTCCTCCCGGAGCCGTTGGTCCAAGGGCGGGCCGGAGTCAGTCCGCGGCCGGCGGGATGTTCTGGTTGGCGTGGAACAGGTTGTCCGGGTCGTAGGAGCGCTTGACCGAGGCGAGGCGGTCGTAGTGCCCCCGGTACGTGCTCCGGACCCGGTCCGGATTCTCCTGCTCGCCGATGAAGTTGACGTAGGTGCCGCCCATGGAGTGCGGGTGCAGGTCGGTCCAGTAGTCGACGCACCACTGCCGTACCAGGCCGGCGTTGGCGGGGTCGGGGTCGATGCCGCCGATCACACCTGACCAGACGGCGTCCCGGTAGGCCCAGGCCGTGTCGTCGGGGCCGACGCGCTGGGCGGCCCCGTCCACCGGGTACATGTGCAGGGTCGACAGGCCGGTGGGGATGTTCTCGGCGTACTTCTGGTGCACGTCCACGGCGGCGTCGGAGATGGCGTCGAAGAAGTCACCGCGCCAGTACCACTGCAGTCCCTTGGGGATCAGCGTGTCGAACATGGTCTGCAGCGCGGGGTAGGGCATGGGGGTGGTGAAGTGGAAGGCCGGCGGCGCCGGGTCGTCGACCACCGAGAGCACCTCGGCCAGGTGGTCGTCGGCGAGGCCACCGGTGTAGCACCAGACGACGCCGCACACCTTCTGCCCGTGGATCGGCTCGGGGAACGGCGGGCCGGGCGGCACGACCAGCACGGCGAAGAACCCGCTGAGTTCCTCCGGCGCGGCGGGCAGGAACTCCCGGTACCAGCGCAGCACCTCCTGGACGCGGTCGACCGGCCAGACCGTCACGGCGACCCCGACCGTGGCGGCCGGGTGCAGCCGGAACGTGAACGACGTGACCACGCCGAAATTGCCGCCGCCGCCCCGCAGCGCCCAGAACAGGTCGGGATGACGCTCCGCCGACGCGGTGACACAGCTGCCGTCGGCGAGGACGACGTCGGCCGACAGCAGGCTGTCGATCGTCAGGCCGTACCTGCGGGTGAGGTAGCCGTGGCCGCCGCCCAGCGTGAGGCCGCCGACGCCGGTGGTCGACATGATGCCCGAGGGCACGGCGAGCCCGAAGGCGTGGGTCGCGTGGTCCAGATCCCCGAGCCGGCTGCCGCCGCCCACCTGGACCGTCGTCGTCTCGGGGTCCACCCTGGCCCAGCGCATGGGCGACAGGTCGAGCACGAGCCCATCGTCGACCAGGCACAGACCCGGCCCGCTGTGGCCGCCGCCGCGCACCGCCAGCTCGGCGCCGGTGTCCCGGGCGAAGGAGATGGCCGCTTGCACGTCCGCCACGTCCACGCACTGCGCGAAGGCCGCGGGCCGCCGGTCGATCATGGCGTTGTAGATGCTGCGGGCCTCGTCGTAGCCGGGGTCGGGCGGAGCGATCACCGGCCCCCGCAGCGCCTCGCGCAGACTCCTGACAGCCGTTTCGTCGATAGCGCCCATGGCTGAGGACCTCTGTGTGGAGCGTGGATCCGATGCGCGGACGCGCCATCCCGTCCGCGCGCCCGGTCTTCAGTTTTCACCCGCGGGTCACGCCCCGCACGTCGGCGTCGCGGGAGGCGTACGGCGTCGCGCGGCCGTCCTCAGCCCAGGAAGCTCAGCCGCACCTGGCGGTCGCGGTTGTCCTTGTTCGTGTCGACGAGGCAGACCGACTGCCAGGTCCCCAGCTCCAGGTGCCCGCCGATGACCGGCAGGGTCGCGTACGGCGGCACCAGCGCGGGGAGGACGTGGTCGCGGCCGTGGCCCGGGCTGCCGTGCCGGTGCTGCCAGCGGTCGTCGGCGGGCAGCAGGGAGTGCAGGGCGGCGAGGAGGTCGTCGTCGCTGCCGGCGCCGGTCTCGATGATCGCGACGCCGGCCGTGGCGTGCGGGACGAAGATGTTGAGCAGGCCGTCGCGGCCGGCCGCGGCCTCCCGCAGGAAGTCCGCGCACTCGCCGGTGAGATCGACGACCCGCTCCCGGGAACCGGTGGCGACGTTCAGCATTCGCGTGGTGAAGGCATCTGACATGCCCTCCATCCTGACCCATGTGCCGGGTTTCACACGCCGGGAGGAGACGGCGCCGGCCGTGCTCGGGCGGGTGACGGGCGGGCGGGAAGATCCGTGGCCGCCCCGCTGTTGGCAGGGGCGTGAGCGAGACGCGCGAGGTCGACGTGGTCGTCATAGGCGCTGGTCAGGCGGGCCTGTCCAGCGCCTATCACCTGCGGCGGGGTGGATTCGGGCCGGACCGCGACTTCGTGGTCCTGGACCACTCCCCCGGGCCGGGCGGCGCCTGGCAGTTCCGCTGGCCGTCGCTGACGTACGGCAAGGTGCACGGGATGCACTCCCTGCCGGGCATGGAGCTGACGGACGCCGATCCGGCGCGGCCGTCGGCGGAGGTCGTCGGCGCCTACTTCGACCGCTACGAGCGGGCCTTCGACCTGCGCGTGCGCCGTCCGGTGGACGTGACGGCCGTACGGCCGGGAAGCGACGGACGGGAAGGGCGGCTGGTCGTGGAGACCTCGGACGGCGGCTGGGCCACGCGGGCGCTGATCAACGCGACCGGTACCTGGGACCGGCCGTTCTGGCCGCGCTGTCCGGGTCAGGAGACGTTCCGAGGACGGCAGTTGCACACCGCGCAATACGCCGGGCCGGAGGAGTTCACGGGCCGTCGGGTCGTGGTGGTGGGCGGCGGTGCCTCCGGTACCCAGCATCTGCTGGAACTCGCCCCGTACGCGGCCGCCACCACCTGGGTCACCCGGCGGCCCCCGGTCTTCCGTGAGGGCCCGTTCGACCAGGAGGCGGGCCGGGCGGCCGTGGCGCTGGTGGACGAGCGGGTTCGGCAGGGCCTGGTGCCGAGGAGCGTCGTCTCCGTCACCGGGCTGCCCCTGAACGACGCCGTCCGGCGGGGTATCGCCGACGGGGTCCTGGACCGCAGGACGATGTTCGACCGGATCACCCCGGACGGGGTGGAGTGGGACGACGGCCGGCGGGTGGAGGCCGACGTCATCCTCTGGGCCACGGGTTTCCGGGCGGCCATGGATCACCTCTCACCGCTGCGGCTGCGGGAGCCGGGCGGCGGGATCCGGGTCGAGGGGACGCGGGCGGCCGCCGATCCGCGCGTCCATCTCGTCGGCTACGGCCCCTCGGCCAGTACCGTCGGCGCGAACCGGGCCGGGCGCGCTGCCGTCCGGGACATCGTGCGGCTGCTGGCCGGGGAGCCGGTCCGGCCGCTCGCCGCCTGACGTTCCGCCGGTTCAGCGCGGCGACTGTGTGGCCGCGGGCGGCCGGGGGCTGCCGCTGGGCTGCCGCGACGGTGCGGGGCTCTGGTGACGGGCGTTGAACTCGGTGACGTTGCGCACGTGTTCGGCGTAGTCGGCGGTGAAGCGGGTGTCCCCGGGCTTGACCGTGACGTAGTACAGCCAGTCGCCGGACGGCGGGTTGGTCACGGCGTGCATCGCCTCCGGGCCGGGGTTGCCGATCGGGGTGGGCGGCAGCCCCACGCGCTGGTAGGAGTTGTACGGGCTGGCCGAGTCGGCGTGGTCGCCGGCGTTGCCGCCGGTGCGGTTCAGCGCGTAGTTGAGCGTGGAGCCCACCTGCAGCGGCATGCCCCGCTGCAGCCGGTTGAGGATGACCCGTGCCACCTTCCCCATGTCGGCCTTGGCGGTCGACTCGGCCTGGACGATGCTGGCGACGACGACCGTCTGGTAGACGTTCAGCGTGTTGCGCTGCGCTCCGGCGGCGACCGGTGTCGTGTCGAACTTCTTGTTGGCCTTGTCGACCATGAGCCGCAGCAGCGACTCGGGGGTGGCGCCCTTCGCGAAGGAATAGACCGCCGGGAAGAGGTAGCCCTCGGGGTTGCCCGCCGCCTCCTTGGGCAGCTTGAGGCCGGCCTTGGCGAGTGACTTACGGGTGCTGCCCGGGGGCAGTTCGAGGGCCTTGTCGACGGCCTCGTACACCTGGTTCGCGCGCCGGCCCTCCGGGATGACCAGGGTGCGGGGCCTGGCCTGCTCCGTACGACCGTTCGCCAGGCTCAGCAGCGGCACCGCCACGGCGGTGCCGGCCAGGACGGCGCCGGTCACGACGAGGACGAGCTTGCCCCGGCGCGTCAGTCGCATCGTGCTCCGTGGTGGAGTGTTCATCTGCATGCGGGCACGGTAATACGCGTATGGTCATAAACCCGACATATCGTCAGCTTGTCGGCGAGGGCCGCCGTACGTCAGCCCGCCGGTTCCAGCCGGGCGTCCCGGCGCACCAGGGCCGCGTACCGTCCGTCCAGCCCGAGCAGTTCCTCGTGCGTGCCCCGTTCGGCGACCCGGCCGGAGTCCAGGACGACGATCTGGTCGGCACCCCGGACGGTGGACAGCCGATGGGCGATGGTGAGGGTCGTCCGGTCGGCCGACAGGGCGTCGATGGCCTGCTGAACGGCGGCTTCCGTACGGGTGTCCAGGGCGCTGGTCGCCTCGTCCAGGATGAGCACCGGCGGATCACGCAGGATGGTGCGGGCTATCGCCAGACGCTGCTTCTCGCCGCCGGAGAAGCGGTGGCCGCGTTCGCCGACCACGGTCTCGTAGCCGTCGGGCAGTGCGGAGATGTGGTCGTGGATCTGGGCGGCCCGCGCCGCCGCGTACAGTTCCTCGTCGGTGGCGTCCGGCTTGGCGAAGCGGAGGTTGTCGGCGACCGAGGCGTGGAAGAGGTAGGTCTCCTGCGAGACGACGCCGACGGCGCGCGCGAGCGTGTCGAAGTCGAGGTCGCGCACGTCCACCCCGTCGAGGGTGACGCGGCCGCCGGTGACGTCGTAGAGCCTGGGCACCAGGCAGCCGAGGGTGGACTTGCCGGCGCCGGTGGGACCGACGACCGCGAGGCTGCCGCCGGCGGGCACGGTGATGTCGAGGCCGTCGAGGACCGGGACGCCCTTGCCGTCGTAGCGGAACTCGACGTCTTCGAAGCGCACTTCGCCCTTGACCTCGTCGAGATGGACCGGCCGTTCGCGCTCGGTGATGTCGACGGGCAGGTCCAGGTACTCGAAGATGCGCTGGAAGAGCGCGAGGGAGGTCTGCACCTGGACGCCGGTCGCCAGCAGGCTCACCGCCGGGCGGAACAGGCCCTGCTGGAGCGAGACGAAGGCGACGATGGTGCCGAGCGAAACCTGCGGGCCGCCGAGCTGGAGGGCGAGTCCCGCGGTCCAGTAGATGACGGCGGGCATCGCGGCCATGACGATCGTGATGACGGCCATCCGCCAGCGGCCGGCCATGTTGGACCTGACCTCGAGGTCGACCAGTTGCTCGGACTCCGCGGCGAAGGACGCGGTGAGCGAGTCCGAGCGCCCCATGGTGCGGCCGAGCAGGATGCCGCTGACGGAGAGCGACTCGGTGACCGTGGCGGCCATCGCGGCCATCTGCTTCTGGCGCTGGGTGGTGATCTTCTTGCGCTCGTTGCCGACGCGGCGGCTGATCCACACGAACACCGGCAGCAGGAGCAGCGAGACGACGGTGAGCCGCCAGTCGAGGGCCACCATCGCGACGATCGTTGCGACGACGCTGGTGACGTTGGAGACCAGCGAGGTCGCGGTGGAGGTGACGGTGGCCTGCATGCCGCCGATGTCGTTGGCGATGCGGGACTGCACCTCGCCGGTGCGGGTGCGGGTGAAGAAGGCGAGCGACATGCGCTGCAGGCGGCCGTAGACGGCGGTGCGCAGGTCGTGCATGACGCGCTGGCCGACGGTGGTCGAGATCAGGGTCTGCAGGACGCCGAAGACGCTGGAGAGGACCGCGCTCAGGACCATGCCGAGCGCGAGCAGGCTCAGCAGGCCGGTGCGGCGCTCGGGGAGCGCCACGTCGAGGATCTCCTTGAGTAGGAACGGCGTGGCCACCGAGACCAGCGACGAGGCGCCGACCAGCAGGCCGACGATCGCGAGGCGCCCGCGGTAGGGGCGGAAGAGCTTCAGGATGCGGCGCACCTGCCGGGGCTGCTCACCGGCGTCGGCGGGCGGGGTCCAGGAGGGTTCTCGTTCGGGATGCATGGGCTCCTACGGAGGTGGCGGGCGGCGGCCGGGACCGGCCGCCGACGACTGACGGATCGTAGCTCATTGTTACCTATACTCACAATGAACGGCATCCTGATATTGTTCCCGCATGACCTCCCCCGATCCCGACGGCCTGCTCGCCGAGCAGTTGCTGCGGCTCACCCGCCGGGTGCACCGCATCCAGAAGCGCCATCTGGAGCGACGGGAGCTGGGCGTCACCCCGGCCCAGTCCCGGCTGCTGCGCACCCTCGCGCACTACGGCTCGCCCCCGCGCATGGCCGACCTCGCCGAGCGCCTCGAAGTGGTGCCACGCGCGGTGACCACGCTGGTCGACGGCCTGGAGGCGGGCGGCAAGGTGCGCCGGGTGCCGGACCCGTCGAATCGGCGGGTGACCCGGATCGAGCTGACGGACGAGGGCCGGGAGACCCTGCGTGAAGTGCGCGGGGCGCGCCGGTCGGCCGCCGAGGAGATACTCGCCCCGCTGACGGAGAAGGAGCGCGCGGTGCTCGGCGTGCTCCTGGACACACTGATCGACTCGGAGACCGCCAAACCCTGCTGAACGCACGCGGCCGCCCCCGCTCCGCCTCGTGGCGCGGGAGCGGGGACGGCCGGCGGCCTCAGCAGCGGCGGCGGTCCTCCGTCAGCGCACCCTGCGCCGTGCTCAGCGAACGGTCGTAGCACCCCGCCGAGCCGTCCACGCGGTAGCGCTCACTGGAGGTGCCGACTGCGTGCCGCTGGTCACGCGGGACGTCGACCGTGTACGCGGCGTCGCCGCGGTAGGTGTCGTCGAGCCGCGACCACGCGGTGCGCCGGCCGCCCTCGCGCCGCACCTCCGTGGCCCGGTCACCCAGGGTGAGCACGGTGCGCAGCCGGTCGTCCGTGCCGAGGGTGGTGGCACCGTTCATGGTGTACGTCCGGTGGGTGTGCGTCGTCCGCGCCGGGCCGGTCCCCTCGACGGCGACGGTCTCGTCGTCCGTCCAGGCGGCGTCGAGTCCGTCCGTGTTCTCGCCTTCGGTCCAGCGGTGTGCGGAGGTGTTGCCGAGGGTGCGGGTGACGGTGGTGGTCACGCGCCCGTGCGAGGTGTTCAGGTATCCGGAGACGGTGAGCCGGTGCCCGGCCTCGGTGTCGACACGGTTCTCCGCACCTGGCGTGTGGCCCGAGGAGTCGGCGACGTCGGTCGCCTCGGAACGGGTGAGCGCCCCGGTGACGTGGTCGCGGTGCGCGTCCTGCCACACGAGCACGTTCACGGGGGCGCTCCACCCCGGCTGCCCGGCGGGCACCCCCACCACGGAGACCTCGACGCGGTGCGGGCGGCCGTCGTTGAGGAGCGCGGCGAACGGCGTCAGGTCGTACTCGACGGGCCGGACGTCGAAGGCGCGCGGCGCCGGGAGGACGTACCAGAGGAAGGGGTTGGACCAGCCGCCGGTCCACACGTGGGGGAACGGTGCGGCGATCCCGGCGAGTTGTCCGTCGACCTTGATCTGCACCTCGCGGTACGGGCCGTGGTCGGCCTTGCAGGAGTACGCGGCCGGGTCGGCCACGGTCAGGTACCAGAACTCCTCGCACCCGCCGCCGGACCCGGTGGCGTACACCTCCGCGACGATGCGCTCGCTGTTGCGTGGCGTGGTGAGGGTGGTGGCGTCGGGTGCGCCGGCGAGGGTGAGGACGCGATCGGGCGCCGGCGCGGCGGGGCGGCCCCGGTAGAAGGTGAGCGTCACCTTGACGTCGATGACGCCGGTGTAGGTGTCGTCGACGACGTTCCCGATGAGCATCTCGACGCCCTGGGGGCCGCGGAAGATGTCGCTGTACCGGGTGACGTCCTTCTCCACGTGCCATTCGATGCCGTCGGGCGACGGCTCCGGTGTCGAGGTGCGCAGGATCTCGGCACCGCCGACGTGCAGGTAGCCGAGGCGGTCGAACTGACGGCCCTTCACCTTGCCGTCGAGACGCAGGACGACCTTGCTCCAGCGGTCGCCGCAGCCCCGCGGCGGTGTGTACGCGCCCCGGTAGGGCGTGAAGTCACGGAACTGGGTCTCGGCCAGGGTGACCTGGCAGGACTTGGTGTGCGGCCGGGTGACGGGCGGGGCGGCGGTCACCGGATCGTGCCAGTCGGTGCCGAACTCGGCGGGAGCGTCGGCGGCTTGTGCGGCCGTCTCCGCGGCCACCGCGCCGGTACCGAAGAGCGTGCTCGCCAGGAGGGTCGCCCCTGTGAGCATGGACATGACTATCCGTCTTCTCATGGCCCCGGTTCTACGGGGATCAGGGGCCGGCCCGCAATGAGGCGTGGCGCCATCCTCACCGGCCCGTCAGGTCCGCCCTGTCCCCCATCACCACCACGGGACGCCGGTCCGGATCCAGCTCGCGCAGCAGGAACTCCATGGCCTGCCTGGACAAGCTGACGCAGCCCGAGGTGCCGCTGCCGTGGTCCATGTGCAGCCAGATGCCGCCGCCCTTCTCCTCGCCGTCGGGCCGCCTCGGGTCGTTCGGCGGGGTGCCCCGGACCCGGTTGTAGTCGATGGCGATGACGTAGTCGAAGTCGTGCCGGTACGGCTTGGCCCACCAGCGCGGGGCGGCGAAGGACCGGTCCTGCGTGTAGGGCAGTTCGGTGCCCGGATCGTCGAGCACGCCGCCCGCGTCGGTGAGGGTGTACACACCGACGGGGCTGCGCCGGTCACCGGAGCGGTGGTCCGTGGTCCAGCCCTTCCTGCCGTTGTGCGCCGGCCAGGCGCGGACGCGCCGCCACGCCTCCCCGTGCCTGGTGTAGAGCACGACCGTGGAGCGGGCCGAGTTCCTGCCGTCGCCGTAGACGGCCACCACCTGTCCGGAACCCTCCGGGATGCGACGCAGCAGTCCGGGACCGACGCCCGGAACGCGATGCGGGTCGCGCCCGTCCGTGCCGGACCGGCCGGCCCGGCTGCCCGGCCCCTGGACGCCGGTTCCGCCGCCCGGGGAGCCGCACGCCGCCAGGGCCATGAGCAGGGTCCCGGCGGCCGTCACCACCAACGCCGCATGCCTCGCCATGTCCCTCCGCACGCGGCCCATGCTGACATCGGCCGTCGCCTCATCGCGCGATCTTCCGGACATTCACCCTGCCGGGTCACGGCTTTCGCCCGTCGCCTTCCGCGCCTGGCCGGAACCCGGCGAATCGCGCGGGCCGCCCGGGGAAAACCGGTTGAAATTCCCCGGTTGGCGACGCGACCCTTTCACGGTTTGTTGCCGCTCCCCCACCCGCCCTGACACGAGCCACTGGGACGTCATGCGAATCCAAGACCTTCCGTATCCCGATCCGGGCGTACCTGACGCGCGTTCGGGTCCTCATCTCCTGTGGTGGCTCTGGCGCAACCAGCTGGGCGGCCAGCTCAAGGCGCTGGCCTGGGGCCTGCTTCACTTCGTGGCCGTCTCCTCGCTGCCCTTCTGCGTCGGTCTCGCCGTCCAGGCCGTCGTGGACCGCTCCGGCAGCCGACTGGCCCTGGCGGGGGGCCTGATGGCGTTGTGCGGCACGGCCACCGCGGTCGGCGACACCTTCCTGCACCGGTCGGCCGTCACCAACTGGATCACCGCCGCCGCCCGGGTCCAGCAGTTGCTGGCCCGCAAGGCGGCCGGGCTGGGCTCCGCGCTGACCCGGCGGGTCGCGGCCGGCGAGGTGGTGGCCGTGTCGACCGGCGACGTGGAGAAGATCGGCTGGTTCGTCGAGGGCGTCTCCCGGTTCACCGCCGCCGCGCTCACCGTTGTCGTGGTCTGCGTCGGCCTGGTCGTCTACCAGCCCGCGCTCGGCGTGGTCGTCGCCGTGGGGCTGCCGGTCGTCGGGCTCGCCGTGCTGCCCCTGCTGCCCCGGGCCACCCGGCGCGCCGATGTGCAGCGCGAGAAAGCCGGCCGGGCCACCGAGCTGGCCTCGGACACGGTGGCCGGCCTGCGGGTGCTGCGCGGAATCGGCGGCGAGGAGCTCTTCCTGGACCGCTACCGCCGCGCCTCCCAGGAGGTACGGCACGCGGCCGTGCGCAGCGCCCGGATGTGGTCGCTGATCTCCGCGGTCCAGGTGCTGCTTCCGGGGCTGCTGCTGATCGCGGTGGTCTGGCACGGCACCCACCTGGCCGGCCAGGGCCGCATCACGGTCGGCGAACTCGTCACCGTCTACAGCGCGGTGATGGTGCTCACCTACCCCTTGAGGCACTTCGAGGAGATCGCGATGGCCTACTCCTTCTCGCGCCCCTCGGCCAAGCGGGCCGCGCGCGTGCTGTCGCTGCGGCGGTCCACGGACGCCGGCGGAGCGCGTGCAGCGGAGGTGCCGGAAGGCGATCTGTACGACCCGGCCACCGGCCTGCTCGCGCCCGCCGCTCTGCTCACCGCGGTGGTGTGCGGCGATCCCGACGCGGCCGGGCGGCTGGCGGAACGCCTGGGCGGCCACCCCGCCGAGGCGGGTACGCCGGTGCTGCTCGGCGGCGTGCCGCTCGACAGCGCCCGCACCGCCGTCCTCGTCCAGGACAAGGACCCGGTGCTGCTGTCGGGAACGCTGCGCGAGCTGCTCGACGTACCCGCGTCCGGTGCCGTACGGGCCGAGGACGCGCTGTCGGCCGCCCGGTGCGAGGACGTGCTGGATGCGCTGGTGCAGGGGTCGCTGGACGCCGCCGATCCGCTGGACTCCCGGATCACCGAGCGGGGCCGCTCCCTCTCGGGTGGCCAGCGCCAGCGGCTCGCGCTGGCCCGGTCGCTCATCACCGACCCCGAGGTGCTGGTCCTGGACGAGCCGACCTCCGCCGTCGACTCGCACACCGAGGCGTGGATCGCGCAGGGTCTGCGGCGGCTGCGCTCGGGACGGACCACGGTGGTGTTCACGTCCTCCCCCCTGCTGCTCGACCACGCGGACCGGGTCGTCCTCGTCCACGACGACGAGGTCGTGGCGGTCGGCGTGCACCGTGAACTGGTCGACACGGAGCCGCGGTACCGGGCCGTGGTGACGCGGGAGACCGACGACGAACGGGCCGCGGCGGACGCGGACGTGCCCGGACAGGGCGCCCTCCTGGGCGCCTTCGACACCCTGGAAGAGATCGAGGAGAGCGCGTGATCGGCGTTGCGCCACCGGCGTACGACCCGGCGGCCCCGACGACCGCCACCACGCTGCCCGTCGGCGCGGCCGCGACCGTGCGCGCCTACGTGGCCGAACTGTTCCGCCGGCACCGCCGGGCCTTCCTCCTCCTCGTCGCCGTCAACACCGTCGCCGTGGTCGCCTCCATGGTGGGCCCTTATCTGCTCGGCGGCCTCGTCGAGCGGGTGCCGGACGGAGCGCGGGAGCTGCATCTGGGCCTGACCGCCGGCCTGTTCGTGCTCGCGCTGCTCGTGCAGGCCGTGTTCGTGCGGCAGGTGCGGCTGCGGGGCGCGATGCTCGGTGAGCGGATGCTGGCCGACCTGCGCGAGGACTTCCTCGTCCGCTCGGTGGGGTTGCCGCCGGGCGTGCTGGAACGGGCGGGCACGGGTGACCTGCTGTCCCGTATCACCACCGACATCGACCGACTCGCCAACGCCATGCGGGAGGCGGTGCCGCAGCTCGCCATCGGCGTGGTGTGGGCCCTGCTGCTGCTCGGCGGCCTGGTGGTGACGGCCCCACCGCTCGCGGCCGCCGTGCTGCTCGCGGTACCCGTGCTGGTGGCGGGGTGCCGCTGGTACTTCCGACGGGCGCCCTCCGGCTACCGCTCGGAGGCGGCCGGGTACGCCGCCGTCGCCGCCGCGCTCGCCGAGACCGTGGACGCGGGCCGCACGGTCGAGGCGCACCGTCTGGGCGATCGCCGCATCGCCCTGTCGGAGCGGCGGATCAAGGAGTGGACCGCCTGGGAGCGCTACACCCTCTGGCTGCGGTCCGTGCTCTTCCCCGTCATCAACGCCGTCCATGTCACCGTGCTCGGCTCGGTGCTGATGGTGGGCGGCTTCTTCGTGCTGCGGGGTTGGATCGGAGTCGGCCAGCTGACGACGGGCGCGCTCGTCGCGCAGATGCTCGTCGACCCGGTGAACCTGATTCTGCGCTGGTACGACGAGGTGCAGGTGGCCCAGGTGTCGCTGGCCCGGCTGGTCGGCGTCCGGGACATCGAGCCGGACGCCGGGGACCCCTCGCTTGCTCCCGGCGGCCGGGACGTGCACGCCGACCGGGTGCGCTTCGGCTACCGCGAGGGCGTCGACGTGCTGCGCCAGGTGTCCCTGGAGGTCGCCCCGGGCACCCGGCTGGCCCTGGTCGGTCCGTCCGGCGCGGGCAAGTCCACGCTGGGCAGGCTGCTCGCCGGGATCTACGCGCCGCGGGACGGCCGCGTCACCCTGGGCGGTGCCGAACTGTCCCGGATGCCGGCGGAACGCGTCCGCTCGCACGTCGCCCTGGTCAACCAGGAGCATCACGTCTTCGTGGGTTCTCTGCGGGACAACCTGCTGCTGGCCCGTACCGGGGCCGCCGACGCCGAGCTCTGGGCGGCCCTGGGCGCGGTCGACGCGGACGGCTGGGCCCGGGCGCTGGACGACGGACTGGACACCGAGGTCGGTTCCGGCGGGCTGGCCCTGACCCCGGCGCAGGCCCAGCAGATCGCGCTGGCCCGGCTGGTGCTGGCCGACCCGCACACGCTGGTCCTGGACGAGGCGACCTCGCTGCTCGACCCGCGTGCGGCCCGGCATCTGGAGCGCTCGCTGGCACGTGTGCTGGACGGCCGCACGGTGGTCGCGATCGCCCACCGGCTGCACACGGCCCACGACGCCGATGTGATCGCCGTCGTGGAGAACGGGCGGATCAGCGAGCTGGGCAGCCATGCGGAACTGGTCGCCGCGGACGGGGCGTACGCGGCGCTGTGGCGGTCGTGGCACGGGTGAGCGTGCGGCGGTGAGGCCGGGCGCCCGGCATCTGGACGGCTCGGGCGAACCCGCGGCGACGAGATCGCGTACCCGGGCGCGGGGCGCCCCGCGGTCGGGCCGGGCGGTGGCCGGGCGACCGGGCCTGGCACCGCCCTGGCTCCCGGACGTGTCCGGACTCGCGGACGCGGCCCGACGAGCGCGAACGGCCGGACCAACGGACCGGTCGGCGGCCGGGCACACGGACGCGTCGCGGTGGGTGTACGAACGCGGGGCCGGACGGCGGTTCCGTACGGTCCGGCCGGGGTACGCGAGCCCAGGCCACCACCCGTGCCGTTGCGCGGGGGCGAACAGGGGTGGAAGGCTGGATAGCGGCACCGGCTCGGGGGACGGCCGGGAACCCGTCGGGTCCCGGCGTACGCAACCGGTGCCGGGCGTGCCGACGGCGCACTGCCCCTCCTGGGGGCACAAGGCCGTCCTCACCACATGGAGGTACCCGTGGACAGCGCCGACGGATGGGGGGATGACGTCTACCAGCCCGATCCCTCGGAGATCCGGGAGGATTCGGGCATCCTCGACGCCGAGGACACTCTGGACAACGACGGTGTCGACGATCCCCTCGACCGGGGCTGGTCCCCTCCCGAGCGGCCGTGGGCGGTGGAGCACACCGGAGTGACCGCCGGCGAGCGCCTGACCGGGGAGACCCTGGACCAGCGGCTCGCCGAGGAGCTGCCCGAGTCCGCCGCCCCCGACGGGGACGGCATCGGTGACTGCGACGGGACCGACGGGGAACTCCTCGACAACGAGGTCGGCGCCTCGCGCTCCGGCCGCCTGGTCGCCCCGGACGAGGGCGCGCACGAGGACGACGAGAGCGCCCTCGTCGCCACGGACGTCGGCATCGACGGCGCCGCCGCCTCCGCCGAGGAGGCCGCGATGCACATCGTCGACGAGGACACCCTCTCCGGCTGACCGGGACGCCCCCTGCCCGACCGCCCCGTACGAGGAGCCGCCATGCAGCAGGACAAGCACCCCGACTACCACTCCGTGGTCTTCCGGGACCGCGCCGCCGGGTACGCCTTCCTCACCCGGTCCACCGCGAACAGCGAGCAGACCATCGAATGGGACGACGGCGAGACCTACCCGGTGATCGACGTGGAGATCTCCTCCGAGAGCCACCCCTTCTACACGGGCAAGGCCCGCACGGTCGACACCGAGGGCCGCGTCGCCCGTTTCGAGCGCCGCTACGGCGGGGGCGAGGCCGGCAAGGAGGCCTGAGGAGCCGCTCCGAGTCAGATCACGTTGAGCGCGGCCGCGCAGCCCGCTCCGCCGAGCAGCATGAACACGGGCATCAGCACCCTCAGCTCGACCCAGCTGCCGGCCCGGAAGCGCAGCGCCTTCGGCGGCCCCAGCGGATACCAGCGCTTGCGGCCCACCGGGATCGGCCACAGGATCGGGCAGCCGGACACGGTCAGCGCGTCCCCGATGTCGTGGATCAGGGCGCCCAGCACGATCGGCAGACCCAGCCACAGGTACTCCTGCCCGGGCGCGGTGAACAGCCAGTCCGAGCCGTTGCCCGGCTTGTCCAAGATCCCCGCGAGGATCCACGCGCTGGTCGCCGCGAGCAGCCAGACCAGGACGTCGCTGCTGGACCCGCGGGCCGCCCGCCACAGCAGGCCCTCGATCGCCAGCACCATGTGTACGAAGAGGATGGCGAGCACCGCCCAGCGGCCCCCGGCGATCGCCGCGCCGGAGCTGCCCGCACCGATGAGGACCGCCCACAGCCAGGTGTGCGTGAGCGTGCGGTGGCCGCCCGAGCGGCGGGCGTCGCCCTTCTTCCTGGTCGCCTTGTAGACGGCGTAGGAGAGCTTGTCCACGATCTCGCAGATCCATCGGGAGATCGGCCCGAAGGCCCGGGAGATGGTGGCCGCCTTGTGGTCGAGGTCCGGGGCGAGCGCGGCACCGGCGCAGATCAGCGCTCCGACGAGAAGGACGGGCCAGGGCATCGGGTGCCCGGCCGCGGCGGCGGCCGCTCCGACGCCGAGCCAGGCCGCGGCCCCCGACAGTGAGTGTGCTGGTCCCATCATGGCCGCTTCCCGCCCCGTTCCTCGTGCGCCGCTGTCCAATTGACCTGAGACGCTGACGTGTCGTCGGCGACACAGCGTAGCCGCAGTGATCTTCGTACCCGCAGCCGATTCCCCCCTCGGGCACAAGGCCAGGCAAGATGGGGGCGTGACCCTCATCGATCAGCTCCCGCCGACCGCCGACCCCGACGCCCTGTACGAAGCCTTCGAGTCGTGGGCGCAGGAGCGCGGCCTCACCCTGTACCCCCACCAGGAGGAGGCGCTGATCGAGGTGGTGTCCAAGGCCAACGTGATCGTCTCGACGCCCACCGGCTCCGGCAAGAGCATGATCGCCGCGGGCGCCCACTTCGCCGCGCTGGCCAGGGACGAGGTCACCTTCTACACAGCCCCGATCAAGGCGCTGGTGTCCGAGAAGTTCTTCGAGCTGTGCAAGCTGTTCGGCACCGAGAACGTCGGCATGCTGACCGGCGACGCCTCGGTGAACGCCGACGCTCCGGTGATCTGCTGCACCGCCGAGGTGCTGGCCTCCATCGCGCTGCGCGACGGCAGAAACGCCGACGTCGGCCAGGTCGTCATGGACGAGTTCCACTTCTACGCGGAGGGCGACCGCGGCTGGGCCTGGCAGATCCCGCTGCTGGAGCTCCCGCAGGCGCAGTTCATTCTGATGTCCGCCACTCTCGGCGATGTGTCCTTCTTCGAGAAGGACCTCGCCCGCCGCACCGGCCGCCCGACCTCGGTGGTCCGCTCGGCCACCCGCCCGGTGCCCCTCTCCTACGAGTACGAGTTCACCCCGCTCACCGAGACGCTCACCGATCTGCTGGCGAGCAAGCAGGCGCCGGTTTACATCGTGCACTTCACCCAGGCGCAGGCCGTGGAGCGGGCGCAGGCGCTGATGAGCATCAACATGTGCACGCGCGAGGAGAAGGACCGGATCGCCGAGCTGATCGGCAACTTCCGCTTCACCACCAAGTTCGGCCGCAACCTCTCCCGTTATGTCCGGCACGGCATCGGCGTCCACCACGCCGGCATGCTGCCCAAGTACCGGCGCCTGGTGGAGAAGCTCGCGCAGGCCGGACTGCTGAAGGTCATCTGCGGTACGGACACGCTCGGCGTGGGCGTCAACGTGCCCATCCGCACCGTCCTGTTCACGGCCCTCACCAAGTACGACGGCACTCGGGTGCGTACGCTGCGCGCCCGCGAGTTCCACCAGATCGCGGGCCGCGCCGGCCGGGCCGGTTTCGACACCGCCGGACTGGTCGTGGCGCAGGCGCCCGAGCATGTCATCGAGAACGAGAAGGCCCTCGCCAAGGCGGGCGACGATCCCAAGAAGCGCCGCAAGGTGGTGCGCAAGAAGGCGCCGGAGGGCTTCGTCGCCTGGACGGACAACACCTTCGAAAAGCTGATCACCTCCGAACCCGAGCCGCTGACCTCGCGGTTCCGGGTGACGCACACCATGCTGCTCTCGGTGATCGCCCGGCCCGGCAACGCCTTCGAGGCGATGCGCCATCTCCTCGAGGACAACCACGAGCCGCGCCGGCAGCAGCTCAGGCACATCCGGCGGGCCATCGCGATCTACCGTTCGCTGCTGGACGGCGGGATCGTGGAGAAGCTCGACAAGCCGGACGCCGAGGGCCGCATCGTCCGGCTCACGGTCGACCTGCAGCAGGACTTCGCCCTGAACCAGCCGCTGTCGACGTTCGCGCTCGCCGCGTTCGAGCTTCTCGACCCCGAGTCGCCCTCCTACGCCCTCGACATGGTGTCCGTCGTCGAGTCCACGCTGGACGACCCCCGGCAGATCCTCGCCGCCCAGCAGAACAAGGCCCGCGGCGAGGCCGTCGCCGCGATGAAGGCCGACGGCGTCGAGTACGAGGAGCGCATGGAGCGCCTCCAGGACGTCACGTACCCGAAGCCGCTGGAGGAGCTGCTCTTCCACGCGTACAACACCTACCGCAAGAGCCACCCGTGGGTCGGCGACCATCCGCTGTCGCCGAAGTCCGTGATCCGCGACATGTACGAACGCGCACTGTCGTTCACCGAACTGGTGTCCTTCTACGAGCTGGCCCGCACCGAGGGCATCGTGCTGCGCTACCTCGCCAGTGCCTACAAGACCCTGGACCACACGATCCCGGACGACCTGAAGTCCGAGGACCTGCAGGACCTGATCGAGTGGCTCGGCGAGATGGTGCGCCAGGTGGACTCCAGCCTGCTGGACGAGTGGGAGCAGCTGGCCAACCCCGAGGAGATGACCGCCGAGGAGGCCCAGGAGAAGGCCGACGAGGTCAAGCCGGTCACCGCCAACGCGCGCGCCTTCCGGGTGCTGGTCCGCAACGCCATGTTCCGCCGGGTGGAACTCGCCGCTCTCGACCAGGTCGGGGACCTGGGCGAGCTGGACGCCGAGTCCGGCTGGGACGCCGAGGCGTGGGGCGAGGCGATGGACAAGTACTGGGACGAGTACGAGGACCTCGGCACCGGTCCGGACGCCCGCGGCCCCAAGCTGCTGGTCATCAAGGAGGAGCCGGAGAACGGCCTGTGGCGGGTCCGGCAGATCTTCGACGACCCGAACGGCGACCACGACTGGGGCATCAGCGCGGAGATCGACCTCGCCGCCTCCGACGCCGAGGGCCGTGCGGTCGTCCGCGTCACCGATGTCGGTCAGCTGTGAGCACAGGAGACTTCCACCGATGACGACGAATCCCGCCGAGAGGCTGGTCGACCTGCTCGACCTGGAGCAGATCGAGGTCAACATCTTCCGCGGCCGGAGCCCGCAGGAGTCCCTGCAGCGGGTCTTCGGCGGCCAGGTGGCGGGCCAGGCGCTGGTCGCCGCCGGGCGCACCACGGACGGCGAGCGCCCGGTGCACTCGCTGCACGCGTATTTCCTGCGCCCGGGCCGGCCGGGTGTGCCCATCGTGTACCAGGTGGAACGGGTGCGCGACGGCCGGTCGTTCACCACCCGACGGGTCACGGCCGTGCAGCAGGGCCGCACGATCTTCAATCTCACCGCCTCCTTTCACAAACCTGAGGAAGGACCCTTCGAGCACCAGCTGCCGCCCGCCCGTGAGGTACCGGACCCGGAGTCGCTGCCGACGGTGACCGATGAGATCCGCAAGCATCTGGGCGCGCTGCCGGAGCAGTTGGAGCGGATGGCGCGCCGCCAGCCGTTCGACATCCGTTACGTGGACCGGCTGCGCTGGAACACCGAGGAGATCCAGGGGGCCGAGCCGCGCAGCGCCGTGTGGATGCGCGCGGTCGGTCCGCTCGGGGACGAACCGCTGGTGCACACCTGCGCACTGACCTACGCCAGTGACATGACTCTGCTGGACGCGGTCCGCATTCCGGTCGAACCGCTGTGGGGCCCGCGGAACTTCGACATGGCCTCGCTGGATCACGCCATGTGGTTCCACCGGCCGTTCCGCGCGGACGAGTGGTTCCTGTACGACCAGGAGTCCCCGGTCGCCACCGGCGGGCGCGGGCTGGCCCGCGGCCGCATCTACGACGTGCGCGGCCGGCTGCTCGTCTCTGTCGTGCAGGAGGGTCTGTTCCGGGCCCTGTGACGCGGCGCCTGCGTGGGCCGGGAGTTCGCGCGGGACAACCACGTCCGAAGGCCGCGGGTGGGCCGGGGTACCTCTGGGCGGGCCTCATGGGCCTGGCGCGGCGCCGGGTGGGGCGGCGCCGTGGCCACGGTGTGGGCCACCGCCCGGTGGCGCCGGGCGGGCCTGCTTTCCGAGGCCCCGCCGGGCCCTGCCGGCACGAGTCGCTCGGCCTCGGCGTCACCCGCGGGAGTGTGCTCCGCGGCGGCCTTCGTGAGCCGTACCGGCGGACGCCGGGCGGGTGCCTGGGTACGCGCCTCCCGCACCGCCTGCGCCAGATCGCTGCGCAGCCACCCGACCTCGTCGGGATCCTGCGCGGTCATGAGGTGCTCGGCGAGGTGGGCGAAGGAGGAACCCGGTGCGCCGTGGGCGGGCGGGGCGGGCCTGAGTCGCTCCAGCAGGGCGCGTTCATGGGGGTCCCGGACGACGTCCGCGACCTCGGTGGGCGCCAGGAACGCGGCCACCGCCGCCGCCCGTGCCCAGGGATCCCCGGCCTGCCGCAGCAGAAACCCGAAATGCCGGCCCCGCCAGTTGCGGGCCCGCAGATCGACCCCGGTCGCCAGCTGCCCTCTGAGAGTCTCGGGCGTACGCCCCTTGAGCAGACGGACGTTCTCCCCGCCGGTCGCGAACTGCTCTAGTTCGTCGGCCAGATACAGCCAGACCACCGCGCGATAGCGGTTCAGATAAAAGCGCACCGGCACCAGCAGGCCCAGACGGGCGAGCCTGGTGAACCTGCCCGCGGGAATCCTCATGAGCGCGGCGCCTTCCGCCGTGCCCACCACCCGCACGTGCTCACGGAGGGTGCTGGGGAAGCCGTACCGGGCGCGCAGCCGGTCGATCTCGGCCTGCTCCACCCTGCGGCCTCCGCCGCCTTCGTCGGGCACCGTCCGGATCCGGCCGAGATGGACCGCGAGATCGAACTCGACCCGCTTGAGGCCCAGTTCGCGAGCGGCTCGGCTCGGCGAGCAGGTGGCGGGGACGGCGGGGACAAGAGTGCTGTCCGGCATGGTGGTACTCCCCCGTGGAGTGGGTGGCTCACGCCCTGTGCGTTGCCCGTGCACACACCGTAGCCGGGCCCGTGTGTGGCGCGGCGAGCCTGTGGATAACTGCGCGGGTCAGGAGAGCACGCAGGTCAGATGTCCGTCACGGGGCGGTCGGGCTGCCGGGCGTCGACACCGAGGTGTTCGCCGACGCGGTTGACGAGCAGCGTCATCTCGTAGGCGATCTGGCCGATGTCGACTTCGGCGCCGCTGAGCACGCACAGACAGCTGCCGGTGCCGGCCGCGGTCACGAACAGCACGGCGTCGTCGTACTCGATCATCGTCTGGCGGACCGTGCCCGCGCCGAAGTGGCGTCCGGAACCCTTCGCCAGGCTGTGCAACCCGGAGGCGACCGCGGCCAGATGCTCGGCGTCCTCCCGGCGCAGCCCGGTGCTCGCTCCCGTGACCAGCCCGTCGTTGGACAGGACCAGCGCGTGCCGCACATGGTCCACTCGCTCGGTCAGATCGTCCAGGAGCCAGCCGAGTCCCTGGTTCTGCGCCATGTTCCGTCTCCCCGTGTGACGTCTCCTCCTGGCCGGAGGACCTGCCCGCCAGCCTTCCCCACGACCGGCGTCCGGGCAAGCAGGATGGGCGTATGGCACAGAAGATGACCGATGAGGAATGGCGGGCGTTCGTCTCGAACGGCACCCGAACCGGCAAGTTGTCCACCGTCAGCGCCGATGGGAGCCCGCATGTGGCCCCCATCTGGTTCCTGCTGGACGGGGACGAGCTGGTGTTCAACACCGGCAGGGAAACCGTGAAAGGGCGCAATCTCACCCGTGACGGACGGATCGCCCTGTGTGTGGACGACGACCGGCCGCCCTTTCACTTCGTGGTGCTGAGCGGCCGGGCCCGGCTGTCGGAGGAACTGGACGACGTGCGGCTGTGGGCCACCCGCATCGCCGCCCGGTACATGGGCGAGGAACGCGCCGAGGAGTACGGGGCCCGCAACGGCGTCCCGGGCGAGTTGCTGGTCAGGGCCACCATCGACAAGGTGGTGGCGGTCAAGGACCTGGCCGCCTGAGAAGACCCGCTCAGCCCACGGAGTCGAGGAGCCGGGCGGTGTGCATCCGCCCGGCGTACTCGACGAGCCGGATCAGCACCTCCTTGCCGGAGTCCCGCTCTCGCGCGTCGCACAGGACGACCGGTGTTCCATGGTCCAGGTCGAGGGCCCGGGAGACGTCGGAGGCGCCGTAGCCGCGTGCGCCGGGGAAGCAGTTGACGGCCACCACGAACGGGATGCGCCGGTGCTCGAAGTAGTCGACCGCCGGGAAGCAGTCCTCCAGACGCCGGGTGTCGGCGAGGACCACGGCGCCGAGCGCCCCCTGGGAGAGCTCGTCCCACAGGAACCAGAAGCGGTCCTGCCCCGGCGTCCCGAAGAGGTACAGGGAGAGACCGGAGCGTATGGTGATCCGCCCGAAGTCCATGGCGACGGTCGTGGTGACCTTGTGGTCGACGCCGTCGGTGTCGTCCACCGACTGACCGGCTTCACTGAGCAGTTCCTCGGTGCGCAGCGGGCGGATCTCGCTGACGGCGCCGACGAGGGTCGTCTTGCCGACCCCGAAGCCGCCGGCGACCAGGATCTTCAGCGCCAGGGCGGACGTGTCGGCTGCTGCGTCGGAGTGCTCGGAGACCATGATCACTTCTCTCGGCGTGAGTCGGGTTCCACAGGGTTCATCTACAGCGCCCGCAGCCCTTCTATGACTTCGCGCAGAACGCGCTCGTCCGGCAGATGGGCCGGGGGCACCGGACGGCTGACGGTGACGCGGCCCAGTTCGAGCAGGTCGCCGAGGAGCACTCTGACCACGCCCACCGGCAGGTCAGCACCGGCCGCCAGTTCGGCGACGGACTGTGTCTCGAGACGGCACAGGCCGATCAGCGCCCGGTGTTCGGGTCCGAGCGCGGTGTCGTCGTCCATCGCCGGTGCGGCTGGGTCGAGGGTGACGAGGGCGATCAGGTCGAAGCTCACTCCGGAGGGGCCCGGCTGGGTGCGTCCGCCGGTCATGGCGTAGGGGCGGACCAGGGGGCCGGCCTCGCCGTCGTACCACTGGATGCCCGGTTCGCCCGGGCCGCCGGTCGGAATGCCGGTCATCGCTGCCGCCCTTCCGGCTCATCCGGCGGCGGGCGGCCGGGCGGTTACGCGCGGCGCGGTGTACAGGTGCTCGCCGACGCGTCTGACCAGTCGTGCCATCTCGTAGGCGACGAGGCCGATGTCCGCGGTGACGGCGGTGAGCACGGTGAGGCAGGAGCCCTCTCCGGCGGCCGCGACGAAGAGGAAGGCGTCGTCCATTTCCACCATCGTCTGGCGTACGCCGCCCGCGCCGAAATGGCGCCCCGCGCCCTTGGCGAGGCTGTTGAAGCCGGAGGCCACGGCGGCCAGATGCTCCGCGTCGTCCCGCCCGAGGCCGGTGGAGGCGCCTACGGCGAGGCCGTCGTTGGACAGCACCACGGCGTGCCGTACCTCGTTCACCCGCATCACCAGGTCGTCCAGCAGCCAGTCGAGTTCACCGGATCGCTGGGCGGCCCTCAGGTTGGGGTCCTGGATCATGCCGGGTCTCCTTCGCTGCTCTCACTGCCTGTTCCGGTTCCTGGGACGGCACCGCGGCCGGCTCGTCCGCCGCCCCGGACCCAGCCGTCGCGGTAGGCCGCCATGCGATCCCGTACGAGCTCGGGGGTGCGTCCGTCGTCACCGCGCGGGGCTGGCTCCGGTGCCGGCTCCTCGAGGCGCTGCCGGCGGAGTTGCGGGGCGAGGTTCGCCTGGCGCACACGGCGCGGGAGGACGTCGGAGGGGTCGGAGTCGTGCGGCGGGCGGTGCGGCCTCAAGGCGGTGACTCCGGGGGGCGGCGGTTCGTGCGCGGGGGCCGAGGACGGGTGTTGGGGAGTCGGGGTCCGGTGCGCGGGGGGCGACGGCCGGCGTTCAGGGGCCGGGGACTGGTGGGCGGGGGCGGTGGCCGCGAGGGCGGGCCGGCCGGTCGGGGCGGTGACCTCGGGCGGGGATTCCTCCGGCACGCGCGCGTGCTCGGGCCGGCGCGGCGGGGCCGCCGGCGCCTCCTCCCGCACGGGGTGTTCCGGGGGCCCGGTGTGCAGAAGGACCGTGGGCAGCAGGACGACCGCGGTGGTGCCTCCGTAGGGGGAGGCACGCAGGTGCACCTTGACGCCGTGCCGGGAGGCGAGCCGGCTGACCACGAAGAGTCCGAGACGGTCGCTGTCGAACAGGTCGAGGGCCTCGGACTGCTCGATCCGCCGGTTCGCCTCCGCGAGGACCTCGGAACCCATGCCGAGGCCCCGGTCCTCGACCTCCAGGACGTAACCGTTGCCGACGGGCTCCCCGGTGACCCGCACGCGCGTGTGGGGCGGCGAGAACTGGGCCGCGTTCTCGACGAGTTCGGCCAGCAGATGGGTGAGGTCGGCGACCGCGGCTCCGACCACGGACACCCCCGGGAGCCCGCGCACCTCCACGCGCGCGTAGTCCTCGACCTCGGACACCGCCGCGCGTACGACGTTCGTGAGGGGCACCGGCGTCCGCCAGGCCCGGCCGGGCGCCGCTCCGGAGAGGATGATCAGGCTCTCGGCGTGCCGCCGCATCCGGGTGGTGAGGTGGTCGAGCCGGAACAGGTCGCTCAGTTCGTCGGGGTCGTCGGAGCGCCGCTCCATGCTGTCCAGGAGGCTGAGCTGGCGGTGGACCAGCACCTGGCTGCGCCGGGCCAGGTTGACGAAGACCCCGGAGATGCCGCCGGCGAGTTCGGCCCGCTCCGCGGCCGCGCGCAGGGCGGCGCGGTGCACGACGGTCAGGGCTTCGGTGACCTGGCCGGTCTCGTCCTCCGCCGGCGGCCCGGCGGGCGCCTCAGCCTCGACGTCGATCTCCTCGCCCATGCGCAGTTTCCGCATCGCCGCGGGGAGTTTGCGGCGGGCGATCTCCAGGGCGTCGTTGCGCAGGCTGACCAGTTCGATGACGAGGGCCCGGCCGATGCGGACGGAGATGACGAGCGAGGTGCAGACGGCGGCGAGGCCGAAGAGCACGGCGGCGCCCGCCGGACTCAGCAGTCCGCGCTTGTAGGGATCGGACCGGCCCGCCACGGCACGGCCGGTGTCCGCCGCCAGGGTCCGCATGTCGTCCCGGACGCGCGCGTGGGCACTGTTCCAGGCGGTCCCCGGTGCCGCGCCGGCCGCCCTGGCTCCGGGTCCCACGGCGAGGATCCTGTCCTCGATGGCGGTGAGGGCGGTGTGGGCGCCGCTGCCCGCGAGGTCGTGCCAGGCGGCGCGCTGGCTGCCGGGCAGGTCGGCGACGGCGGCCTCGGTGAGCGCGCGGCGCGTGGCGACGGCGGCGGCGAACAGCCGCAGCCGTTCGCCCTGCGGTCGGGCGTCCGGTCGTGTGCCGCCGAGGACGGTGTCCTCCTGGGCCAGTGCCTCGGCGGCCCGGGAGAACTCGAGCAGCACGCGCGCGTCCGAGCCGACGTCGGCCTGCTGGATGCCGGTGAGGGCGCCGTCCACCGTGAAGGCCGTACCGATAGTCCTGGTGTACTGGTCGAAGGCCTGGCTCCAGCCGGTTCTGCGGTCGAGCACGGCGGTCCGCAGCGCGCGCAGGCGCTCGGCACCGGTCACGAACGCGTCCAGCCGCTCGGCGACCCGGCCCGGGAGTTCCTGGCTGTCGGCGACCGTACTGTCGTCGCCGAGCCGCAGTCCGGTCAGTGCGTGGTCGGTGCGGGCGGCCGTGCTCCGCAGGTCGTCGCCGCGCGCCGCGCCGGGCTCGACGGCGTAGCGAACGGCCGCGGCCCGCTCGTTCTGCAGCGCGGTGACGGCGGCGGCCACCGGGGCGCGCAGTTCGGTGTCGACGCTCTGGGACTGGCGCAGCCGGGCGATGTCCTGGGCGGTGCTGACGGTGGCGTAGGCCCACAGGGCGAGCAAGGAGACGACGGGCACCATCAGCAGGCAGATCACCTTGGCGCGCACCGTTCGAGGGCGGAGGCGCCGGCGTCCCACGCGCGCGGGAGGGCCGAGCGGAGGGAGGTCCAGGGGCTGATTCGTGCCCTCGTCGGCCGGTGGTCCGGCGTGCGCGCGGCGTCCGCGCGGGGCCGGGACCCGTCCGGGTGAGCCGGCATGCGGGGTGTCACGGGGTGGGCGCATGGCCTCCTCGCTCGGGACGTGGGACGGGGGTCCGGGAAGGGGATCCCGCTAGCGGGCGGCGTTCTGGACGGGCCGCTGGGCGGAGGCGGACGCCTCGCGCTCGCCGGCCGAGGGCGAGAGGGCGACGAAGGCCGAGGTGAGGAACAGGTAGGACCCGAGGCCGACGGCGAGGGGGAAGATGAACTGCATCGCCGTGGCCCCGGGCAGGACGTCGCCGGATGGGCTGACGCGCACTCTCACCGCGAACATTCCGGTGTAGTGCATGCTGCTGACCGCCGCTCCCATGACGAGGGAGGCGAGGGTGACCGCGAGAGGCGACTTGATGTTGAGCCCCGCCCACAGCGCCACGGTCGCGGCCACGACGGCGATCAGCACCGAGAGGCCGACGAGTACGGGCCGGTAGGTCACCTCGCCGTGCAGCCGTACCGCCGCCATGCCCAGGTAGTGCATGCTGGCGACGCCCAGCCCGGTGGTGAGCCCGCCGAGCAGGAGGGCGCGGTTGCGGTCCCGGCTGTAGCCGACGGCGAAGACGCCGGCGCAGACGACGGCCATGGCGACGACCAGGCTGAGGATGGTCAGCGGTACGTCGTAGCGGATGCCGGTACCGCTGACGCGGAAGCCGAGCATGGCCACGAAGTGCATGGTCCAGATGCCCGTGCCGATCGCGGAGGCCGCGGTGAGGAGCCAGTTGCGTCGCGACCGGCCGGTGGCGGCGAGCGCGCGGACGGTGCAGCGCAGTCCCAGTGCGGCGCCCGTGCAGGCCATCAGATACGACAGCGCGGGGGTCAGCCAGCCGAAGGCGGCGTGGTCCAGGTGTCCCATGGCCCCGGGACGCTAGCCGGGGCAGGGGCGCACGAAGGGGGCGCGTTTCGAAAGGTGTTGGAATATGGCGCAGAGATGCGGCGGAACGATCGGGTCGCGCTCGAACGTGCGCGCAGGAGTGTCCCTCGTGTCGGTGAGGAATCATGCCGGACATGAGCGACGACCACACACACGTCCAGGAGTTCTTCGCCCCCCGTGCGGCCGGGTGGGACAGCAGGTTCCCCGATGACGGCCCCGCCTTCGCGGCCGCCGTGGCGGAGATGGGACTGGGTCCGGGCGACCGCGTGCTCGACGCCGGATGCGGCACGGGCCGCGCTCTGCGGCCGCTGCGTGCCGCGGTCGGGCCCGTCGGCGTGGTGGTCGGCGTCGATCTGACCCCGGCGATGCTCCAGGCCGCCGTGCGGGCCGGCCGGGACCAGGAGGGCCTCCTGCTGCTCGCGGACGTCGCCGCGCTGCCGCTGCGCGGGGGCGCCCTGGACGCGGTGTTCGCCGCCGGCCTGATCGCGCATCTGCCGGAGCCCGTCGAGAACCTGCGGGAGCTGGCCCGTGTGGTGCGTCCGGGCGGCAGGCTCGCGCTGTTCCATCCCATCGGCCGGGCGGCCCTGGCGGCGCGTCAGGGGCGGCGGCTCACCCCGGACGACCTCCGCGCCGAGGCCAACCTCCGCCCGCTGCTGGACGGCTCGGGGTGGCGCATGACCTCGTACGCCGACGAGGACGCGCGCTTCCTCGCGCTGGCGACGCGCGAGGGCTGAGCGCCACGTCGTGTCAGACCTGTCCGGCCACGGCCGCCACGAAGGCGTCGGGGTTGTCGAACATCACGTTGTGCCCGGCGCCCGGCACCGTGAGAACGCGCACCCCTGCGGCTTCCAGGTCCTTCCGGCCCAGGAGTTCGCCGCTGTGTTCGCCCTGGAGGTAGACGCGGTCGACCTCCAGGCCCTGAAGAATCGTGCGCATGACAGGGTCCGAGCCGCGGCGGAGGCCGACGGCGCTGCGGTGCAGCGCCCGGGGGTCGGCCAGCCGCATCGTGGCCGCCCACAGCGGGCCGACGGCGTCCAGCACGCGCGCGTACCGCCTCTCGACGAACTCGTCCTCCTCGTAGGTGGCGATCGAGCTGCTTCCTGCCGTGGGCGGCGGGAAGGCGTCGAGGTTGGCCTCGGTGAGGACCAGCCGTGAGACCAGGTCGGGCCGCCGGTGGGCGAGCACGATGGCGACGGCTCCGCCCATGCTGTGCGCGATCAGTTCGGCACCGGTGACGCCCGCCTGGTCCACCGCGGCCGCCAGGGCGTCGGCGTTCTCCTCCAGCGTGTATCCGAAATGCTCGGGACGGTCACTGATGCCGTGCCCGGGCAGGTCCACGAACAGGCTTCGCCTGCCGACCAGTTCGGGACGGGCCGCGACATGCGCGTGGCACACGGAGGAGACCGATCCGAGTCCGTGCAGATACACGCGCGCGGGCTCCGCACCGGACACCTCCGTCCACCGGATCCGGCTTCCCTTGTCGTCGAATACGGCCTGCTCCACGTCGCCCCTCCTGCGTCACTACGGTTCCCGCGTCACCGCGGCTCGACTCCGCCGATCCCAACATACTTCGACACCGATGTATTGCGCCACAAGAATATGCGCGTCTTGATGTACAGCGCCCTTGCGAGAGAATGCGGTCATGCTGGAACTCGCCATCCTCGGCTTCCTCTACGACGTCCCGCTCCACGGCTACGTCCTGCGCAGGCACATCGCCGCGCTCACCGGGCATGTGCGGCCCGTGGCCGAGAGCACGCTGTACCCCGCGATCAAGCGGCTGGAGAAGGCGGGACTGCTGGCGCGGACCACCGAGCCCGGCGCCGTGGCCGCGCCGCGTCACGTCCTGACCCTCACCGAGGAGGGCAGGCAGGAGCTGCGCCGCCGGCTGGCCGAGCCCGGGCAGCGCGAGATCACCGACGAGAACCACTGGTTCACCGTGCTCGCGTTCCTGCGGCACCTCGACGATCCGGCCGCTCAGGCGACCGTGCTGCGGCGCCGGCTGGCCTTCCTGGAAGAGCCGGCGAGTTTCTTCTACGACGGTGACCGGCCGCTGCGCGCCGAGGAACTGGACGATCCGTTCCGGCGTGGCGTCCTCACCATCGCGCGTGCCACCAGCCGGGCCGAACTCGCCTGGCTGCGCGACACCCTGGCCTCACTCGGGGACGTCGCCCGCTGAGGCGTCCAGGTGGCGCACCGGGCAGCCGCCCATCCCCGGAACCGGGCGGGTGCCCAGGTCGGCCGGGCGGTAGCCGCCCGGGTAGCTCTTGATCTCCCGGTTCTGCCGGGCGAAGTGCGGTGCGCGGCGGGGCGGGAGCAGGCGGACAAGCCGGCCGCGAGCTCGGACCGCGCGGCGCACGAGCGCCGAGGAGACAGGGCCCGGCGGCTCGTAGTGGAAGGCGCGCAGCAGGGGTTCGTCGAGCAGTGCGAGCGTGGCCGTGCGCAGCAGGGATGCCAGCGGGCGCGGATACCAGGACGCCATCAGGTCGAGCGTGGCGTCGGAGACCCGCCGGGCCTGCTCGTCCCAGCCGAAGTGGGCCTGCTCGTAGGCGTCGAGCAGCGCCTCGAACTCCTCGTAGGTCGCCGGGACATCGGGGATGCCCAGATGCCGGCCGAGGATGCGGTAGTACTCGGTGGCTGCGACGATCTCGTGCCGGGACAGACGGCGCCAGCCGTAGGTGTCGATCCAGCGCCGGGGCACCACCACGAACGTGGACAGCACGTACCGCATGTCGTCGTCGCTGATGTCGTAGCTGCGGTGCATCCGGTTGATGCGGCGGATCGCGGTGCGGCCCTCGGGTGCGGCGAAGCCGTGTTCCACCACGGTGTCCAGCAGCAGGGCGGTGTCGTCGTACCGCTTCTGCGCGCGCTCGGTCAGCTCCCCCGTCCGTGCGAGCAGCCGCCCGATGGAGGGGACGGCGTAGGTGCGGTACAGGGCCAATTCCAGGGCCCGTGTGTAGTCCCACGGGAATTCGAACGCGGTGCTGAGCCGGTAGATTTCGTGAGCGTCCTCCACGGGGTCCATCCGCTGGATCCGCCTGAGCCGGTCGAAGCGCACCGTCACTGCCCCCTTTTACCGCCGGAGCTTCAACTCTACGTTGAACAGTGCCGGATGAGTGGTCGGTGACGACCCCGTACAGAGGAAGGCGGGTCACGTGTTCGACGCGATGCGCAAGTATGCCTCCAGGTTCCGTACCTCCCCGCGCCCGGCGGCGACGGGCGGCCGGGAACGGCGTCCACACAACTTGTTCGAGGCCGCGGCGGCCTATGTGGCGGCCCGCGCGGAGGACGACCAGGACGGCATCGACGAGGCGTCGGCGTGGGTATCGCCGGAGGCGCTGTCCTTCGGGGTGAGCGAACTGGCGTGCCGGGCGGTCATCGCACTGGCCCGGGAACGCGACGAGTCGCCCCGGACGGTCGCCCGCGACCTCCTCGGTCTCCCGGCCGCCTGAGCCGGACGGGGCCGGCCCCGGGCCGCGGCCTTCCGCCGGGCGGCCGTTTCGCCCCCGTCCAGGTGGAAACCTGCAGCTCCGCGTGGTGTGTGGAGTCGTGACAAGTACCTTCCACTCGCACTAGGGTGCGCGCCGAAGGGACGAACCACTGGGAGGGCTGTGATGGCCGGGACGGACGAGCAGGCCGTCGCCGCCGCGGACGAGGCGCTGTATGTGCTCACGGCGGTGCTGCTGACGCCCGCACAGTTCCCGAGCGTGCTGGGCGACGACTATCCGGAGGCCTGCGCGGCGCTGGGACTGGCGCCGTACGCCGACGGGTACGGCCTGGTGCTGGGGCAGGACGGTGACGGCGCCCGCTGGACGGTCGCCATCGACGACGTGTCCCTGGTCGCCGTGGCGATCGCGTCCTGGGACTGCGGCATGGAGTACGAGCTGTCGCCGGACGAGAACACCGTGGTGGCCGCTCTGCCGGGCTGGCCGCTGGCGGTCGCCGTGGCCGCGCCGGGGGTGCCCGCACCTCACGATCCCACTCCGGACGCCGCGGACGGGCCCGCGCTGACCCCGCCGGACACAAGCTCCTGGGGGCCGGCCCAGCGTCGCCTGGGCGCCGACGAGATCGCGCTGCAGTGGGCGGTCTGGCGGGAGCAGATCGGCGACGGCTACTCGCCCTCCCCCGGCGCGCGGCCGGAAGCGGCGGAGTCGCCGGCGGACGACGCCAAGGGTGCACCCAGGTCCGGGCACCAGGGCGTACGGCGCGTACTGGCGGAGGCTCGCGCCTACGTCGACTCGCCGCCGCCGCTCGGCCGGGTCCGCTCCTCGTTCGCCCCGGGCGACGCCCGTACGCTGCGGGCCGACGGCCCCGGCTGGTCGATCGTGGCGCGCACCGACGACATCGCGTTCGTCCTGCTGGACGAGGAGCCGGGGGAGGTGCTGCCGGTGGGCCGGGGCCCCGAGCTGCCCGGCCTGCTGGAGGCGCTCGACAAGTTGGCCGTGCGGCCCCTGTGAGTCGGTGGAGCCGTGCCGCGCCCGTAGCGGCACGGCTCCTCGCCGAACGGGTTCCGGCCGGCCGGTGAGCCCCGTCCGCTCGGGCCGGTCACCGGCCCCTCAGCGGCCCAGTTCCTTGCGCGTGACACGACGCAGTCTGCGCCGCTGCGAGGGGTCCAGGGCCAGGTAGGCGGCGACCGGGACTCCCACCACGACGAGGAACGCCACCCACCAGGGCAGCCAGATCAGCAGGATCAGACCGACCGCCACGCCCCCTGCGGCGATCTTCGCGTTCTTGGACATGAGCGTCGCCTCCTCCGCGGCAGCCCTTGCCGCTCTCTGCCCTGAGAACGGCCGTACGCTTCCCGCGGTTCCGGGGCCCGACCCTGAGACTTCCCCGACGCCCGCCCCCTAGTGGCCCACGTCACAGGCCGGTCGCTCGGACCGGACCTCCGCGGTGCTGTACCCTCGGCGACTTCGAGTCTCAGTAGTCAAATTTGAGGAGCGCGGGCAGAGTCGTGCAGAGGATCTCCACCGCACCGCCCACCGAACCGTCCGAGCACCCCGAACCGTCCGAGCACCCTGAGCAGTGCGACGCGGCCGAATCGCACGAGCCGTCGCAACTCCCCGACCCGTCCGCCCCGTCCGCCCCGTCCGATCCGTCCTGGCTGAACCGCTGCCGCGCGGTCTTCGTCCCGTCCGATCCGCCCCGCACCGGCACCATGGCCTTCTGGCAGCCGGACGGCGACGTTCCACCCACCGTCGCCCGGGGCTCCGTCGCGGAGCTGGACCTGGTGCTGCCCGCGCCGGGCGGTGACGTGCGGCGGGTACGGCTGCCCGCCGCGCTGCTGCCGGTCGGGGCGGCGCTCCCGGTGCTCACCCGGCCGGGGCAGGAAGGACGGCACCGAGCCGTCGAGTTCTGGGGCACGGCCGGCCTGCTCGCCCTGCGGTTCCTGGCGCGCGGTCTGCTCCTGCCCGGCCTGTCGCCGGCCGGTCACGACACATGGCGGGTGGGGCCGCTGTCCGCGCGCGATGCCGAGCTGGTCCGTGAACTCGCCGCCGCCATGCCCCCGGAGGCCCACGCCACGCCTCTCGCCGTGGAGGGCCGGCCACGCCTGCCGGACCCGGAACGTCTGTTGCGCTCCTTCCTGGACGCGGTCGCCGACACCCTCCCCCGTTCCCCCGCCGCCGCGCTCGTGACGGGCGGCGCCGCGTTCGCCGCGCCGGAGCCCCAGCACCTGCCCGGCCTCCGCGCGTGGGCCGACGACATCGCCGCCGGGCACGACACGGGCGTCCGGCTGTCGTTGCGGGTGGAGGCGACGGGCCTCCACGACGCCGATGGCGAGGGTCACGCCGCGGTGCGGTTCCGTGCGGTGCTCCAGGTGCACGGCGCGAGCGGGACGGTGGGCGTCGCCGACGCCGCCGGACTCTGGTCCGGCCCGGCGGTCACGCGCGAGGCGTTCGGTCCGCGCGCACGCGCGGACACGCTGCTGGCCCTGCGCCGGGCGGCCCGGGCGTGGCCGCCGCTGACTCCGCTGCTCACCGCCGCCGTTCCCGATGTGGTGCACCTGGCCGACGACGAGATCGCCGACCTCCTGGGCGAGGGTGCCCGTGCTCTGGCCACCGCCGGCGTCGACGTGCACTGGCCCAAGGACCTGTCACGCGGGCTGAGCGCGCACGCGTCCGTCGGCCCGGCGGACGGGCGGAGCGAAGCGCTGCCCTCGTTCCTCTCCGCGGACGCCCGGCCGGAGTTCCGGTGGTCGTTCGCGCTGGGCGGGCGCGAGCTGTCGCGGGAGGAACTGGATCTGCTGGCGGAGGCCAAGCGTCCCCTGGTCCGGCTGCGCGACCGCTGGGTGCTCGTCGACCCCCGCGAGGCGGACCGCGCGCGCGGCCGCGAGGATCGCTCCATCACCCCGGTCGAGGCCCTGGCCGCCGCCCTGACGGGCTCCGCCGAGGCCGACGGCCTCCGGGTCGACGTACGGCCCACGGGGTGGCCGGCGCAGCTCCGGGAGCGGCTCGCCGACCCGGAGGCCTCCGAGCCAATGGGCGAGCCGCCGGGGCTCGCCGCCACCCTGCGCGACTACCAGCTGCGCGGTCTGGGCTGGCTCGCCCGGACGACGGCCCTCGGACTGGGCTGCTGTCTGGCCGATGACATGGGGCTGGGGAAGACGGTCACGCTGATCGCGCTCCATCTGCACCGGCAGGCGGACCCCTCGTCGGCCGGTCCCACGCTGGTGGTCTGCCCGGCCTCCCTGCTCGGCAACTGGCAGCGCGAGATCGAACGATTCGCGCCCGGTGTCCCGGTACGCCGGTTCCACGGGCCGGGGCGCGCTCTCGAAGCCCTGGCGGACGGCGAGTTCGTGCTCACCACGTACGGCACGATGCGGCTGGACGCCGAACGGCTCGCCGAGGTGCCCTGGGGGATGGCCGTCGCCGACGAGGCACAGCACGTGAAGAACCCCTACGCGGCGACCGCGCGCGCCCTGCGCTCCATCGGCGCACGCGCGCGCGTGGCGCTCACCGGGACACCGGTGGAGAACGACCTCACGGAACTGTGGGCGATCCTCGACTGGACCACCCCGGGGCTGCTCGGCCGCCTCGGCACCTTCCGCGCGCGGTACGCGCGGCCCGTCGAGGCCGGCGGGGACCCCGCCGCGGCGGAGCGGCTGGCACGGCTCGTACGGCCGTTCCTGCTGCGGCGCCGCAAGTCGGACCCGGGCGTCGCACCGGAACTGCCGCCGAAGACGGAGACCGACCGTCCCGTGGCACTGACGCACGAGCAGACCGGTCTCTACGAGGCGCTCGTCCGCGAGACCCTCGGCCTGATCGCGGACGCCGACGACATGGCCCGCCGGGGCCTCGTCGTGAAGCTGCTGACCGGTCTGAAGCAGATCTGCAACCACCCGGCGCAGTTCCTCAAGGAGGACGATCCCGCGCTCGTGGGACGCTCCGGCAAGCTGGAGCTGCTGGACGAACTCCTCGACACCATCCTGGCGGAGGGCTCGGGGGTGCTCGTCTTCACGCAGTACGTGCGCATGGCCCGTCTGCTCGAACGGCACCTGACGGCCCGCGGGGTCCCCTCGCAGCTCCTGCACGGCGGCACCCCCGTCGGCGAGCGCGAGACGCTGGTGCGCCGCTTCCAGGACGGCGAGGTGCCGGTCTTCCTGCTGTCGCTGAAGGCCGCGGGGACGGGCCTGAACCTCACCCGGGCCGACCACGTGGTGCACTACGACCGCTGGTGGAACCCGGCGGTCGAGGCCCAGGCCACCGACCGGGCGTACCGGATCGGGCAGACCCGCCCGGTGCAGGTGCACCGGCTGATCGCCGAGGGGACCGTCGAGGACCGCATCGCGGAGATGCTCGGGCGCAAGCGCGCACTCGCGGACGCCGTGCTGGGCACCGGCGGGTCCGCGCCGGCTGAACTGACGGAGCTGACGGACGCGGAACTCGCCGCGCTGGTGGAACTGCGCGGGGAGGCGCGATGAGCCGTTACGAGCACGGACCCGAGGGCGGCCCGGAGCGCACGTTCGCCGCGTTGCCGCCCGCGCGCGGGCGGGGGTTCGCATGGACCTGGTGGGGCCGCGCCTGGCTGGCGGCGCTGGAGGACGCGGCGCTGGAGGCCACCGCGGTGAAGGCGGGGCGCCGGCTCGCGCGCGCGGGCGAGGTGGGCGCGCTGACCGTGCGGCCGGGCCGGGTGACCGCCGTCGTCCGGGAGCCGAAGGGCACCGCTCACCGGGCCGACGTCCTGCTGCCCGAGCTGTCCGAGCAGGAGTGGGACCGGTTCGTGGGCCTGGCCGTCGAGCAGGCGGGGCACCTGGCCGCGCTCCTCGACGGGGACCTGCCGTCGCACCTGATCGAGGACGCGGCGATCAGGGGGATCGAACTGCTGCCCGGTCTCGGGGAGCTGGAACCCGAGTGCGACTGCGGCGCATGGGACCACTGCGGGCACACCGCCGCCCTGTGCCATCAGGTGGCACGGCTGCTGGACGAGGATCCGTTCGTGCTGCTGCTCATGCGCGGCCGGGGAGAGAGCACGTTCCTGCGGGAACTGCACCAGCGGAGCACCGCGCCCCCGGACGAGCCGGCGGCGCCGGGCGAGCCGTACGAGGCCGAGGGTGTGGATGCCGCGGAGGCGTGGGCGGCCGCGGACATCGTCCCCGCTCTCCCCGCGCTGCCCGCCGTTCCGGAGGCGCCCGGCGGACCACCGTCCTACGACGCCGGGACGGCACCGACGCCGGCGGTGGATCCGGTGGCGCTGCGGTACCTGGCCGGGAGGACGGCGCGGGAGGTCCACCGGCTGCTGGGGCAGGCCCTCGGCAACGGCGGTCCCGGGGAGCCGGATCACCGGGCGCCGACGGCGGCCGAGGACGTCGTACGGCTCGCCGACGGCGCGGTTCCCGATGCCGTGGCCGAGCGGCTCGCCGAGGGATCGGGGCGGGGCCGCGAGGGGCTGGCGACCGCCGTTCGCGCCTGGCGTCTGGGAGGGCCGGCGGCCCTGGCCGTCCTCGATGGGGAGTGGCCGGTCCAGGGCGCGGCGCTCGCACGCGCGCGTGCCGCCCTGGACGCGGCCTGGGAGACGGGAGAACGGCCGTCGTTCCGGCGGGAAGGCAACCTGTGGACGGTCCCGGACGAAGGGGTACAGCTGCGCCTCGGGCCGGACGGCCGCTGGTGGCCGTTCCGGACGGAAGGCGGCCACTGGGTTCCGGCGGGTGCCCCGGACCGGAACCCGGCGACCGCGCTGGCCGCGGCACGACCGGCCCCGCAGGCCCCGGTGCCCCGAGGCGCCTGACGGCCGCCACGGCCGGCGGGACGGCCCGTCGGCAGCGGATCAGGGCGTCCCCGAACGGGTTCACCGGCACGGCCTCAGGGGGCGTTCCGAAGCCGCACGGCGGATCCGGAATGCCCCCGGCGGGACCCTGGTTCAGCTCCGGGCGCCCAGCAGGTGGTCCATGGCCAGCTGGTCGAGCCGCTCGAAGGCCATGCCTCGTGCGGCGGCCGCCTCCACGTCGAAGTCCTCGAAGGCCGCGCGGTCGTCGAGCAGGCCCCGCAGGCCGTCCGCCGCGGTCGGCTGGGCGAGCTCGTCCAGCCGCGAGGCGCGCAGCGCCTCCTGGACCTCCGGATCGGCGCGAAACGCGGCGGCACGCTCCTTCAGGATGAGGTAGTTGCGCATGCAGCCGGCCGCCGACGCCCACACGCCGTCGAGGTCCTCGGTCCGCGGTGGCTTGAAGTCGAAGTGGCGCGGGCCCTCGTAGCCGGCGCTCTCCAGCAGGTCGACGAGCCAGAAGGCGGCCCGCAGGTCACCGGCGCCGAACCGCAGGTCCTGGTCGTACTTGATGCCGGACTGGCCGTTGAGGTCGATGTGGAAGAGCTTGCCCGCCCACAGGGCCTGCGCGATGCCGTGCGGGAAGTTGAGGCCGGCCATCTGCTCGTGGCCCACCTCGGGGTTGACGCCGTACAGCTCGGGGCGCTCCAGGCGCTCGATGAAGGCCAGCGCGTGGCCGACCGTGGGGAGCAGGATGTCGCCGCGCGGCTCGTTGGGTTTGGGCTCGATGGCGAAGCGGAGGTCGTACCCCTGCGAGGTGACGTACTCGCCGAGGAGGTCGAAGGCCTCCTTCATGCGGTCGAGGGCGGCACGGACGTCCTTGGCGGCTCCGGACTCGGCACCCTCGCGGCCACCCCAGGCGACGTAGGTCTTCGCGCCCAGTTCGGCGGCGAGGTCGATGTTGCGGATCGTCTTGCGCAGGGCGTAGCGGCGGACGTCGCGGTCGTTGGCGGTGAACGCGCCGTCCTTGAAGACCGGGTGCGTGAAGAGGTTGGTGGTGGCCATCGGCACGGTCATGCCGGTGGCGTCAAGGGCCTGGCGGAAGCGCTTGACGTGGGACTCGCGCTCGGTGTCCGAGGACCCGAAGGGGATCAGGTCGTCGTCGTGGAAGGTCACTCCGTGGGCGCCGAGCTCCGCCAGGCGCCGCACCGTCTCGACCGGGTCGAGGGCACGGCGGGTGGCGTCGCCGAACGGGTCCCTGCCCTGCCAGCCAACGGTCCACAGGCCGAAGGTGAACCTGTCCTCGGGGGTGGGCTGGTAACTCATGCCGCGGCTCCTTGCTTGGTACGAGTATTTCGTCATGGCCGTTTACAAATTAGTATGCGCACGCACCTCTGGGAAGAGACAAGGTGTGTCCTCGACGGCGGGGAATCCATTCCACCGCCGCCGCGGACGGATGTCCTGCCGGTCACAGCACACCCGCGGAGCCGCGGAAAGAGGGAGAGCCCGATGTCAGCAGCCGAGGGTCCGCTCGTGGTGGGCGTGGACACCTCCACCCAGTCCACGAAGGCACTGGTCGTCGACTCGGCCACCGGCGAGGTGGTGGCGAGCGGCCAGGCGCCGCACACCGTGTCCTCGGGGGTGGGCCGGGAGAGTGATCCGCGCCAGTGGTGGGAAGCGCTTCGTGAGGCGCTGCGCCAGTGCGGCGAGCCGGCGCACGAGGCCGCCGCGGTGTCGATCGGCGGCCAGCAGCACGGCCTGGTGACGCTGGACGAGCGGGGCGAACCGGTGCGCCCCGCACTGCTGTGGAACGACGTCCGCTCGGCGCCGCAGGCCCGCCGGCTCGTGGAGGAGCTGGGCGGTCCGAAGGCGTGGGCGGAGCGGACCGGCAGTGTGCCCGGGGCGTCGTTCACGGTGACGAAGTGGGCCTGGCTGGCCGAGCACGAGCCGGAGGCCGTCCGCGCCACCAGGGCGGTACGGCTCCCCCACGACTACCTCACCGAGCGGCTCACCGGACAGGGCACGACCGACCGCGGCGACGCGTCCGGCACGGGCTGGTGGGCCGCCGGCACGGAGGCGTACGACGAGGAGACGCTGGCCCACGTGGGGCTGGACCCCGCGCTGCTGCCCCGGGTGGTGCGGCCCGGCGAGGTGGCAGGCACCGTGCGCGACGGCCACGACCTGCCGTTCTCCAAGGGCACTCTGGTGGCACCGGGCACCGGTGACAACGCCGCCGCCGCGCTGGGTCTCGGGCTCAGGCCGGGCACGCCGGTGCTGAGCCTCGGCACGTCGGGCACCGTGTACGCGGTGGCCCGGCGTCGTCCCGCCGATCCGACGGGAACGGTGGCCGGATTCGCGGACGCGCACGGGGACTGGCTGCCGCTGGCGTGCACGCTGAACTGCACCCTCGCCGTGGACCGGGTCGCGGCACTGCTGGGCCTGGACCGCGAGGCCGTGGAGGCCGGCACCTCCGTCACCCTGCTGCCGTACCTGGACGGCGAACGCACCCCGAACCTCCCCCACGCCTCCGGCCTGCTGCACGGACTGCGTCACGACACGACCGCCGGTCAGTTGCTGCAGGCGGCCTACGACGGCGCGGTACACGCCCTGCTCGGCGCGCTCGAACTGGTCCTGGACGAGGACGCGGACCGCAGTACTCCGCTGCTGCTGATCGGCGGCGGAGCCCGGGGCACCGCCTGGCAGCAGACGGTACGACGGCTGTCGGGACGGCCGGTCCGGATTCCCCGGGCCGGGGAACTGGTCGCCCTGGGGGCCGCCGCACAGGCCGCCGGCCTGCTGACCGGTGAGGATCCGGGCGCGGTGGCACGCCGTTGGGACACGGCTGCGGGCCCGGTGCTGGAGGCCGTGGAGCGGGACGAGGCGACACTGGCGCGGATCAGCGGGGTACTCTCCGACGCGGCCCCGCTGCTGGAGCGGGGGACGGAATCGCACTGAACCCGGGCCCGGCCCCGGGGCGCGGGACCGGACCGGCCGCAGACACCGAGGATCGACGAAGGGCATGACCGCACCACTGCACGAAGGCCGCTCGCGCGGTCCCGGACGCTCCCTGCCGGACACCCAGCAGGGTATGCGCCGGCGCAACCTCGCCCGGGTGATGCACGCCGTCAGCGCGGCGGGCCCACTGTCCCGGGCGGCGGTCGCCTCGCGCATCGGTCTGACGCGGGCGGCGGTGTCGACCCTCGTGGACGAGCTGATCCGCTGGGGGCTGCTGGAGGAACTGGGCCCGGAGCGGCCGGGCCGGGTGGGCCGCCCGGGTTCGGCTCTCGCGGTGAGCGGACGCGGACCGGCCGGCATCGGGGCGGAGATCGGCGTCGATCACCTCGCGGTGTGCGCGGTCGACCTGCGCGGCACCGTCCGCGCGCGTGCCGTGCGGTACGGCGCTAACCGGGGCCGGGCCCCGGTGCCCGTGCTGGAGGAGCTGACGGAGCTGGTCGGCCGGGTCCTGGCGGAGGCCGAGCGGGAAGGCCTGTGGCCCGCCGGACTCGCAGTCGCCGTACCGGGCCTCGTGGCGCGGGACGGCCGCACCGTCGTACGCGCCCCGAACCTCGACTGGCACGAGGTGGACCTCGGTTCCCTGTTGCCCGGCGGGCCGCCGCTGACCGTGGACAACGAGGCCAACTTCGGCGCCCTGGCGGAGCTGTGGCTGGGCGCCTGCGCACCGCGCGACTTCCTGCACGTGTCGGCCGAGATCGGCATCGGCGCCGCGGTGGTCGTGGACGGGCAATTGCTGCGCGGCACCCGCGGTTTCGCGGGCGAGCTGGGCCATGTGCCCGTCCACCCCGACGGCCCCGCCTGCCCGTGCGGCGGGCGCGGCTGCCTTGAGCAGTACGCCGGCGAGGAGGCGGTGCTGCGCGCGGCCGGCCTCGAGCCGCGCGAGGACCTGGCCGGGCTGCTCGCGGAGCGCGCCGAAGAGGGCGACGAGGCCGTACGCCGGGCCCTGCGGGACGCGGGTACGGCTCTGGGCACAGCCCTGACCGGGGCCGTCAATCTGCTCGACCCCGAGACGGTCGTCCTGGGCGGGGCGCTCGCCGGCCTCTCCCCCTGGCTGCTGCCCTCGCTGGAGGCGGAGTTGACGGGCCGTACGGCCGGACCGGCCTGCCCGGTGTCCGTGTCCACGCTGGGCCCCCAGGGTCCGCTGCTGGGCGCCGCCCACTACGTCGTCCGCGCGGTGCTCGACGATCCGGCGACGGTCGCGGAACGGCCCGTGGCGGAACGGGGCTGACGGGCTGACGGGCTGACGGGCTGACGGGCTGACGGGCTGACGGGCTGACGGGCTGACGGGCTGAGGCGAAACGGCCGGGCCAGGGCGCCGTTGCTGCCCGACGTCGGGCCCGGCAATCCGGGTCTGATGGATCGGTCTGACGGACCGTCCTTCGGCGAACCGGGTCCGACGGACCGTACCGGGCGGCCCGGCCTCATCCGATCGGGTGGCCGAGTTGTTCACACAACGCTCGCTGTCCACCGATCAGCGGCGCACTCTTCTGACCAACTCCCCCACGCCGTAACGTGATTCGCACGAGACACAGCCGCCGGGCCATCCCGCCGGTGCCCTCGCGGCGGTGCCTCGCGCGACAAGGAACGCACACACATCGAGTGGGGCCGGCCGGCACCCATCGGGAGAGGCACCGACACGCACGGGGAGGGGTGGACGTGGAGTGCGCGCCGAACACCGTGGTGATCGTCGGCCATCCTCAGGATGCCACCGCACCTCGGCCCCGGTTGGAGTCAGACACGCCGCCGATCTCGACCGGCTCGGCGCGTCCGCTGGAGGACGCCTTCCGGATGTCGCAGCTTGACCTGGTGCGGTGGCTGGTGCGCGGCACGCCCGCGCGTCCGCGCGAAGCCGTACGTCTCCCTCACCCCTGACTTCGCGTCAGTCACCCACGGCACGGCCCCCATCCCCCCACCCGCTCCCGAAAGGCAGCCGACGATGGACACGAACCGGCCCGGACTCCAGCTCAGCAGGCGACGGATCCTGATGGGCGCGGCACTCGCCGCTGTTCCCTCCGTGCTGCTCCCCGACGCCCGCGCGGGAGCGCAGGCGGCCGTGGACTACCCCTCCGCCGAATGGCAGCCGGCGATCTCCACCAACTACACGGCGTCGAACCGCCCCGGCAGCTACTCCGTCGACCGGGTGATCATCCACGTCACCCAGGAGACGTACAGCGACACGCTGGCGATCTTCCGCAACCCCGACAAGCAGGTGTCCGCCCACTACGTGGTCCGTTCGGCGGACGGCCATGTGGCGCAGTGCGTGCGCGAGGCGAACGTCGCCTGGCACGCGGGCAACTGGGACTACAACACGCGCAGCGTCGGCATCGAGCACGAGGGCTGGGTGGACCAGCCGGCCTACTTCACCAACGCCCTCTACGAGCAGTCCGCGAAGCTGACGGCGGCGATCTGCACCCGCTACGGCATCCCGAAGGACAGACAGCACATCATCGGCCACTACGAGGTGCCGGGCAGCAACCACTCCGATCCCGGACCGCTGTGGGACTGGGTGCGGTACATCAGGCTGGTCAATTTCGCCTAGGCGGCTGTCGGACCGGTTGTCCCCACCGACACGGCGAGTGACGATGGTGCGAAGCCGTTTCACCGTCCGGGAGGGTTAGTTGACCGATCCCTGGGTGGCCCTGGAACCGGGGGCCGATCCCGCCGAGCGCGTCCGGGCGCTGCGCCGCGCACACGAGACGTTCACCACGGCGGGCACGGTGCCACGCCCGGTGCGCTCGGTGGTGGCCGAATCCTGGCGGCGCAGCGCGCGGGCCGGTGTGGGGCCGGACGGCACGGCGAACGTGGAGCTGACCGACGGCGATCTCGGCGCCCATCGGGCCGAGCACCCGCTGGCCCGGGTGATGCCGCTGTTCCGGGAGCTGATGGGCTCGTTCGCCGCCGACGGCGAGCATCTGCTGGCGGTGTGCGACGCGCACGGCAGACTGCTGTGGGTCGAGGGGCACCCGGCGACCCGGCGCCTGGCGGACCGGATGAACTTCGTGCCGGGCGCGCTCTGGTCGGAGGCCGCGGTCGGCACCAACGCGCCGGGAACGGCCGTCACGCTGGACCGGCCGGTGCAGGTGTTCGCGGCGGAGCACTTCATACGGCGGGTGCAGCCGTGGACCTGCGCGGCCGCGCCGGTGCACGACCCGCACACCGGGCGGGTCCTCGGTGCCGTCGACATCACCGGGGGCGACGGGCTGGCGCACCCGCACAGTCTGGGCTTCGTGCAGGCGGTGGCCCGGGCCGCCGAGTCGCAGCTCGCGCTGCTGGCGCCGCCCCGACGCGCCGATGACACGGCCCTGCTCAGCGCGCTGGGCCGGGACGAGGCCGAACTCCGCCTGGGCGGACGGCGGGTCCGCCTCGGCCGCCGGCACAGCGAGATCCTCGTGCTGCTGGCCCGCCATCCCGAGGGACTGACCGGGGACGAACTGCTCTGCGCGCTGTACGAGGGCGAGGCGGTGACTCCCGTGACACTCCGTGCCGAACTGGCACGACTGCGCCGCCTGATCGGGCCGGGCCTGCTCGCTTCACGGCCGTACCGGCTGACGGTGCCGGTGGAAGCCGATGTCACCGTGGTCGAGCGACGGCTGGAGGCGGGCGCGCTGACCGGGGCGGTGGCGGCGTACACCGGTCCGCTGCTCCCGGGTTCGCAGGCCCCGGCGGTCGTACGGCTCAGGCGGCGCCTGGCCGCGGGGATGCGGTCGGCGCTGATCGCCCACCGCGACCCGGACCTGCTCGCCGGCTGGGCGCGCGCCCCGTGGGGCGAGGACGATCTGGAGGTGTGGCGGGCCCTGGCGGCGGTGCGGCCGTCGCCGCCGGTACGGGCGCGGCTCGCGGCGCTGGAGGGCGAACTTGCCCTGCCCGCGGCACCGCCCCGCCGGGTGCCCGTGCAGCCGCCGGGCCGCGGCGCAACGTACTCGCAACGTCCGCGCGCCTAGCCTCGCGCCGAGAGCTGCCCAACGGCGGGCAGCGCTTCACCGGGAGGCAGACCAGCATGACCCGTTACGCGGCGCCCGGCTCCGAGGGCGCGATCGTCTCCTATCAGGCGCGCTACGACCACTTCATCGGCGGCGAGTACGTGCCGCCGGTGCGCGGGCAGTACTTCGAGAATCCCTCGCCGGTCAACGGGCAGCCGTTCACCGAGATCGCGCGCGGCACCGCGGAGGACGTCGAGCAGGCGCTGGACGCGGCGCACGAGGCCGCTCCGGGATGGGGCCGCACCGCGGTGGCGGAGCGCTCCGACGTCCTGCTGCGGATCGCCGACCGCATGCAGGCGAACCTCGAGGCTCTCGCGGTGGCCGAGAGCTGGGAGAACGGCAAGCCGGTGCGTGAGACGCTGGCGGCGGACATCCCGCTCGCCATCGACCACTTCCGCTACTTCGCGGGCGCCATCCGCGCGCAGGAGGGCTCGCTGAGCCAGATCGACGACGACACGGTGGCGTACCACTTCCACGAACCCCTCGGCGTGGTCGCGCAGATCATCCCGTGGAACTTCCCGATCCTGATGGCCACCTGGAAGCTCGCGCCGGCGCTCGCCGCGGGCAACGCGGTCGTCCTCAAGCCGGCCGAGCAGACGCCGGCGTCCATCCACTACTGGGTGAGCCTGATCGCCGACCTGCTGCCGCCGGGCGTGCTCAACATCGTCAACGGCTTCGGCGTGGAGGCGGGCAAGCCGCTGGCCTCCAGCCCGCGGGTGGCGAAGGTGGCGTTCACCGGGGAGACCACGACCGGGCGGCTGATCATGCAGTACGCCTCGGAGAACATCAAGCCCGTCACGCTGGAGCTCGGCGGCAAGTCGCCGAACATCTTCTTCGACGACGTCTGGGCGCACGACGACGACTTCCGGGACAAGGCGCTCGAGGGCTTCACGATGTTCGCGCTCAACCAGGGAGAGGTGTGCACCTGTCCTTCCCGGGCGCTCGTCCAGCGTGGCCACTACGCCGAGTTCCTGGAGGCGGCCGTGGCCCGCACCAGGCTGATCAAGCCCGGGCACCCGCTCGACACCGACACGATGATCGGCGCACAGGCCTCCAACGACCAGCTGGAGAAGATCCTCTCCTACCTGGACATCGGCCGGCAGGAGGGCGCCAAGGTCCTCACCGGTGGCGAACGCGTCGAGTACGACGGCGAACTCAAGGGCGGCTACTACGTCCAGCCGACCATCTTCGAGGGCGACAACCGCATGCGGGTCTTCCAGGAGGAGATCTTCGGACCGGTCGTCTCGGTGACCTCCTTCGACGACTTCGGCGACGCCATCAAGATCGCGAACGACACCCTGTACGGCCTGGGCGCGGGCGTGTGGACCCGCGACGTCAACACCGCCTACCGCGCGGGCCGCGCGATCCAGGCGGGCCGCGTGTGGACGAACTGCTACCACGCCTACCCGGCGCACGCCGCGTTCGGCGGCTACAAGCAGTCCGGAATCGGCCGCGAGACGCACAGGATGATGCTGGACCACTACCAGCAGACGAAGAACATGCTGTGTTCCTACAGCCCTCAGAAACTCGGCTTCTTCTAGAGCTTCGCGCGGGTTGCCCGGAGGCGCTGGTGCCCTCCGGGCAACCCGGCACGACGACTCCGCGGCGGAGTCCCGCCATCTCGTGGAGTCCCTTCGCCCCAGGGGGCCGCTCCCGTGAACGCCGGTCCGGCCGGCCCGAAGTCGACCGGATACAGTGCGCGAGACAGCAGCCCGGTCGGGGAGGGGAAGCGTGACCGACACCAGCAACACCCGGCCCGCCGAGGGCGAAGCGCGAGCGCCGAGGCGGAGCCGACTGCACCGCCTGATGCGTTACGTCCCCCTGATCGCCCCCGTCCTGCTGTGGGCCGTGCCGTGCTGGGTGCTTCTGTACACCGGCCAGCACTCGCCGCTGCCCGTCACGCCGGCCGGCACCGCCCTGTTCGCCCTCGGCCTCGTCGGTATGCCGCTCGCGATGGTGCGCGGCCACGGCCGGCGCCAGCAGGACCGGGCGGCGATCATCGGCGTCACCCTGCTGGGCACCAGCTGGATACTGTTCACCTGGTCCGTCCTGCTCGGCGTCTTCTTGAGGCTCGCCCTGACCGTGGCCGGCGTCGGCGAGAGCCAGGACCGGGCCCGCATCGTCACCTGGGCGGTCCTCGGCGTGACCGCCGTACTGCTCGGCTGGGGGCACGCCGAGGCTCGCCGCGTGCCCCGCGTGCGCCGGCTCGACGTGGTGCTTCCGCGACTGGGCGCCGGGTTGGACGGCCTCCGCGTCGCCCTCATCACCGACACCCACTACGGCCCACTCGATCGCGCCCGCTGGTCGGCACGGGTGTGCGAGACGGTGAACACCCTGGAAGCCGACCTGGTCTGCCACACCGGCGACATCGCGGACGGCACGGCCGAACGCCGCCGTGCCCAGGCCGTCCCGCTCGGTACCGTGCGGGCGACCCGGGCCCGTGTGTACGTCACCGGCAACCACGAGTACTACAGCGAGGCCCAGGGCTGGGTCGACCTGATGGACGAACTGGGCTGGGAGCCGCTGCGCAACCGCCATCTGCTGCTCGAACGCGGCGGCGACACCCTCGTGGTCGCCGGCGTGGACGACGTCACCGCCGAGTCCTCCGGCCTCGCAGGCCACCGCGCCCACCTCGCCGGAGCCCTGAACGGCGCCGACCCCGACCTGCCCGTCCTGCTCCTGGCACACCAGCCCAAGTTCGTCGACCGGGCGGCGGCCGCCGGCATCGACCTCCAGCTCTCCGGCCACACCCACGGCGGCCAGATCTGGCCCTTCCACCACCTGGTCCGCCTCGACCAGCCCGCCCTCGCCGGCCTGAGCCACCACGGCGCCCGCACCCTCCTCTACACCAGCCGCGGCACCGGCTTCTGGGGCCCGCCGTTCCGCGTCTTCGCCCCCAGCGAGATCACCCTGCTCGTGCTCCGCTCCCCGCACGCGCCCACCTCGCCGTAGTGGACGGACGACGGCGCCGTCATCCGTCCACTCCTCACCGGCAGCCCGGTCGGGATCGTCCGGTTCGACGATCTCTCCGACCTGGGCGAGCTGCCGGTCATCGCACTCCGGCCAGCCCCGGATCCTGACGAAGACGCCCACACCGATCAGCCCCTGACCTTGCACACACGAGCCCCCGGCTCACTGCTCGCCCAGCGGACCGACGTCGACGACCGCCTGCATGCCCGGGACCGGGACCGCGGCCGGGCGCCCGGGGGCCGGCTCGGCGCTCTCGCCGAGGAAGCCGCCCGACTGGTGCTGCCACAGCTTGGCGTAGGCACCGTTCACCGCGAGCAGTTCCTCGTGGGTGCCCTGCTCGACGACGCTTCCGCGGTCGAGGACGACGAGACGGTCCATGCCGGCGACGGTGCTCAGACGGTGGGCGACCACGAGGGCCGTACGTACGTCCATCAACCGCCACAGGGCGTCCTGGACGAGGAGTTCGCTCTCCGAGTCCAGCGCGCTGGTCGCCTCGTCGAGCAGCAGGATCGGGGCGTCGCGCAGGATGGCCCTGGCGAGGGCGACGCGCTGGCGCTGACCACCCGAGAGTTTCACCCCCCGCTCCCCCACCAGGGTGCCGAAGCCGTCGGGGAGCTGGTCGGCGAACTCCGTGACGTGCGCGGCCGCGGCCGCGGCGTGGATCTCCTCGTCGGTGGCACCGGGCCGGGCGAAGGCGATGTTGTCCCGCAGGCTGCGGTGGAACATGGCGGGTTCCTGCGGGACGTAGGCGATCAGCGAGCGCAGGTCGGTCTGGCGCAGCCGGCTGATGTCCTGACCACCGATCAGGATGCGTCCCTCGTCGATGTCCGACATCCGCAGCAGGAGCCGGGTGAGTGTGGTCTTGCCGCCGCCGGACCTGCCGACCAGACCGATGCGTGCGCCTGCCGGCACGTCCAGGTCGAGCCCCTGGAAGATGGGCTTCGCGCCCGTGTGGGCGAAAGTCACCGCTTCGAAGCGGACGCCCGCGTCCCTCGGGGCGAGCGGTTCGGGTTCCGTCAGGTCGAGCACGGTGGGCGGATCCAGCAGCAGCTCCGTGAACTGCGCGGCCTCGGTCATCGAGCTTTCCAGACGCCGGTAGATCTGGTTGAACTCGAACATGATCTGGGTCGCGTTGGAGTAGTAGGTGAAAGCGACGACGACCTCCTCCACTCCCTGACCCGGGCCACCGAAGGCAACGGCGATCAACAGGCCCAGCACGTTGGTCAGCACGGACAGAGGGGCGATCAGGGTGTCGACGCGCAGATTGCCGTAGTCCCACGACCTCAGCGTCAGGCGCCGGGAGTCCGCGACACGGCTGCGGTGCTCGGCGGCCTCCCGCCGCTCGGCCGCGAACGCGCGGATGGTCTCCATGTTCATGAGGCTGTCGGCGACGTGCCCGGAGACCCGGGCGATCGCCGCCTCACGGTCGTTGACGAGCCGCTGCCGGCGACGGATCAGAGGCGTCGCGGCCACCACGGTCGACGCGATCATCGCCAGGAGTCCGACGACGAGCATCGGTTCGTAGCTCCAGAGAACCACGGCACCGAACACCAGGGGGACGAGACTGCCCACGATCCGGTACGTCACCGTGTCGACGAAGTCCTCGAAGCGCTTGCCGAAACTCAGCACCCGCTTGGTCAGGGAGCCGGCGAAGTTGTCGTGGAAGAACGCCGCGTCCTTGGCGAGGAGTTCGTCCATACCGGTCACGTACAGGTGTTCCATCCCCAGGGCGTCCACGCGGTTCAGGCAGTGCTGCCCGACCCGCCACACGGCCTCGGCGAGCAACAGCGTCACCCCGAAGCCCAGCACGTACGGCAGCGCCGAGCCGAGGGTGAGACCGCTGCCGTCGGCGGCCTGCCCGGCCAGTTTGGCGATCAGCAGGGGGGCGACGTAGCGAATGCCGATGTTGCCCACGGCCGGCAGCAGCAGTGCGGGCAGGGCCAGCCGTCGCAGTCGCAGCAGTTCCCGGCCGTAGCGGCGCAGTGCCAGAACGACCGCGCCCCTGCCCGGCGTCGGCCCTCGCGTATCTGTTGTCCCCATCACACTCCCGGAGATTCGGAGAAGTCGGAAGTGTCCCGTCAGGGGACGATCTCAGTCCAGGCATTTAACGCGGAACGGCGAGAACCGGACACCGCCGCGGTCGTGGCTCGGTGCTCACTCCCCCGGGGAGAGGACCGCGTAGGTGACCTGAGTGCCGTCGTCCAGCCTCGTGCGGATGAACTGCTCGTTCAACGTGGGGGTCGAGGTCAGCAGCGAGATGAGCACTCCGACCGGTGCCGCCAGGAATCTGATGACGCCTCCGGCCGCGGTCTCGGCGAACAGTTGCTCCAGACGCGCGAGCGATGCCTCGGTGAGCAGTTCGGCGATGAAGTCGTCCACCTCCCCCGAGCTTTCGGGAGGACCGTTGTAGATCGTCACGTAGTAGCCGCTGCCCTGGAGCGGGCTGACACTGATCGTGGCGTCGTCGCGGACCGGGTTACCGGCGGGCGCTTCCCTCGGTATCGGAATCAGCGTTCCGTCCGGGTCGGGGGCCGCCTCGAACCGGTCGGTGGCGTCGGTCTGCGGACTGGGCAGTGTGTCCTGCAGTGTTTCGTCGGGCATGGCGGTCTCCTCCTCGGTTCGCAGTACCTGCTCATGGGACTCAGCGGTGGCGGAAGCCGCCGCCGGAACCACGCCGGCCGTGACCGTCGTGGTCGTCATGGTCGTCGTCCGACCGGTCATGTCGGCCACGCCCGTCATCGTCGCCGTGGTCGTCGCGATCGCCGTCGTGGCCGTCGCGATCGCCGTCGTGGCCGCCGTGGCCGTCGTCCAGGGGTGGGAGGTCGACGGTGTCGCAGTAGATCACCGGCCCGGCGGGTGTGGGCGGGGTGGGGCCGTCGGGCGGGATGCCCTCGGTCTCCATCACCAGCAGGCGCAGCGGGACCCCGCGTCGTACGGGCGGCACCTCGATGTGGCCCGTGTAGGTCGGCCTGTCGGACGACTCCGCCTCGGCCGAGCGGAGCGGGGTGGCGGTGCCGTCGAGGGTCACCCACCCGAGATCCTGGTCGCTGATGACGTCGTGCCGGCGCTGCAGGGTGGCGGTGATCTGCGGTCGCGGGGAATTGGTCGGGTTCCAGGAAGGGCCGGTGAGGGTGACGGTGAGCGGCGGGCCGGGCCGGACCGTGAGTTCCCGGTCGGGCAGGGTGCGGACCAGGTCGGCGAGGACGACCGATGAGATCGCGGCGCCGTCGATCGAGTGGGGCTGGTACCGGACCAGGGCGAGGCGGACGAAGGGGAGACAGGTGTCCCCGGTGTCCAGGTCCAGGTCGAAGAACCAGCGGCCGTTCCCCTCGTTCTTGCCGTCCTTGTCCGTCTTGTCGCTGTCCTTCTTGTCGTTCGTCTCGTCCCTGCCCTCCGCGTCGAACTGCGGGACGAAGCCCAGGACCGTCGCACGGAGGAGGTCGGGGGGCGGCTCCAGGACGACCGGCTTGGGCTCCCCCACCGCGTTGGTGAACATCTCCGGGGTCGGGGCCACGACCGGTGCGGAACTGTGGAGGGGATCACGGCCCATCAGGCTGACCTTGGCGTCGCGCAGGGACTCCGGGTCGCCGCCGGGCGGTTCGCCGATGACCACGCCGAGCAGTTCGCCGTCTCCGGAGGACCACCAGGGGCGGGCCACGTACACACGTATGCCTCCGCCGCGCCGGCGCCGGACGATGACGCCGGGCGTCCCGTGGTCCTGCTCCAGGGAGAGCGTGGGAACGCAGTACAGGACCCGCGGAGCCATGGGCTCCGCGCTGCTGAGCACCGGGTGCTCCTGCGCGGTGCCCGGTACGGTCAGCTCGCTCGCGCCGGGCCCGGCGAAGTCCGGCGGGAAGCAGTCGCCGAACCGGCTGCCTGCCAGCGGGTGATAGCGCACCATGCGGTACTTGGTGTCGCCGAACTCGTGTTTCCCGATGAGGGGCGTGGCTTCCTTCATCCCCTGCTTCGCGGCCTGTTCCGCGGCCTCGCGCTCGGCCGCCTCAGTGTCGAAGGCGAGGACGCCGTTCTTGAGGACGGCGGATTTCCTGCCCGCGGCATCGTCCTGACCCGCAACACCGCCCTGACCAGCAGGACCGTCCCGACCGGCAGCACCGCCCTGACCAGCAGCACCGTCCCGACCGGCAGCACCGCCCTGACCAGCAGCACCGTCCCGACCGGCAGCACCGCCCTGACCAGCAGCACCGTCCCGACCGGCAGCACCGTCCTGACCAGCAGCACCGTCCTGACCAGCAGGGCCGTCCGGGCCGACTCTCGCCGTCAGAACCCCGAACACCGGCGCGGTCATGACCTGGGTGGCACGTCCGTCGGGGCCCGCGTCCGTCACCTCGGTCCACTCCGCGACCAGATCGATCCGGCCCGTGCTGCCCTCGTCCAGCGCGATGGTGCCGGCCAGATGCTCCGCCGTCGCCTTCGCGGGGCGTGGGGTCGTGGGCGGGAACACGTCGAGGAGGGGCGTCCTCAGGGGTTTCTCGACCGCGTGGACGAGAGTCAGCTCGTGCCAGGGAGTGAACATCCAGTGGCGGCCTGCCGCGGCCAGTTCCAGCGCGCGGTCCGCCTTCCGCGACTCCACCGCTCTCGACGCCTCGGCCTGCTCGTGCGACTGCGGCGCGATTCCCGGCGCTGCCGGGGTCGTCGCCTCACGGCACCAGGAAGCCATGCCCATGAGGTTCTCGTCGAAGTCGATGCCGGAGCACACGCGGACGGTGGCCACGGCCCCCTTGGGCAGCGACACGGTCAGCACCCGGGACGCCTCGTCGAAACGGGACGGCGCGGTTCCCTCGACGAGCCGCAGCCGGAAGGATTTCGGGCGGTGCCAGACATCGCCGTCCCAGGGGACGAGGAACGGCTCACCGGCCGGCGCTCCCGGCAGGCCGAAGAGGGCGGCCGCCCGGGCCAGCGGATCGGGCAGACCGCACATGTCGACTTTCTCACCCGTGTGCAGCGCGATCACCGCCGGGTGCTCGGGGTCGGCCGCCGGTGAGTCGACCGGCTCCAGCCGTACGTCCGGACCGGGGTCGTCCAGGGAATCGCTCTCGCGTACGGCCAGTTCGTAGACCGCGTTCTGCACGGAGGGATCGGTGGAGCCGATGGCCTCGTCCAGCAGCGCGTGCCGTTCCACGAACTGCAGCGCCACTTTCGGTGCCACCAGGTGGCGTTCGTCGACGCCCTGGTAGGGGCGGTGTCCCTTTTCCACGACGAGCGGCGAGCGGTTGAACGTCTCGGCGTACTGCTCCGCCGTGCTGGCGGTGTCGGGGGGTGGCCGCGAGCCGGGGCCGCAGTCGACGGTGAAGCCGCCCTTGCGGCCCAGCTCGGTGAGAGTCTCGCAGCCGGGTGCGCCGTCCGCGGCGCTCCCGGAGAAACCCTGCTTGCGTTGCTCCGCGGCGTAGACGGCTCTCGTCTGCTCCCCGAAGAAGCCGTCCGCGCCGCCCGGGACGTCGTAGCCCAGGGCCATGAGTGCTTTCTGTACGACTTCGATGTCGGGGTTGGTCAGGCCGGGCTTGACGTTGGCGAGGGAGATCCTCGTCCCGCTCCCGGCCGGGCCGGGCGGAGCGGCCAGTGGCGGCCGGTCACCCGGGCTGCTGCGGATGACCATCCGGAAGGCGGAGGCGCCCTCGGTGAGTGGCAGTCTCGGTACCACCGCCGGCGCCGCCACGGCCTCGAACCGCTGGAAGACCAGCGGCCGACCGGGGATCGCCACGCCGGGCAGGTGCATCAGGGCATTGGCCTGTTCGAGGTCGAGGCCGTGGCCGGCCAGATCGACGGTACGCAGCCGCACCCGGTATCCGTGGCGGTACCGCAGTGCCGGCAGTGAACCGCGCCCCGCCTTGACCGTGATCTCCAGCGGCACTCCGGGCGGCGCCTCGTTCCCGAGTGGCACCGGAGGGTTGGGGGGCTCGTGGCTGCCGGGATCGCCCTCGCCGGTGCCCAGCACGAGGCCCGGGAAGGGAGCGGACAGGGACCATCCTCGCCAGACCGCCAGCGGTTCGGGTACGTGCAGCGCGGAAGCGTCCGGCAGTGAGACCGCGTGGGTCTGGAAGAAGCCTTCGTCCGAGGCCGTCAGCAGCAGCGGCCCGCCCCGGGGCTTGCGGTACTCCACGTCGCGCGCGTGCAGCGAGAACCAGGCGTTCCGCTGCTCGTCCCAGATGTCCATCCGGTGGCCGCGGACCAGGTCCCGGGCGGAGAGCACGGGCGGGCGAGGGGGCGACTGGTCCTGGCCGGCAGGGGGGTTGTCCAGGTTCCGGGGCGCCTGCCCTTCCTGCTTCCTCTGGTACTCGACCAGCCGGTCGAAGTCGCCGTTGTGAGTTCGGGCCTTCTCCAACTCCGGCTGCAAACAGGCCATGCGCCCGTTCCAAACCAGCGAGATACCGGGGTTGCGCACCGGGGACAGTCCCGTGGCGTCCTCGGGCATTCCCACCATGTTCAGCGCGGCACCGTCGACGTCCGCCTGCTCGACGGAGAAGTCCGCCGAGAATTCCTCCAGGCCACGGGCTGGTGCTGCCAGAGCCGCAGACGTGCCGTCGGCAGGCGTGCCGGCGGCAGGTATGTCGTCGGCAGGCATGCCGTCGGCAGACGGGGGCTTGGTGGGAGGTGGCTGCGCGGCGAGGAAGATGCGGCGGCCGGGGGTGGCCGGGTCCGGAGAGAGGGGGTCGACACCGAAGTAGTAGCGGGTGAGGCAGGCGACGTCGTGCGACGGAACGCCCTGTGCCGGTTTCCAGCCCGGGATGACGGTCAGGAAGCGTTCGCCCATGGCAGGCGTGGAAAGGGGGAGCCCGGACGGAGGGAGCGCCGGCACTTCGAAGGTCAGTATCAGCCCAAGGTGCTGGAGCAGTACGGGGTGGTCGCCGAGTGAACCGAGGATCGAGTGGAAGTCGGGAGGCGGCGGTGGCGGGAGTGGCGGGAGTGGCTTCTTCCTGCCGGCCGCGGGTGGTTCAGCGGCCGGAGGCTCCGCGGCGATCGCTGCCCCCGACCCGGCCGACGACCCGCCGGCCGCGGGCCCGGCGGCTTTCGAGGGGAGGTAGAACTCCCGCAGCGCCGCCAGCTCCGGGGGAACCGCGTCCATGTCGGCGGCGCCACCCTCGCCCTCGCGGCGGAGCTTCGTCTGGGAGCCGGCGAGGACCGGGGACTGTGAGCGCAGCAGTGCCTTTGTCGGGGGCGGCGCCTCGGAGTGGTCCTTCGCCGCCGTGGCGTAGACGGCCTTCGTGTACGTGCGGACCTCTTGAGACGAGTAGCTGGTCAACTTCCGCTCGGGCGGAGCGGGGTAGGCCTCCAGCCGGGTGTTGGCATCGAAAAGGCTTGTCCACAGGCTTGTGTTCGGTTCGGGGATCTGCGGCTGGAGCGGATCGGTGAAGGGCACGGGCGGCGCCCCGGGGACGCTGGTGGTGGCGAAGGTGAAGGTGGCCGCCTTGACCGTCCGCGGCCAGTCGTGGAAGTCGGTGAAATCGCGCAGCGTCGGCTTCGGATCGTCGGAGGACGGGTACAGCCGAGGCGTCACGAACACCGACAGCCGTGCCCGGGTGCCGTCCTCCGAGAGCCCGGCCGGCAGGACCGTCCAGTTGACGCGCTGTTCGAGGGGCATGGACATCACCCGCGGGGTTGAGGAGCGTACGCCGCGCAGTACTCTCGCCAGTACGGTTCCAGCGGGACGCAGTCGGCGAAGGACGGGTCGCCCGGGGCTCCCGAGAAACTCCGTTCGAGTTCGAGCGCCACGGACTTGCTGAAGAAGGCGATCCGCACGCTGACCGTGAGCGTGCCCCGGCCGCGCACCACGGACTGCTGCCCGTGCTTCTCGTAGCTGAGCTCGAGGTTGAACTCGACGGACACCGTGACGATGCCCAGCACGCACAGGAAGCCGCTGCAGTGCAGGTAGCCGGTGAGCGAGACGCTGTCCTGCGTCGCCGACTTTTCTCCCTCTTTCGGTTTGCCTTTCTCAAGTGTGAAGCGGATCCCCGCCATGATCGAGACTCCGCCGCTGGCGACCCCCAGATTCAGTTCGGCTGCGCCGCCGAACTCCAGCGCCCCGTCTATCCGCCGCGGACCGGTGGTGTCGACCTCCATGAAGAAATAGCCGCCGCCACCGAGAAGTGACACGGTGAGGTGGAAAGGATGCTGCGGCTCGGCGACGGAGAAGGTGAAGGAGACGGACTTGTCGAAGTCGAAGGGGATCCTCACCTCGGCGGCCAGCGAGAGGTTGGACAGCATGAAGGCACCGATCGCGAGGGTCGGGACCTGGATCTTGAGGCCCGTCCGCACACCGTTCGCGTCGATGTCCACATAGGCGCCGGGCCCGAAGACATCGGCGGGCAGCGCGCTGCGCAGGGTGTTGATGAACTCCAGGTCGCCCGCGAATTTCAGCTCCACGCCGTCGGCGGTGACGTCAGGCTTCTTCCCCGGGCCGGACCTGAACCGCAGCTCATCGAAATGCACTTGGGCGATCTCGAAGAAGTTCAGCGCGAAGTCGGTCAGTGTGCCCTGCACGGTGGACTTGTCGACGTTGTCCTGCGAGCGGACGGTCCGGGCGTCCAGCGTCAGCGTGGAATTCTCCACGATCAGCAGTCCGTCGGGCTTCGGGTGGCCCAGCTTGGTCTTCCACACGTAGCGCAATTCCCTGCCCTGGCCGTCCCGCAGGTCGCGGACGCGCAGGACCGGTGCCGGCAGCACACCGTCCGTGGCACTCAGGATGTTCTGGATCTGCTCGTCGTCCAGGTTCTGCGCCGTGCCGACGTTCGGGATTTCCGGAAGGAACTCGTCCAGGGAAATCTTGCCGAGCAGTTTGGCTCCTGCGAACAGGTTCTGGAAGGACTTGATGTCCTTCGCCTGGTAGACGTCCGGTACGACACCCGCCTGAGCCGTGATCAACTGGAGCTCGCTCCGGGGCCTGGCGAGGCCACCGGCCTGCTCGGCTCCGATCGCGACCGGGACCGTGGGATCGAGATCGAGGTAGGCGCCCGCAGGATGGTTCTCGATGGCCCTCTCAAGGTAGACGGTATTGAACTTGACCCCCCGGTAACCGGCGTTGCCGGTGAACTGCTCGACGGCGGGGACGCGTACATGCGCCGTCCGCACGTAGGGCTTACCGACCGCGTAGAACTCGAAGGTCAGGTCCTCGACCGCATGGCTGGTGCTGCCGGGCGCTCCCGGTGGCGGTTGCGCCATGGCCATCACCTGGCCGTTCAGATCGACCGTCATGCGCCTGGGATTTTCATTGAGCAGGCTCCGCACCAGTTGTTCGGTGTCGATGTCCGCGTGCCGGTCGTCCGCCCCCGCGACCGGATTGACGAGCTGCCCGTCGGGCACATAGATCAGCGGCATCTGGAAGCTGACCTTCCTGCCCTCGCGGTCCGTGCCGATCAGAGTGAACCGGTAGTCCTGTCCGCTACGGGCGAGCCTCACCCAGAAGGCGACGTTGTCGACGATCGGCTCGTCCGGATTTGGCTGTGTCGAAGCCGGGGTCGGCGGCTTGATCAGCGGTGTGACACGGTCGGTGATGCGCAGAGTGGTGAAGGGCATCTCCCGCCCGGCGTGGGGGTAGTCGTCCGCCTTGTACTCGACCTCCGGCTCCTTGACGATGATGCGGTCCTCCCGTCGCAGGTAGGCGACGATTCCGCCGTCCGCGTCCGTGACGAACACCCGCCGGAACTCCGTCACGTGCGATGCCCGGTGCTTGGTGCACAGGCGGCCGCGGGTGACGACGCGTACGTACTGGTCGCGTCCCAGACCGGTGATGTGGTCGTACATCGCCAGAGTGGGGAAGCGCCGCCCGGCCGCCCGGTACCGTTCCCCGTCGTCCTTGAGCGGTGCCTCCCAGGCGCCGTGCAGATGGGCCGACGCGCCGAGCGGCGTGACGATGAACTGTTCCGAGTGCAGCGAATCGCTCGGAACCTGGATGGGCGGGCCGCCCGGTGGCACGAGTTCGGCGCGGCTGGTGAGGGTGACGATGTCCTCCCGGTTCCTGTCACTCAGGGAGCCGTTCCCGAGGTTCGTACTGCCGTCCCGGAGCCTGGCGAAGGCCCGTAGCTCGACGTCTCCGCCCCGATTCGCGTGCAGCCGCGCGTGCCACAACGCGGTGCGCCCGTCGGCCCGGTGGGGCTGAGGTCTGCTCAGCCAGTCCACCGGCCCGTCGTAGGTGATCAGCAGGCGGGCGGGAAATTCGAGGACGCTCGAGGGAGCTCCCTGCGCCGCGTCCGCCCCCGCGGTGCCGGTGGGCAGGCCGGACAGATCCGTCAACGGCACGAGTCGCTCCCAGTCGAGCAACGCCTCCAGCGAAAGGTCCAGACCGTTCAGGCCGGTCGGCACCGAGAAGGACAGCGTCGTCGGGCCGGCGGTGAAGGCCTTGACCGAGGTGGACGGGAACGGGGTCTCCGCCGGGAAGACCTGCTCCAGGACGTGCTGCGGTGGAAGCACGGCCACGACGAACGCCGGTTCACCCTGAATCCGGGGTACCAGACGGCTTCCGTCCCGGCGCAGATTGATCAGGCTGATGTCGACGACGAGCATGTCCGCCGGCCGTACCACCCGGAACGGACCCTCGGCGGCGTCCTCGGTGTGCGCCGGACCGGGGTCCGGGGGCCTGTCCGGGCCCGGTCCGCGCGGGACGCGGGGCCTGTCTCCGTCGGAGTCCCGACCGCCGTCGGAGTGCCGGCCGCCGTCGGAGTCCCGGCCGCCGCCGGAACGCCGGCCCCAGCCTCCGCGGGAGCCGCCACCGCCGCCACCGTGACGGCCCTCGACGGGATGGTGACGCAGGTCGTGGTAGAGCCTCAGGACCACAGGACGCGTCGTGTGGAGAGCCATGGGTGAACGCCTCGTTCGAGTTCGAGGTCGTGAAGATCTTCGAGGGCGTGAGAACAGAGGGCGACGCGCGACGGCGCCGCTCACCTCTCCCCCGATTTTCACCCTGGTGACGTATCCCTGCCACTGGAGCCGGGACACCGCGGCAGGCGGTTTCACGGTCAACCAGTGACGCTTCAAATGAATGTGACGTCACATCAGCCGTCACGATCATGCGCCGTTCCACGAAGTTGCGGCGCCCGTCCGCACCGGCCGAGACTGAGAACGAGAGGCGCAAGGTGTCTTCCCCGTCCGAACTTCGGTTGCTCGGCCACTTCCGGCTGGAGTGTGACGCCGGGCCAGTCGAGTTGTGCCGCAACGGTCAGCGCCTGCTGGCCTTCGTGGCGCTGCGCGGACGCGTGTCCCGAACGGTCCTCGCCGGGACGCTGTGGCCCGAGGTCACCGAGGATCACGCCCGGGGCAGCCTGCGCACCACTCTGTGGAAACTTCCGCACGGTGATCAGCCGCTGGTCCGGTGCTCCGGAGACTCTCTCGTCACCGCCGAGGGCCTGCGCGTCGACGTGCACGCTCTCACCCGGACGGCCCTGAACGTGGTCCAGGGCTGCGGCCCGCCACTCGCCGGCCGGCTCCCCCAGGGGCTCCTGGGAAGCGAGGACCTGCTGCCGGGCTGGGACGAGGAGTGGGTCCTGCTGGAGCGCGAACGCCTGCGGCAGTTGCGACTGCACGCCCTCGACGCGCTGGCCGAGGCGCTGGTGCACGAGGGGCGGCCGGCGCTCGCCCTGGAGGCGGCGTGGGAGAGCGTGCGCACGGAGCCGCTCAGGGAGAGCGCGCACCGGGCGGCCGTCGCCGCGCACCTCGCGGAAGGCAACCTGATCGAAGCGGTACGTCACTACCGGTCCTTCCGGCGCTTGCTGTGGGAAGAGCTGAGGGTCGAACCGACCCCCCGGTTCTCGCGGATGCTGGTCGGCCACGGCTGCTTCCCCCGGGCCGGTGACGCCGGACTGACATCGGGCTGACGGCCCGTCCGTAGCCTCGACGGCGTGCCTTCGAGGCAGCCGATCCTTCTGGAGCGCCTGGAGGACTCATGACACCGACCCCGAAACTGCCGATCGTCTACGTCCGGGGATACGCCGGCGGCACCGCCGCGATCGACAAGGCGGTGGCGGACCCGTTCTACGGGTTCAACGAGGGCTCCACGCACATCCGGATCGGACCGGACGACGCGGCGTACTTCTACGAGTTCGAGAGCCCTCTGCTCCGTCTGCACCTGGACGAGGGCTACCGCATCCTCGTCGACGGCGGGCAGGCCCCTTATCTGGCCGGTCACGACACGATCCCGCCGGACACCATCTGGATCCACCGCTTCTACGACCCCTCCGCGAGCACCTGGGGCACGCGCCCCCAGGAGTTCCGGCTGGAGACGGCCGCGGCGGACCTGCTGCGGCTGATCGACACGGTCCGGGCCAAGTCCGGAGCGGAGCGGGTGCATCTGGTCGCCCACTCCATGGGTGGGCTGGTGTGCCGCTGCCTGATCCAGAAGATCCTCCCGGACCTCGGCCGCGATCCGGACGACTGCGTGGGCAAGCTCTTCACGTACGGCACCCCGCACGGCGGCATAGCGTTCGACGTCGGCTTCGGCCTGCTGGAGAGGCTGCGTGACGCCACCGGCGTCAACGGCGCGGAGATCTTCGGGCGTGAGCGGATGTACGAGTACCTGACGCCGAAGTCGGAGACGGACCCGGACGGGCCGCCACCGGCGTGGGACGCCCGCGCGATGCCGGAGGACGGGCAGTTCCCCTTCCCCAGGGAGCGGGTCTTCTGCCTGATCGGCACCGACCCGACCGACTACGACGTGGCGCTCGGCCTGTCCGCGGCCACGGTCGGGCCGCGCAGCGACGGTCTGGTGCGGATCGACAACGCGTACGTCCCCGGCGCGCACCAGGCGTATGTGCACCGCAGTCACAGCGGACGCTACGGACTGGTCAACTCCGAGGAGGGCTACCAGAACCTGCGGCGCTTCCTGTTCGGGGACCGCAGGGCCGAGGCCGAGCTGGTCGGCGTCCGGCTGCCGCGGCGGGCCGACACGGCGTGGCAGGCCGAGGTCCGGTTGTCGGTCCGCGGGCTGCGCATCGTCACGCACGAGCGGACGAGCGCCCACTGGTGCCCCGTCCAGCTGCCCGACGGCGGCACGGACGGCGCGTCGGACGAGGCGGCGACCGTCCCGCTGGTGGACACGTTCCTGTGCAGCGGCCTGCGTCCGGACGAAACCGGAACCATGCGGTACGCGCTGCATCTGCGGATCCTGTCGCTGCGGCGCCGTGACGGGCTGCTGAGCTTCGACGACCATCTGGAACAGACCGCCGACTTCGACGACATCCTCGTCATCGACGTCCGCGCCGACCCGGCCGCCCCCGTGCCCGCGATCACGGCCACCTGGAACTCGGAGATCACCGGCCCGATCAGTTCCTACGAGCCGGACAGCCACGCTCTCCGCGACGAGGATCCCACCCCCGGCGCCTGGGTCGGCCGAATCCCGCTGCCCGCCACCGCGGCACCGATCCTCGGCGAGGACGCGCGGATCCGGCTCACCGTGACCTCCTGGCACTGACGACCCGAAAGGAACCAACCGTCATGGTCTCACTGTCCAACGTGCGCCTCGGCGCGAGCAACGACGACGTCCGTACCGTGCAGAAGGCCCTGATCGCCCAGGGCCACCGGATCCCCGACGGCCCCACGGGCTTCTTCGGCGCACAGACCAGGGCCGCCTACCGCGCCGAACAGCTCGCCCAGGGCTTCACCGGAGCGGACGCCGACGGCATCCCCGGTCTCGCCTCCCTGAGCGCGCTCGGCCGGCGTGCGGGCTTCACCGTCGACAGCCCCGGCACCGCCCGCGCCGGGCGGGTCCCGTCTCCGGTGCCCGGCCACAAAGTCACCTTCCCGTTCTACGCACGCGGCCCCTACGCCTGGAAGCCGGACGGCGTCAGCCGCCACACGGGTGAGGACTTCGCCGCGCCGACGGGCACCCCCGTGGTCGCCGTACGCAACGGGACCATCGCCTGGTCGAACGGCAAGGGCGGCGCGTACGGCCAGTGGATCGGGCTGAGCGCCGACAACGGGCACATCTACACCTACTGCCACCTGTCACAGCGACGGGTGACCGACGGCCAGAAGGTCACCGCCGGGCAGCGGCTCGGCGCGGTCGGGGCCACGGGCAACGCCACCGGACCGCATCTGCACTTCGAGATGTCCAAGGGCTCCCACTGGTCCTACGGCATGGTCGGGGATCCCACCTGGTGACGCCGCGGCAGCGGACGTCCCACGTCCGGGGGCGCCGGATGGCGGCCCGGTCGATCACCACGGAGGATGATGACGAACCCTCGGCGCGGCGGCGGTCAAGCGCTGCCGCGCCGCACACGTGTGTCCCGGCACGGAGCATCAGGAGGTGATCGGGTGCGGACTCCCCCCAAGCCGCGGGCCGGCTTCCGGCCGAAAGTGCGACGGCCCTCACTGAACACCTGGCGGTCGCGGGCGGCCCTGACGCTGATCGGGCTCGTCCTCCTCGCGACGACAGTGGTGCTGGCCCGGTTCGGCCGCCAGAACTTCTTCCATGCCCTGAACTTCCCAGGCCGGTTGACCGGCGCGGTTCTTCTCGCGGTCTCACTCACCACGCTGGTGGGCTCCGCTGCCGTTCTCGACCACTGGACCCGGCACTGCTTCGCCTACTCCGGCCTGGTCGCGCTGGTCGGCGCGTTCGCGGCCCTGCTGGCCAATGTCCTGCTCCTGGTCACGACGTGGCACGACGGCGATTCCCTCTTCTACAAGGTGCTGTTCGGCGTGCTCGCGGCGGGCTCCGCGCTGGCCGCCTTCTTGGTCTGGCGCACGTCGGTCATGATCCCCACTCCCAAGCGGGTGGCCGCCGCGGTGATCGTTCCCTCGGTCATCGCGGTCGCCAATTACGGCTACCAGAACCTCTGGCAGCCGTACGAGCGTGAAACAAGCCCCGTCATCGCGTTGTCCGTCGGGAAACCGGTGTTCAGCAAGGACCGCAAGGCCTTCGCCGTACCGGTCGACGTCACCCTCGCGAACCGCGGCGACAGGAGCTTCTATGTACTCGGCTCCGAATTCCATGCGATGGCGCAACAGGTGCCGCTCAGCCCCAGGGACCGGCTTCAGGAGCAGTGGCGAGCCGATGCCGACCAGTGGTCCAAACCCTCGGAAGTGAACCCGCTCTCGCGTAGAGAGATCCACCAGCCCGGCGAACTGGTGGCGGCCAAACCGTGGGTCGACCCCGGAATATGGATCGAGTCGAACGACACCTTCACCACTCGGACGGTAGTACAACTGCCCCTCAACACGCCGTACGACCAGGTGACGTTCTACGCCTCCGCGAACCTGGCACGCAAGGATCGGCTCGTGCTGCAGCCACCGCTCAACTTCCTGACGAAATCCTGGGGGGCGAAAGCAGTACCCGAATGGGTGAAGAAACAACAGAACAAGGATTACGACTTCCTCGTCTACCGTGCCAGGGTGCGCGAGGACGACGCGATCGATGAGTACACCAGGGATGCGCGTTACGTCACCGTCTACTGGAGATTCGGCACGCACGGCGCGTCAGTGGCGGCGTCCATTGCGCGCGAGGGCGAGGAGGGGCGCGTCCTCACGGCGACGGAAGACCGTGAGATGACGAGCCGGTACGGTCTCACCACCCTGAGCACGGGTCCTCACGTGAAGAACCTGTGGGACATCAAGAGCCAGCGTTGAGCCGCTCCAGCCAGGCCACCAGGGCGAGGGAGCTGTTCATCCGGTCCCAGGAGTACGAGTCGCCCGTGCCGAGCCGGGCCTCCCGGACCGCCCGGCACAGCGTCTCCACGTCGAACATCTCCCGGACCAGCGGATGCCGGGCGGACCGGCACAGCGCGATGAGTTCGTCGCCGTGTGCCCGCAGGCCGCGGGCGTAGAGGTCGTCGAAGGGGACTTTGAGCGCCCGGCCGGCGATCGGAGCGGGGAGCAGGTCCGCCATGGCCGCGCGCAGAACGGCTTTGGGACGGCCCGGCTCGAACGTGACCGAGGCGGGCAGCCCGCTCATCGTGGCGATGACGTCGGGGTCGAGGAAGGGGTGCGAGAGGAGGAACCCGTCCCGTGGCGCCCGCTGCCAGGACAGCGGGTCGGGAGCGGCCGCGTAGTTCGCGGCGGCGTACAGCGACTGTTCCGGTCTGCTGCCGAACACGAAGCGGCTCTCCGCGATGCCGGCCTCCCGGTAGCCGTGGGCCCGCGCGAACCCGGGCCGCAGCCAGCCGGGGCGGTTGAAGGTGCCGAGTCCGCCGAGCACCGTGCCGCCGCGGGCCAGCGCGGTGACACGCTCGGCCGTGAGGGGAAGAGCCGGCTGGACCACGTAGGCGTGGACGACGTCCCGCAGACCCCGCTCGCTGCCCGCGGCCCAGGCCCGTGCCTGCCGGGTCAGCTGCCGGAGCCGGCCCGTACGGGCCAGCCTGTGCAGGACGTACGGGTTGGCGTCGGCGATCGGGTCGGCCCCGCAGCCGGTCAGGAGCGTGTCGCAGCCCAGCCGTGCTGCCGCGGCGTGGAGCCTGCTCCAGAACGGAGCGCGGAAGGCGTGCGGATGCGGCTCGTCCGCGTCTCCCGCGTGGTGTGCGAAGTCGTCGAAGTCGGCCACGTCGTCGGCGTCGACGATCAGCGGGCGGGCCGTGGGCGCGTGACGGCGGATCTCCTCCATCGCCACGTCCAGGTAGGACCGTTCCGCGGCCAGCTCGCCGTGGGTGAAACGCCCGGCGAGCAGGACCAGTTCCCCCGGGTGGTCGGCTTCACCGGCCAGCAGGCGTGCGGCGAGGAGCGCGACGCTGGTGGAGTCGGTGCCGCCCGAGACATGGCATGCCGTCGAGGTGCCCATACGGTTGCGGACGGCGTTCTCCAGCGCCAGCCGGAGCTCTCGCGCGGCCCGGGCGCGGGTGAGTCCGTCGGCCGCCGGCTCGGGCGGCCCGGTCACCCGGTGGACTCGGCGCGGCGTACGGCCGCGCATCCGGCCGGTGCGGGAGAGTTCCACGACCTCTCCGCCCAGGACGCGGTGGACGCCGGTGAAGGGGGTGAGGTCCGTGTGCGGCTGCGCCATGTTTCCGGTGAGGTACCGGCAGAAGTAGCGGGGGTCCAGCTCGGTGGCGCTCCCGAGGCCGCTCGCCGAGGTGCTCACGGCGCTCACGCGGCCGGCGGACTCACGGAAGAACAGCGGAACGCGTGCCTGGGCGTCGCGCAGCAGGAGGACGCGGTCGCGGTACACCAGGACGGCCGCGTAGTCGCCGGGCGGCAACGGCGCGGCGGCTCCCGGCCGGCCCAGGGCGTCGAGGAGGCCACGCGCGCCCGTCTCGCGGTCGCGGGCCGAGCCGGCCCAGCCGACGACAGCCGCGGTACCGGCCGGCGAGGAGACCGTCGTCACGAGTCCCTGGCGCGTCATGGTGCCCGCTGTCCGGAGCCTCGGTGCGCCGCCGGCCCAGTCGAGGCGGAGCGCGTCCATGTCACCGTCCCCAGGAGTCGATCGAGAGCACCGGGGTGAAGGCGTGGCCGCGCGGATCGGCGTCGGGGATGCACAGGCCCGCCGACTCCGTCCAGGCGTGCATGGCGAACGGATGCTCACGCACACCGACGTGCAGAACGGCCTCGAGGCCGCACCGCCGCAACAGGACGAAGGCCGTCACCGCCTCGGACTTGCAGTCGCCGTTGACCAGCCAGCTGCCGCGGCTGTGGGTCCGCACCGCTTGTTTCAGCCGTGCGACCTCGTCGGCGGAGGGGGCGTCCGCTCGGGCGTAACCCGGCGCGGCCAGGGCCAGCAGGCGCAGGACGCGCCCGAATCCGGCGGTCCGGATCAGCAGGTGCACTCCACGCAGCCAGATCCCGGCGACCGCGTCCGTCCGCGGCGTCCGGCGGTCCGTCGCGCACCCGGCGCTTCTCAGTGCGCCGATGAGCTCGGCACGTTCCTCGGGGCTTCCCTCGGCCAGCTTCCGGACGTCCGCCGCCGCCATGCCGAGAAAACGGGTCCGCTTCCAGTCCGCGATCAGCGCTCCGTTGGACATGGCGGTGACACGGCAGTGCGGTGACAGAAGCCTTGCCATGGCCGCCAGGGCGTAGGTGTCCTCTGTCACCGCACTTCCTCCAGGATTCAACCGCGAACGGTGTCAGGGCTGGTACCCGTGACCGTCGTACATCCCGCCGCTGAAGCCCCGGATCAGACGGCCGTTGCCGAGAAGGACCAGCCGGTGCGGCTTACGACGCCGCAGCAATCGGTGAAACATCGCCCACCTCCAGGATCAGGCAGGACCGATCAACTTTCAGGCTACTCTGCCCGGAATGCCCCGCAACCGGATCACGGCCCGGCGCACCCCGCGCGGCAAGGGAAGGCGACGCCTCGTCAACAGGGCTGTGTCCGAGCCCTGTTGAGTGTCCCGCGTGTCCGGTGCCCGCTGGGGTCGCGACCTGCCGGTTCGCGGCGCACGATGGAATCAGGGGGAGATCAGGGGGGACGAATCAGGGGGACTCCGCCCCGCGAGCCGGGGGCCGGCCCGTGAGGCCGAGCCAAGGAGATCAGCGATGGGCCAGCCCGAAATCCGGCTGGGCGGCATCGAATCGGAGAACCATCCGTGGAAGATCCGCCTCGTCGAGCATCCGAAGCGCTTTGAATCGTCACACTTCCGGGCCGCCAAAGCGACGGCCCGCAAGATCCTCCACGTCATGGACGACGCCGACCTGCCTTACGGGCCCCGGCCCCTGGAGGCGAAGGAGGGACCGGCGAACTCCGAACGGTGGGAGATGCACCACGGCGGCAGTCTGTGGGTCATGGGAGCCCGCGGCTGGCTGATGTACCGCGCGCGGGTCGGCATCGAGTGGAGCATGCAGTTCTGCGCCGACCCGGCGAAGGTGGACCGGCTCCGGCAGGACGCCGCCGAACTGGTCGACGCTTTCCCGCTCACGCTGCCCGCCCTGGCGGAGCTGGGCTACGAGCGGGCCGAGGACCTGCTGCGCACGCCCATCGAGGACGCCGACGCCGTCGAGGCGTGGACCGACTCCCTGTTCAACTCCTGCGTGCCGCTGAGCCACGGCAACCACCAGGGCATCCTGCCCAGCGTGCCCGGCGAGCACCACTACCCCTGGCCGGTCAAGGGCGCGGACTTCGTCCGGTACGACGACTTCCAGCTGTGGGTGACGCTGCCTGACGGCACCCATGGCGCGGTCGCGCCGCTGGACCGGCGTGGCTCCGGGGACGGGCACGTCCGTCTCGCCTTCGTGCCCGAGGGAAGCGTCGCCGCCCCCGCGGTCGCGGAGGCTCAGGACCGAGGGCTTATGGCCGTCCTGCCGGCCAACAGCGATGTGGCCATGCAGGCGTTCGCACAGCAGGTCGCTCCCGGCCGGCGTACGGCCTCCGGCCCGCTGTCGCCCCGTGCCCGGCAGGACGGCGGCCGCCACGTCGCCGGCTGACCGGCTCGCCCTGAGGTCGATCGGCGGTCGCTCCTGCCGTCCGGTCGGTGGTCGCTTCGGCAGCCCGATCGGTCACTTCGGCAGCTCGATCGGCGGTCACCCGACGCCGTCGTTCATACTTGCATCGTTTGTGCGCGCCATGCGGTCACGACGCCCTCGTCCTCCAGGCAGTGGCGGAGGCGGTCGAGGCCGCGGCGGGTGTGGCTCTTGACGGTGCCGAGCGGCCAGCCGGTGACGCTGGCGATCTGCGTCTGGGTCAGGTCCTCGTAGTAGGCCAGGTGCAGCACCTGGCGCTGCGGGGTGCTGAGCTGCCGCAGGGCCCGGCCGACGACCATCCGGTCCAGCGCGGCCTCCGGCTCGCCGGTGTCGTCGCGCCCCTGGGCCGGGGGCTGTTCGGCGGCCGCCGCGGCGAGTCGCGCGCGGCGCGCACGGGCGGCGAGCGCGTCGGCCACCTTGCGCCGGGTGATGCCCACGAGCCAGGCGGCCGGTGTCCCGCGCTCCGGGTCGTACCCGTGCCGGCCGCGCCAGGCGTCGGCGAACACCTGCTGGGCCACGTCCTCGGCGTCCCGCGCGTCGCCGAGCGCCTGCTGGGCCAGCCCGTGGACCAGCCCGCCCCAACGCCTATGGATCTCGGACCAGGACGCGTCGTCCGTGGCCGGAGTGAGGCCGTCCCCGACGGCCGGCGACGGGTGGACGGGGCGGGGGCCGGCGGTGGCGACGGAGCCCGATACAGCCGCGATACGGTTCATGACCACGTCTCTCCCTGTGAGCCCGGTGCGCGTCGCCGGTGTCCCGCGGCGCCCCTCCGGTCGGCGACCCGGCCCGTGGATTTCCACCGTGTCCGCGTCCTCCGCTGTCCGTGTATCCACCCTGCGCCGGGCATCCATGACTCGACAACTCGCATCGATATCGCATCGAGTAGCCTGAGAGCAGCGGCGGAAGCGGAGCGAGCGGGCCCACGGGCCCTCGGAGCGACGGGGCGGACGGTCATGGGTGATGTGGACGTGGCGGAGCCGGCCGGGCTGACCACGGGCGCGGTGGCTCGCCGCCTGGGCGTCTCCCCCACCACGCTGCGCTCCTGGGACCGCCGTTACGGTCTGGGGCCCGCCTCGCGGTCGCAGGGACGGCATCGGCGCTGGAGTCCGCGGGACGTGGCGATGGTCGAGGAGATGTGCCGGCTGGCGGCGGCGGGTGTCGCCCCGGCCGAGGCGGCTCGGGTGGCCCGCTCCACGCACGGTGAGGGAGCTCCGTCCGCGGCGACCCCGGCCGGCCCTGCCGGCGACCTGCCGGTGGTCCAGCCGCCCGGCACCGCCATCCGCCGTGGCGGCGCCGGCGGCGGGCTCCCGCTCGGTGACGTACGCCAGGAGTGCCGGGGGCTGGCCAGGGCCGCGGTGCGGCTGGACGCGCCGGAGCTGGAGAGCCGCCTGCTGGACACGGTCCGGCAGCACGGGCTGACTACGGCGTGGGAGGAGGTGATGGTGCCGACGCTGCGGGCGGTGGGCCGCAAGTGGGAATCGTCCGGCGACCGTTACGTGGAGGTCGAGCACCTGCTCTCCTGGCAGATCTCCACCGCGCTGCGCCGTGCGCCGCTGGTGCTGCCGCACCCCGCGGACGCCCTCGGCACCGAGCCGGTGGTGCTGGCCTGCGCGCCCGGCGAGCAGCACTCGCTGCCGCTGGAGGCGCTGGAAGCGGCGCTGGCCGAGCGGGGCGTGCCGACGCGCATGCTGGGCGCCGCCGTACCGGTGGAGGCGCTGCTGGCCTGTGTCCGGCGCACCGGTCCGGTCGCCGTCGTGCTCTGGGCGCAGACCCGGTCGACGGCGTCGGGGCCGCTGGCCCGGCATGTGGCGGGTCTGCAGTGGGGCTCGGCGGGGGCCCGCCGACGGGCCCTCGTCCTGCCCGTGGGGCCGGGCTGGGACCGCAGAGCGGCCGGCGACTTCCCGCGGTGCGGTGGTCTGCGGGACGCGGTGCGGACCCTGAGCGGCCTGTACGGCGCGGAGGTCGCTGCTCGTTCCCCCGGGCGCGGGTCGACGTGACCGCGGCGGAACGGTCGCGGGTGGTCGTCCCCGTGTCCGCCCCCGCCGCCGAGCGGGCGCGGTTCGCCGCCCGCCTGCGCGTACACCTCCCCGCGCCCCGATGACGCCGCTCGGCCGGCGGCCCGCTCCCCCGGGCCCGCTCCCCGCCATGTATCGCTGCCGCCGGGCGTCACACACCGCGCCGGGCACGCGTCGCCGACGGGGCGGGGCAGGCGCCACGCCGAGCCCGTGGGAGGGCGACGCGCGGGACGCGTTCCCCGTGACGGAGCGGATCCGGAGCCGCGGGACAGCGGATCCCGGGCCGTCGACGGGTCTTCACCCGGGAAATCGCCCGGTGGAACGCAGCTCCCAGCGCCGTTCGGCATAGGCCAGGTCGTCGCGCCAGAGACGGCCCGCCGCGTAGCGCATGACGGGGCGGAGCAGGGGAGCGGTCCGGCGGGCGACGGCGAAGCCGGGGCGTTCGGAGGTGGCCAGCACCGCTTCCACCACGGCGGTGCGCGGCCTGCCCCGGCCGTCCGGGCCGAGCGGTGTCGCATGGGTCTCCACGACGGAGCCCTCGCCTTCGCCGCCCGTGATCCGCATGACGACCGTGCGCGGTCCGGGGGCCGTGAACACGGCGCGGACCGGGACGACGAGCCGGCCGGCGACCTTGAAGGAGACGTCGACCGTGAACGCGTCCTCGCCGTCGTCCCGGCCCGGGGAGTCCACGACGGTGAGGTCGACGAAGGAGTACGGGTGGAACCAGGCCCCGTGCCAGGGGTCGAGGCGGTTGGCGACCACGTCGGCCGGCTCGCAGACGCCCTGCCCGGTGTAGACGGCGGTCAGCGCGCCGGCCACGGGGGGCCGGTCCGGTACCGGCGGCCTGCTGGTGGGTTCCTCGCCGCCGACGCCGTCCAGCCGCGCCCACAGCAGTACCCCGTCGTCGTACGCGGGCCACGGCTCCCAGCCGCCGAACGGCCCGCCGTCCAGGGCGAGTCCGTGCCAGTGGCAGACCAGGGTGCCGCACCGCACCGGGCTGTCGCGCAGCGGCGCGCCCAGGTGCGGGCAGATGCCGGGGCCGGCGACCAGGCGGCCCCGCCCGTCGCGCCAGAGCACCACCTCCTGGCCGGCGACGGTCCCGGCCAGCGGGCGGTCCCGCGGCAGGTCGCGGGAGGCCCCGACGACGTACCAGTTGCCGCTGGGCCGCTGCTGCGCCCGCTTGAGCGCCTCGGCGATGAGCGCGGGCCGGGCCTCGCGCCATGTCGGCCGCTGGCGTTCCCACGCGACGGGATCACGGCGCAGGCGCAGGGGCAGCCGGGCCCGGCGGAACGGACGATCGGGCGTCATGCGGCCTCCTCGCAGGGTGCGGACGAATACAGGGCACGGGCGGAACCACGGCGGGCGCCCAGGCCGCCCACCGCCCCCCGCGGCAGGCCATCAGCGGCGACCGGCGCCCGGCACCCACGCGGCACCACAGCGCGACAGCCGGCCGCCCCGCCACGCTGACGACGACGCGGACCGTGGCGACGCGACGGACGACCGTGCGTCATGCGGCCTCCTCGCAGGTCAAGGACGGGTACGGGGCGCGGCCGGACCGGCGGCGGGCGGTCAGACGCGCCGCCGCCACCCGCAGCAGGCCGTCCGCTGCGACCAGGGCGCGGCGCCTGCGGGGAACCGCCGCGCGGCGGTTCAGCACCGCCCAGCCGTCGTCGGCGACGGCGTCCAGGATGCCGCCGTAGAGCACGAACGCCGTACGGATGCAGGGCCGGGCGACGGGGTCGAGCATCGGTACGCCGGGCGCGGCGCGCCGGTAGGCGGCGCGGGTGAGGTCGGCGAAGGCGCGCAGGGCCGCGGTGACCCGGCGGTCGGCGCGGCCCTCGTCCCGGCAGCGGCGCAGCAGTACACGGTCGACGCCGTGGGCGCCGAGCAGGTCCTGGGGGAGGTAGACGCGGCCGCGGTCGAGGTCCTCGCCGACGTCCCGCAGGAAGTTCGTGAGCTGGAAGGCGACGCCCAGTTCGGCCGCGTACGGGGCGGCCTCCTCGCGCGGCACGACGGTGCCGAGGACGGGCAGCATCTGCAGGCCGATCACCGCCGCCGAGCCGTGCATGTAGCCGCGCAGCGCCGCGTAGTCGGCGTACTCGGTGACCGTCAGGTCGCTGCGCATGGATGCCAGGAAGTCGGTGAAGTGGCTCCGGTCGATGGCGTAGCGGCCGCTGGTGTCGGCGAGGGCGGTGACCACCGGCTCGGCGCCCCGCCCGCCCGCCAGGCCCCGGGTCAGGTCCTCGCCGAGGCGGTCCAGGGCGGCGGCCCGCCGGGCCGCCTCGTCGCCGGTGGGGGCGCCGGGGCCGTCCTCGAGCGAGTCGACGATGTCGTCGGCCCGGCGGGCGAAGCCGTACAGGGCGTGCACCGCGGGACGCCGGTCGGGGGGCAGCAGGCGGGTGGCGAGGAAGTAGGTGCGGCCGTGCCGGGCGTTCAGGTCCCGGCAGTGGGTGTAGGCGGCGCGCAGGCCCGGGTCGGTGATGCGAGCGGCGTCCAGCTCGCGGGTGGTCATGGCCGTACTCCTTCGGCGGTCGGCCGGGCGGCCCGGCGGGAGGTGGTGCGCGGGCGGGTGCCGCCGGTGACGCGGGCCGCGGCCAGCTTCCCGGACAGCAGCACGGGCGGGACGCCCACGCCGGGGGTGGTGCCGCAGCCGGCGAGGACGGCGTTGGCGGTGCCGCGCACCAGGTTGCGCGGGCGGAAGGGGCCGGTCTGGGCGAAGGTGTGCGCGGCGGAGAACGGCGTGCCGGCGGCATGTCCCTGCGCGCTCCAGTCGGCGGGGGTCACCAGGCACTCCTCCTCGATGGCGGACGCGATGCCCGCGAGGCCGCGGCGGTCGAGTTCGCGCAGCAGGCCGTCGCGGTAGCGCGCGCCGAGGTCGGGCCAGTCGGCGCCGTCCGGCCCGATGTCGGTGTTGGGGCACGGGGCGAGGACGTAGTGCAGATGGCGGCCCGGCGGGGCCAGTCCTGGGTCGGTCGCGGTGGGCCGGGTGATCAGCAGGGAGGGATCGCTCATCAGCTCGCCGGTGTGCGTGAGTTCACGGAAGGTGCGCCGCCAGGCCCGGCCGAAGGACAGGGTGTGGTGGGCCAGTTCGGGCCAGGTGCGGTCGCAGCCGGCGTGCAGGATCACCGCCGACGGGGCGTGCCTGAGCCGCACGGGGCGGCGCGGGGAGCGGCCCAGCAGACGGTAGGTCACCTGCAGGTCGGGGGTGAGGACCACGGCGTCGCAGGGGATGCGCTGGTCGTCGGTCACCACGGCGGTGACGCGCTCACCGGAGCGTTCCAGGCGGGTCACCCGCTGCCCGTAGTGGAACCGCGCCCCGGCCTCGGCCGCCGCGCCGGCCATGGCTTGGGGCAGGGCGTGCATGCCGCCGCGCGGGAAGTACACCCCGGCCACGGTGTCCATGTAGGCGATCACCGCGTAGGCGGCCATCGCCCGCTCGGGCGGGACACCGGCGTACAGGGCCTGGAAGGAGAAGACGCGGCGCAGCCTCTCGTCGCGCACATGACGGGCGACCTGCGCCTCCCAGCGGCCGAAGCCGCCGAGCGCGGCGAGCCGGACCAGGTCGGGGGTGAGCAGGTGCAGCGGTGAGTCGAAGTCGGCGTCGAGGAAGCGGCCCCGCTCGGCCTGGTAGAGCTGTCCCAGCCAGTGGCGCAGCCGGCGGTAGCCCGCCGCTTCGGCGCCGCCGGCGAACCGCTCGACCTCCGCCTCCATCGCCTCGGCGTCGGTGTGCACGTCGAGGGTGCTGCCGTCGGCGAAGCGCGCCCGGTAGGCCGGGTGGAGCTCGATCAGGTCGACACGGTCGCGCAGTGAGGTGCCGACCGCGGCGAACGCCTCGTCGGCGATCTCCGGCATGGTGAGCACGGTGGGTCCGGTGTCGATCAGATAGCCGCCGAGCTCCATCCGGCCGGCGCGCCCGCCGGGCTGGTGGTCGCGTTCGACGACGGTGACGCGGCGGCCGGCGCCGAGCAGGTGCAGGGCCGCGGACAGGCCGGCCAGTCCGGCGCCGACCACGACCACGTGATCGGTGGGTCCGGTGATGGTCCTCCGGGTCACCGGCCCGCCTCCGTTCCGGCGGCGGCCAGGGCGGCGGCGCGCGGAGCCGCGGCCGGTTCGGGCACCTGGCCGGCCGTACCGGTGATCTCCGCCAGCAGGCCCCGCAATCGGGCGGCCGCGCCTGGTTCGAGGGAGGCTTCGCCGAGGTGGCGCAGGCCGCGCCGGACGAGCCGGGCGATCCGCGCCTCGACGTGGTCGCGGGCTCCGGTGGCGACGAGGACCTCGCGTACTCCGGCCAGTTCGCCCTCGGTGAGGTCGGCGCGGCCCGTCGCGTGCTCGAGCACCCCGAGCGCGTGCTGGTCGCCGGTGGCGGTGGCCGTGGCCCGGGCCACGGCCAGCGGATAGGTCGGGGTGCCCTCGCGCACGTCGCCCCCGGACGGCTTGCCGGTGACCCGGGAGTCGGCGAAGAGGTCGTCGAGGTCGTCGCGCAACTGGAAGGCGAGGCCCGCGCAGCGTCCCGCGCGGCGCAGGGTCCTGGTGGTGAGGTCGTCGGCTCCGGCGAGTACCGCGCCCAGTTGCAGGGGCCGTTCCACGGTGTACAGAGCGCTCTTGAGGCACGCGGCCCGGATCGACCGGGCCGGGGTGCCGGAGGACACGGCCTGGCTGCGCACGTCGAGGTACTGGCCCGCCACCATCTCCGTGCGCAGCACCCGCCACACCTCGTGCAGCCGGTGCGCGGTGTCGCGCGGCAGCCCGGGGTCCAGCAGCAGTCCGGACAGGGCGTCGTCCGCCCAGGCCAGGGCGAGGTCACCGGCGAGCACGGCGGTGGACTCGCCGAGCCGCTGGGCGGCGGGGTCCGCCGTGGCACCGGCGTACTGCGCGGCCACATCGGCGTGCAGCGCCGGCGCGCCGCGGCGGGTGGGCGCCTGGTCCATCAGGTCGTCGTGGACCAGGGCGCAGGTCTGGAGCAGTTCCAGCGCCGCCGCCGTCCGCAGTGCCACGCGCACCTGGGCCGGGTCCCCGCCGCCGCAGGCGCGCAGCGACCACCACAGGAGCCGGGGGCGGACACGGCGGCCGCCGCGCCGGGTGAAGCGGGCGGTCCGCTCGGCGACGTCCCGCGCGAACACCGGGTCGAGCCCGTGGCAGCCCGCGAGACGGTCGGCGAGCAGTTCGCGCAGTTCCCGGCCGACCGCGCCCGGTACGTCCTCGTCGACGGCTCGGGCGCGGCCGGGGGCGGCCGGTTCCCCGGTGTCATGGGGGCCGGCCACGGCGGGCGGCCTGCGCGGCGGGTCTGCCGTGAGACGGCCGAGCGCCTGGGTGGAACGCATCGCGGATCCTCTCGCCGGTCGGGTGAGCCGGACCACCTGTCGGTGAGCCGGCCGAGTCGCGCTGTCGTTGTGCCGCACCGGTCGCGCCCGGTGCCGGCACCGTCGCGACCGGTGCGTCGTCGTGACACATTCCGCGCGGGTGGCCCCGCCGGATGCGCCATTCGGTGGACATGCCGGCGCCCTGGGTACCCACCCGCACGACACGCTCCCCGCTGCATCCGCCGGCGCCGGTGCGCGGGAAGACTGGCCGGATCCGCCGGTCCGCAGAGGGAGCCGCCGTGGAGGGAGCCGCCGTGCAGGTGGAGTCGGACGTCGCCGTCGTGGGCGCCGGGGCCGCCGGGCTGTCGCTGGCGCTGCGGCTGGCCCGCCCACCCGCGGACGGACGCCGGGTGACGGCGGTGCTGCTGGCGGCACCGCCGGGACCGTTCCGCGCGGCACGGCGCACCTGGTGCTTCTGGGAGGCGGGCGCGGGGCCGTACGACGACGCGCTGACGGCCTCCTGGCGGCGGCTGCGGGTGCGTTCCGGCGACGGACGGACGGTGGACGCGGCCATCGAGCCGCTGCGCTACAAGATGCTGCGCTCCGACGCGCTGGAGGACCTGGCCGGTCAAGTGCTCGCGCGGAGTCCGTGGGTGACGACCGTGGAGGCGGTCGCCGAGCGGGTCGAGTCCGCGCCCGGCGGCGCGGTGGTGCACGCCCGCCGGGCCGACGGCGCCCCGGTGACGGTGCGCGCCCGCTGGGTGTTCGACTCACGGCCGCCCGAACGGCTGCCACCGGCCCGCACGACGCTGCTGCAGCACTTCCGCGGCTGGTTCGTGCGCAGCCGCCGCCCGGTGTTCGATCCCGGCGTCGTGGAGCTGATGGACTTCCGCACCCCGCAGCCCGCGCACGGCCTGTCCTTCGGGTACGTGCTGCCGACCGGGCCCCGGGAGGCGCTGGTGGAGTACACCGAGTTCTCCCGCAGCCCGCTCGGCCGGGACGCGTACGACCGCGCGCTGCGGCACTACGTCACCGGTGTCCTGGGCGCGGGCGACCACGAGGTGCTGGACTGCGAACAGGGGGTGATCCCGATGACGGACGCGGACTTCCCCCGGCGGACCGCCGCGTCCGTGTTCCGCATCGGGGCCGCGGCCGGGGCCACCCGTCCCGCGACCGGCTACACCTTCAGCGCCGTGCAGCGCCAGACCGGCGCGGTGGCCGCCGCCCTGCACGCCGGGCGCCGGCCCGTTCCGCCGCGCGCCCACTCGGCCCGCTCCCGGCTCATGGACGCGGTGCTGCTGCACGCCCTCGACCACGGCCGGGTGGACGGTCCGGCCTTCTTCACCCGCCTGTTCACCCGGGTACCCGCGCCCCGCCTGCTGCGTTTCCTGGACGGGCGCACCGGACTCGCGGAGGACCTGTCCATCGGGCTGCACGTGCCCGTACCCGCGATGCTCGGCTCGGCCCTCGCCCTGCCGTTCGCCCCGCGCCGGAGTACTCCGGCCACCTGACCCCTCGTCACCGCCTCATCCGCCGCCCCATCGACCGAACGAGCCTGTCCCGGCCCCCGTGACCGAACGAGCCCGTCCCGGCCCCCGTGGCCGTACGGGCCCGCACCCGCCCTCGTACCCGACGACCCCGGACCCGACGACCTCTCACGGAGATGGCATGCCCCTGCTGCGCGACGCCGAGCTGGCGACCGCGTTCGACCACGCCGCCCGGAGCTACGACACGCTCGTGGCGGCGAATCCCGGTTACCACGCCCACCTGCGCCGCTCCGCCCGGCGCCTCGGCCTTCCCGGCGGTGTTCCCGGCCCGAGAGTGCTGGACCTCGGCTGCGGCACCGGTGCCTCGACCGCGGCTCTGGCCGCCGCACTGCCCGGCGCGGACATCACCGCCGTCGACGCGTCGGCCGGGATGCTGCGGCGGGCGGCCCGGCGCCCCTGGCCGAGGCCGGTGTGCTTCGTGCAGGCGCCGGTGGAGCGGTTGGCGGCGGCCGGGGTGCGCGGCCCGTTCGACGCGGTCTTCGCCGCGTACCTGCTGCGCAACACCGCCGACCCGGACGCGGTGCTCGCCCACGCGTACCGGCTGCTGGCGCCGGGCGGCCGGCTGGCGGTGCACGAGTACGCGCTGAGCGGGCGGGCGGCGCACCGCGCGGTGTGGAACGCGGTGTGCGGCGGGGTCGTCCTGCCGGTCGCCACGCTGCTCGGCGACGGCCCGCTCTACCGGCATCTGTGGCGCAGTGTCGTCTCCTTCGACACCGCAGGGCAGCTCGCGCGGCGGGTGGAGCGGGCGGGGTTCGAACGGGTGCGGGTACTGCCGCTGCCCGGCTGGCAGACCGGCATCACCCACACCGTCGTCGCCCGCCGCCCGTTCGACGGCGGCGGGGAGGCGGGGCGATGACCGGGCCACGCCGTACCGCCGTGTCCGGCGTCCGCAGCCCCCGTCCCGGCCGGGACCGGCTGGCCCGGCTGCTGCCCGCACCGCCCGGCGCCAGTAGTGCCGAGGAGGCCACCGCGCCGCGGGTGGCGGTCGTGGGCGGCGGCATCGCCGGGCTGACGGCGGCCACCGCGCTGGCCGAGCGCGGGGTGCGGGTCACCGTGTACGAACGCGACGCGCAGCTCGGCGGCCGGCTGGCGGGATGGTCCACGCGGCTGGCCGACGGTACGACGGTGACGATGAGCCGGGGTTTCCACGCGTTCTTCCGGCAGTACTACAACCTGCGCGCGCTGCTGCGCCGGACCGATCCGGCCCTGACCCGTCTGACCGGCCTGCCCGACTACCCGCTGCGGCACGGCGGCGGCCCGCGGGACAGCTTCCGGCACGTGCCGCGCACCCCGCCGCTGAGCGCGCTCGGCTTCGTGGCGCTGAGCGAGTCGTTCTCGGTGCGTGACCTGGCCCGGATGCGCCCGCGCGCGGCCCTGCCGCTGCTCGACGTGCGGGTGCCCGAGGTGTACGAACGGCTCGACCATGTCAGCGCCCACGACTTCCTGGAGGACATCCGGTTCCCGCCGGCGGCGCGGCACCTGGCCTTCGAGGTGTTCTCCCGCAGCTTCTTCGCCGATCCCCGGAAGCTGTCGGCGGCGGAGATGGCGCTGATGTTCCACATCTACTTCCTCGGTTCGGCCGAGGGCCTGCTGTTCGACGTGCCCCGGGAACCCTTCCCGCAGGCGCTGTGGGACCCGATCGCCGCGCGTCTGGAGCGGCTTGGCGCGCGGGTGCGCACGAGCACCGCGGTGGAGGGCGTCTCCGTCCCGCCGTCGGGCGGCTTCGCCGTGACCGCCACGGGTGGCGAGGAGCCGTACGACGCCGTGGTGCTCGCCCTGGATCCGGCGGGCCTGCGCTCCCTGGTGGGCCGCTGCGACGGTCTCGGGGACGCCGGATGGCGCGAGCGCGTGGCGCGGCTGCGCACCGCCCCGCCCTTCCTGGTGTCCCGGCTGTGGCTGGACCGGCCCGTGCGCGCGGACCGGCCCGGCTTCCTCGGCACGAGCGGCTTCGGGGCCCTGGACAACGTCAGTGTGCTCAGCGGCTGGGAGGGCGAGGCGGCCCGGTGGGCGGCCCGCACCGGCGGCTCGGTCGTCGAACTGCACGCCTACGCCGTGCCCGAGGACGCCGGCCGGGAGACCACGGAGAAGGAGTTGCTCGGCGAACTGCACCGTCTCTACCCGGAGACGGCCCGGGCCCGGGTGGTGGACGCACGTCACGAGTGGCGGGCCGACTGCCCCCTGTTCCCGGTGGGTGGCCACGTGGACCGGCCCACGGTCACGACGCCGACGCCGGGTCTGGTCGTCGCGGGCGACACGGTCCGCACCGGTCTGCCGGTGGCCCTGATGGAACGGGCCGCCACCAGCGGCTTCCTGGCCGCCAACACGCTGCTGCGGCGCTGGGGCCTGCGCGGGCACGCGTTGTGGACCGTGCCCGGACGGGGCCGGCTCGCCGCCCTGCGCTGGGCGGCGGCCCGGGCGGGGGGCGGCGGATGAGTGGGAGGGGGGCGGCGTAGGGGCCGAGGCCCGGAGGGCGCTCCCGCGGCGTGCTCCCGCGTCACCGGCCGGCCCCGTCCGCCCCGGCGGCCGGTGCCTCCGCCGCGTGCCTGACGACGCCGTCCGCGTGGGCCAGCGCCTCCGTCACCGTGCGGATCGCGTCGGACCGCGACAGACACTTCCCGCAGGTGCAGGTCACGGGCGAGGCCCGAACCGATCTCCCCGGTGGCTCCGGCGACGAGTACGCGTGAACCGGCCAGTTCCATGTCCATGTCGTGCCTCCGAAGATCGAACGCGGTCGTGCGCCGGGCACCGCGCCGTGCGTCCCGGTCGGGGCGCGCCCGCCGCATCCGGTGGTCCGGCCGGCTCGGAAGAGTTCGAGGGGAGCCGGTTCGCCGAGGTGCGCGCACGGCCCCGGCGAGTGGCTCCCCCGCCCGAACCCTGGAGGTGGAGACGATGACCGATCCCCTGCGCCCTCCCGGAGAGACTCCGCCCGTCGAGGGATCGACGGCGGAAGCGCACCCCGAGCGGCCGGACGGCGGCATCTGGGAGCATCCGGGTGTCTGGATGGCCCTGATCGTGATCGGCTGCCTGCTGGTCGCCGCGTTCTTCGTGGTGCGGATGATCGATCTGTGAACCGTCGGGGCAGGGCTCCCGTCGTGCGGGGTGGCACCGCGAGTGGCGGTGCCGCCCCTGTCGTGCCGGGAAACCGTCGAGCCCGGCATCTGTCGTGCCGGCCTGTCGTGCCGTACGTCGTCGTGGCGGGACGCGGGTTCAGCCGTGCGGCCGGGTGGCCGGGAACCGGGACGAGGCGTCGGGTGCCGGGGCCAGGACGGCGCGGGCCCGCTCCCGGCGCCGGGCGGCCAGGGACTCCCTCGCCGCCTCCCTCGGGTGGCGTCGGCGCCAGTACGGGTTGTCGTGCGGGAGGCCGCCCGTGACCCGGCCGTACATCCCGAAGGTGAGGATGAGCAGGCCCATGACGAAGGTGAAGATGACGTTCGTCATGCCGAAGTCGAGGACGTTGGCGCTCCGGTCGAGGACGAAGATGTGGACGAATCCACTGACGAGGAACAGCGTCCCCACGGCCATGTTGAGCGTGGAGGCGAAGTTGCCGCCGACCACGGCGCCGCCGATCAGGAGCAGCCCGAAGAGCACCGAGATCAGACTCAGCACTCCGTTCGTCGACATACCGGCGATGCGGGTGCCGTCCGTGCCGAAGGGGCTGAGTTCGTCGGCGAAGCCGAGACAGCCGAACAGCAGCAGGACACCACCGCAGAGTCCGGCGCCGTACCGGTAGACCGTCGCCAGCCCGTGGTCCACCGGCCATTCGTCGCGAAGCCTCATGACACATCCTTTCCGATGCGTGCCAGGCCCCCCAGGGGTGGAGCGGGCCCGACCGCCCTCCCACCCACGTCGCCGACTCTTCCGGCGGCGCGTGCGAAACGGTTGCACCCCGGTGGGGACGGAATCCCCGTGCGCCCCGCGATCGCCGCGGGCCGCCCGCATCCACCCCCGGCCCCCGCCCGGAAGTGTGGAGTGCGGGGCTTCGCACAGGGCAGAGCCCACGACCCACCTCATCCGGGAGGTGTCATGCACTCCGCCAAGCGTCTCCACACGGACCTGGACATCCACCTGGTCCTCAGCGAAGCGGAAGCCCTCCGGCTCGAGGTCCGCTTCAGCTACGACCCGGCCGATCCGTTCGCCGTGCGCATGGACTTCCGCGACGGCCCCGAGAACGTCGCGCCCTGGCTGTTCTCACGCGATCTGCTCCACGCCGGCCTGCGCGTTCCGTCCGGCGAGGGATCCGTGCGCGTCTGGCCGCCCTGCCGCTGCCACGGGTCCACCACCCTGCGGATCGTGCTGCGCGGCGCGGGCGGGGCCGCCGTGCTGTACATACCGGCGGACCCGTTCGAGGGCTGGCTGGCCGAGACGTTCGAGGCGGTGCCCGCGGGCACCGAGAGCTCCCTCCTGCGGTGGGACGACATCCTGGCGGAGCTGCTGCGCGGTGACTGACCCTGACCGGTGACATCGGGCGAGGCCCGGGAAGACGTGAGGACATGAAGGTGATCAGCGAACGCGGAGGCACCCGGCGGCCCGGTCCCTGGCAGCGGTACGGCGCGGCCACGGCGGCGGTGGCCGTCACCGCCGCCGTGGGCGCCGCGGCGACCGATCCGGACAGCACCTGGTACGCCTCGCTGCGCAAGCCGTCCTGGCAGCCACCGCCGTGGGCGTTCGGCGTGGTGTGGACCCCGCTGTACGCGTCGATCGCCTGCGCGGCGGGCCACGCCCTCGGGCGCACCCCGGACCGGCGCCGGCGGGCCGGGATCGTTCGCGACCTGGCGGCGAACCTGGCACTGAACGCGGCATGGAGCCGGCTGTTCTTCGCCCACCGCGCCCCGAAGGCGGCGCTCGCCGGCAATGTGCTGCTGAACATCGGCAACGCGCAGCTCATCCGGCAGATCGCCCGCACCGACCGGGCCGCGGCCGGAGCCCTGCTGCCCTACGCCGCCTGGTGCGCCTTCGCGGCCGCCCTCAACGCCTCCATCGTCCGGCTCAACCGCTGACGGCCTTCACACCGGCGTGTCACGCCTGCGTACAGTGGGCCGTATGCGACGTCAGTCAGGAAACCCGGCCAACCACACATGAGGGACTCCTCCGCCGCGCCGGACGACGGCGCGCTGTTCGGGCTCGACGCCCTGCCCGGCGTCGCGTCCTTGGGGGACGAGCCGCGACGGACGCAGGCCGCAGGCCCGCTGTTCCGTGACTCCGACGCCGCCCGGCGGCTGCTTCCCGTGCGGACGATCTACGCCGAGCCCGCTGCCGCCGCCTCGCCCCGCGGCCGCCAGATCCTCGCCCGCCACCCCGCCGCGCGTGTCGTCGAGGTGGACTCCCACTGGCGCATTCCCGAGCTGCACGGCGACGAGGGGAACGTCGGGCGCTGGGTGCGGGTGAAGGGCGAGACGCTGGTGCTGGGCGAACGCAAGACGCTCACCACGCGGCCCAACGGCCGGTCCGCCGACTGGATCGCCCCCGGCCCGTCCAACGGCTGCGCGATGGCCTGCGTGTACTGCTACGTGCCGCGCCGCAAGGGGTACGCCAACCCCGTCACCGTCTTCACCAACATCGAGCGGATCATCGGCCACCTGGGCCGCCACATCGCGCGGCAGGGGCCCAAGCGGGAACCCAACCAGTGCGACGAACGGGCCTGGGTCTACGACATCGGCGAGAACGGCGACTGCTCGGTGGACGCGCTGATCTGCGACAACACCGCCGATCTCGTGCACGCCTTCCGGCAGTGGCCCACCGCCAAGGCGTCCTTCGCCACCAAGTTCGTGAACCCGGATCTGCTGGCACTGGATCCGCGGGGCCGCACCCGCGTCCGGTTCTCGGTCATGCCGGGCGAGGACTCCCGGCTGCTGGACATCCGGACGTCACCGGTGGCCGAGCGCGTCGCCGCCGCGGCCGACTTCCTGGACGCGGGGTACGAGGTGCACTTCAACCTCTCCCCCGTGGTGCTGCGCCCCGGGTGGCAGGAGGCCTGGGCCGAACTGCTCCGGCAGCTCGACGACGTGCTCCCGGCCCGGGTCAAGCGGCAGGCGGCCGCCGAGGTGATCACGCTGACCCACAACCGGGAACTGCACGAGGTCAACCTCGGCTGGCATCCGCGCGCCGAGGACGTGCTCTGGCAGCCCGGCATCCAGCAGGGCAAACGCTCCGAGAACGGGGCGCTGAACGTGCGCTACGACCACCTGGTCAAAGCGAGGGCCCTGGACGACCTGCGCGGGCTCGTCGCGGCGCACGCTCCCTGGCTGCGCATCCGGTACGCCTTCTGAACCGGGCCCCGCGGACCGCCTCTGACGCCGGCCGCGGAGTCCGCCACGACGCGTGAGGCACCGGCCCGCGAGCGGGCCGGTGCCTCACGCCGGAGTGCCGGGTGCCTCAGTGGTGCGCGGCCGGGGCGCGCGGACCGGCGTCCTGCCGCTCACCGGCCGTGCGCTCGGCGGTGAGCACACGTTCCGCGAGGACGCCGAAGACCAGCCCGAACGCGGTCCACAGGGTCGCCTGGACGGCCAGTGCCGCCAGGCGGAACCGCCACAGCAGGCTCGGGGAGAAGTCCTTGGGGACCTCGTCGACGGCCGGCAGGAACGCGTAGGCGAGCCCGGCGGCCAGCAGGAAGAACGCGCCCGCGGCCACGGTCGCGTTCCAGTTGCCCAGGCGGGGGGCCAGCCGCTTGCCGAGGATCACCGTGGCGACCGCCAGCAGCACGCTCAGGACCATCATCAGGAAGTACAGCGTCGTGCGCTTACCGATCGTGTCGGGGTCACCGACGGACGGCGGGTTGGCCGGATACTTCAGGAACGGCACGACGTAGACGGCGACGAGGCCGGCGGCCGCCAGGAGCAGCGCGCTCGCGCGCGGCCCGAAGCGGCCGATGCGCCCCAGCGCGAAGCAGTAGGCGAGGGCGGCGATGCCGCCGAACGCGATGCCGTAGAGGAGGACGCCGGTGGACAGGCCGGCGGTCGACTGCATCGTGCGGGAGACCGCCTCCACGCCGTGTTCGTGGGAGTGCGCCTCTTCGTAGGCGATGGCCGAGTCGACACGCGGCTCACCGAGGAAGTAGGCGACGACGAGGGCGAGCAGGCCCGCGGCGAGTCCCGCGAGCATGCCACGCACCAACAGGTTCCGGACAGTTGCCGAGTTCATGAGCTCGTGCGCTTCCTCGCCCCGGTCAGTGGCAGGGGAAGCCGAGCAGATGCCGGGCGTCGTGCACCCACTCGTGCACGTTCTCGCCGGACATCACGGAGGTCGCGCCCTGTTCGGCGCCGACGAAGTACAGCAGGACCAGCATCAGGACGCCGAAGAAGACCGCCCAGGGGGCGATGGCGCCGATCGGCAGCTTGGCGGGGAGGGCGGTGGGGTTGGTGCTGGGCTGAACGGCGGACTGCGCCATGGCAGGACCTCCTGGGGAACTCGCGTCCCTGCTCGGTGGTGCACGGGACGACGGGCGGGTCTGACTTGCCCGGTCCGCACCAGGAATGGTGTGAACGGGGCTTACAGTGGCGCGACCGTGCCGGATTCCCACCGGCTTCCGCATTCCGTCGTCGATATCGCCGAGAAGGTACCGCGAAGCGCGGGTGCGGCCAAGGGCGCACGGGTGCGGGGCGGTGCGCCCCGCGGCCGCCGTACGCTGTGGAACCCCTGTGCCGAAAGGGCCGTTGACCATGCAGGCGACCTCATGACGACCCGAGTGATGTTGATCTCACCGGCGATGAACCCGGCCCTGCGGGAGGCCCGCTTCGACGACGGATGCTCACTCGACGCGGCGGGCGCCGCGCGCGCCCGGTCGGCCGCGGACGGACTGCGGCCCGCCGCCGTGGCCCTCGTCTCCCCCACGGCCCGCTGCCGGGAGACGGCGGCCGCGCTGGGTCTCGACGCACGTGCCGAACCCGCCCTGGCCGGGCTCGGCATGGGCCGCTGGCGGGGGCGGACACTGGAGGAGGTCGGCGCCGCGGAGCCGGAGGCGCTGGCCCGGTGGCTGGCCGACCCGGCGGCGAGCCCGCACGGCGGCGAGTCGGTGCGCCTGCTGTGCGCCCGGGTCGGGGGCTGGCTGGAGGAGGCCGCCCGGTCCGCCGGCCGCACGGTGGCGGTGGTCGAGCCGGAGGTCGTGCGCGCCGTGACCGTGCGGGTGCTCGGCGCTCCGGAGGCCGCCTTCTGGCGGATCGACGTACCGCCCCTGACCGCCGCCGGGTTCACCGGCCGGGCCGGACGCTGGAACCTCACGCCGGCCACCGTCCTGGGCGGGACGAGCGGCACGCCGGAGGGCGCCCCCGACCGCTGAGGAACGCCACCGCCCCCTGGACGCCGTTGCGGCCGGCCGTGAGACTGGGCCGGGTCCGACGCCCCCGGCTCTCCAGGACGGTGACCATGCAAGAGGAACTGCCCCGCGTCGAACTCACCCCACAGGCAGCGGAGTTGGTACGCCGGCTGCGAGCGGAACACGGACCGCTGATGTTCCATCAGTCCGGCGGCTGCTGCGACGGCAGCGCGCCCATGTGCTACCCCGACGGCGAGTTCCGCACCGGCGGTTCGGACGTGCTGCTGGCCGAGCTGGCGGTGGACGGCGTCGAGGAGCCCGTGACCTTCTGGATGTCGCGGAGCCAGTACGAGGCCTGGAGCCACACCCGGCTGATCGTGGACGTCGTACCCGGACGAGGCAGCGGTTTCTCACTGGAGGCACCCGAGGGGGTGCGTTTTCTCACCCGTTCTCGCGTAGTCGACGCCTAGCCGCCCCGCACGTCACCGTCGTCTGGTGCACTTCCCCCGAGCACTGACGGCAGTTGACGAGGCATCAGGGGGCGCGATGAATCGGGACGGGCGGCGGGCGGCGGCGGGCAGATCGGTTCTCACGGTTCTCACGGCGTTCGGCGTACTGGCCGGCGCGGCCCTGGCCGGGGCGGCGCCGGCCGGTGCCGTGCCGGCCGGCGGACCCGGCAGGCGGATCGCTCCCGGGGTCACGTACCGGGAGTTCGACATCACGGCGGCGGCCGGGCGGACCCACGCCCATCTGCTCACCGTCGACCTGGCCGATCCGCACGTCCGGACCGACCTGCTGTATCCCGGGGCGGTGGCGGCCCGGGCGACCGTGTCCCGGCTGGCCGACACGGCCGGCGCGGTCGCGGGTGTCAACGGCGACTTCTTCGACATCACCGAGACCCAGCACCCGGGCGTCGAGGCCACCGGGGCGACCGTCGGGCCGGCGGTCGCGGGCGGTCAGGTGCTCAAGGCGGCGGTGCCCGAGGGCCAGCGGTTCGGGCCGGCGCTGCCGCCCGGGACCAGCACGCGGGAGGTGCTGGGCGTGGGCACCGACCGGCGGGCGCGGATGGACCGCCTCTCCCTCACCGGCTCCGTGACCACACGGCGGGGGAAGCTCCCGCTGGGCGGCCTCAACCAGTACGCGCTGCCGCAGAACTCCGTGGGCGCCTTCACCTCCCGGTGGGGCGGCGCCTCCCGGGTGCGCGCCATCTGCGGCACGGACACCGACCGGGCGGCGGGCTGCGGCACTGACACCTACGAGGTGAAGGTGCGTCACGGCCGGGTGGTCGGCGGCGGCGCCCCGGGCGGCGGTCCGATCCCCTCGGGCACCACCGTCCTGGTGGGCCGCGAACAGGGGGCGCGGGAGCTGCGCGAGCTGGCCCCGGGCGACGCGGTGACCGTCACCCACGGACTGGTGGCGGCCACCGCCAAGGTCCCCTACGCGTTCGCGGTCGGCGGCTACCCGGTGCTCCGCCACGGCACACCGCTGTCCGGACTCGACCACACCGCCTCCGCCGTACGCACCGTCGCGGGTCTCAAGGGCGGCGGCCGTCAGCTGCTGCTGCTCGCGCTCGACGGCGCCGACGACTCCCGCAGCGGCCTGACGATCGCCGAGGAGGCGGCCACCATGCGCGGCCTGGGCGCCTCCGACGCGTTCAACCTCGACGGCGGCGGGTCGAGCGAGATGGTCACCCGCGACGCGGGCGCGAGCGGGGTGACGGTCCGCAACCACCCGAGCGGCGGCGCCGAACGCCCGGTGCCCAACGGCATCGGGGTCTTCTCCGGCTGACCTCGCGGCTCACGGCCGCAGGCTGCTCACCAGGTCGGCCGTCGCGGTGAGCCCGCTGTGGATGGTGGGCGCCATGCTGGTGCTGGCCAGGTAGAACCCGAGCAGCATGCAGACCAGGGCGTGCGACATCTTCAGCGCGCCGTTGCGGATGAACACCACCGCCAGGATCAGGAGCAGCAGCACCACAGAGATGGAAATGGCCATCGTCAACCTCCTCCGCCACGCCCCCTTGAACGGCGTTCGGCCGTAAGTGTGGCGTAGCGGAGGGTTTGTCCGGGTGGCTGACGTGTCCTCCGATCGTGTGATGTCAGCACGCGCACGAAGAAGCCCGCCCCGGGTGGGGCGGGCTTCACACGCGGTGTGTCAGGGCGCCTGGAGGTCGACCAGTGCGGCCAGCGCCTCCCGGTGGGCGCCCGCGGTGCCGTAGGCGATCGAGTCGGCCTTGGCCCGCTTGAGGTGCAGGTGCGCGGGGTGTTCCCAGGTCATCCCGATGCCGCCGTGCAGTTGCACCGCCTCCTCGGTGGCGCGCACGGCGACCGGGCCGGCGTAGGCCTGCGCGACGGCCACCGTGACGTCGGTGTCCGCGCCGGTCGCGAGGGCGTCGGCGGCGGCGCGGGCGGCGGCCCGCAGGCTGACGACCTCGAGCCAGAGCTGGGCGAGCCGGTGCTTGAGCGCCTGGAAACCGCCGACCGGCCGGTTGAACTGCTTGCGTTCCTTCAGGTACCGCACGGTCTCGGTCAGCGCCCAGTCGGCCACGCCCAGTTGTTCGGAGGCGAGCAGTCCGGCGCCGGCCCGCAGGGCCCGCCGTACGGCCGGTTCCGCGTCGCCGACCCGGCGGCCGGGTGCCGCGTCGAGCGTGACGGTGGCGACCGGGCGGGTCAGGTCGAAGGAGACCTGCGGGGTGACGGCCGCCGCCTCGGCGGGCACGGCGTACAGCCCGCCGTCGTCGGCCGGGACGAGGAGGACGTCGGCCGCGGCGGCGTCCGCCACGCCGGTCAGCTCACCGTGCAGCGAGCCGTTCTCCAGCCGTGCGGTGCGATGGCCGGCGCCCGGGGCCGCGTGCAGTCCCACGGCGAGGACGCCGATGGCCCGGCCGGACGCCAGACGGCCCAGCAACTCCTCGTCGCCGCAGGCCAGCAGGGCCTCGGTGGCGACGACCGCGCTGCTGAGGTAGGGCACTGGGGCGACGGCACGCCCCAGCTCCTCCAGGACGACGGCGGCCTCGCGGTGGGTGGCACCCTGGCCGCCCAGCGCCTCGGGCACCAGCAGCCCGGCCAGGCCCATGCCGTCGGCGAGGGACTTCCACAGCGCGAGGTCGTGCGGGGCGCCGGACTCGGTGCGGGCGATCACGCCGGCCGCGTCGCAGTGGTCCGTGAGCAGATCGCGGACGGCGGCGCGCAGCGCCTCTTCCTCCTCGGAGTAGAGGAGATCCGGCTGGGTGCTCATCGGGCCAGGTCCTTCCAGGCGACGTCCTTGTCGGTGCGCGGCTCGGCCGGCAGGCCCAGGACGCGCTCGGCGACGATGTTCAGCAGGACCTCGCTGGTCCCGCCCTCGATGCTGTTGCCCTTGGAGCGCAGGTAGCGGTATCCGGCGTCGCGGCCGGTGAAGTCCACCAGTTCGGGGCGGCGCATGGTCCAGTCGTCGTACAACAGCCCTTCCTCGCCGCGGAGTTCGACCTCCAGGCCGCTGATCTCCTGGTTGAGGCGGGCGAAGGCGAGCTTCATGCCGGCGCCCTCGGGCCCCGGCTGCCCGGCGACGAGCTGCTGGCGCAGGCGTTCGCCGGTGAGGCGGGTGACCTCGGCCTCGACCCAGAGCTTCAGCAGCCGCTGGTGCAGGTCGTGGGTGCGCAGTTCCGGGCGCTCGCGCCAGGTCTTCGACACCGGGCCGATCATGCCGCCCTCGCGGGGCAGCCGCATGCCGCCGATGGCGACGCGCTCGTTGTTCAACGTGGTCTGCGCGACCCGCCAGCCGTCGCCGACCTCGCCGAGGCGCCGGCTGTCGGGGATGCGGACGTCCGTCAGGAAGACCTCGTTGAACTCGGCCTCACCGGTGATCTGGCGCAGCGGCCGCACCTCGACGCCCGGGTCGGTCATGTCGCAGAGGAAGTAGGTGATGCCCCGGTGCTTGGGCAGGTCCGGGTCGGTGCGGGCGATGAGGATGGCCCAGCGGGCGAGGTGGGCGCTGGACGTCCACACCTTCTGCCCGTTGACCACCCAGTCTCCCCCGTCCTCGCGTACGGCCCGGGTGCCGAGCGCGGCCAGGTCGGAGCCGGCGCCCGGCTCGCTGAAGAGCTGGCACCAGACCTCCTCCCCGGTCCACAGGGGCCGCAGGAAGCTCCGCTTCTGCTCCTCCGTGCCGTACTTGAGGATGGTCGGCGCGGCCATGCCGAGGCCGATGCCGATGCGCCGGGGGTCGTTGTCCGGGGCGCCGGCGGCCTCGAGTTCGGCGTCCACGACGGCCTGCAGGGAACGCGGGGCGTCCAGTCCGCCGAGACCCTCCGGGAAGTGCACCCAGGCCAGGCCCGCGTCGAACCGGGCGCGCAAGAACTCCAGGCTGCCGGTCCCGGCCGGCGGGTGGGCGGCCAGCAACTCCTGCGTACGGTGGCGCAGTTCCGCTGCGTCGGTCATGCGGCGGCTCCCTTGTCCAGGACCACGGCCACCCGGCCGGTGGTCACCCCGTCGGCGACCCGCTGCACGGCGTCGGCGGCACCGTCCAGCGGCACCCGCTCGCTCACCAGCGGCCTGATCGCGCCGCGCGCGGCCATTTCGGTGAGCTGCTCGTGGCAGTGCAGGACCAGTTCGGGGTTCTTGGTGTTGTACAGGCCCCAGTGCAGGCCGAGGATGGCGTAGTTCTTCACCAGGGCGTGGTTGAGGGCGGGGCTCGGGATGGTGCCGCTGGCGAAGCCGACGACCACGATCCGTCCCTCGAAGGCGACGAGCTTGGCGGACTGGGCGTAGGCCGAACCGCCGACGGGGTCGTAGATCACGTCGGCGCCCCGGCCGCCGGTGGCCTCCTTCACGGCCGCGACCACGTCCTCCGCGCGCCGGTCGACGACCACGTCACAGCCCAGTTCCCGGGCGACGGCGGCCTTCTCCGCGCCGCCGACCACGCCGATCACGGTGGCACCGGCGGCCTTGCCGAGCTGGACCGCGGCGCTGCCGACCCCACCGGCGGCGGCGTGCACCAGCAGGGTCTCCCCCGCCTCGAGGCGGGCCCGGCGGTGCAGCCCGAACCAGCCGGTCTGGTAGCCGATGTGCAGCGCGGCGGCCTCGGCGTCGTCCAGGGAGTCGGGCGCGGGCAGCAGCGCCCGGGCGTCGGCGACGGCGTACTCGGCCAGGCCGCCGTACGGCAGCGCGGGGTTGGCGATCACCCGGCGGCCGTCCTCGGTCTCGGCGCAGATCTCCACACCCGGGGTGAACGGCAGCGGGGGCCGCACCTGGTACTGGCCCCGGCAGAGCAGGGCGTCCGGGAAGTTGATGTTGGCGGCACGCACGCGCAGCAGCACCTGGCCGTCACCGGGCGTGGGCCGCTCCACCTCCGCCAGGCGCATCACCTCGCGCGGCTCACCGTTCTCGTGCACTTGCCATGCCTGCATGCGGGGCCTCCACGGGACTGCTTCGTCTGACCGGGTTCCGACGGCATACTAAGCGGTCGCTTGCCCATCAGGGAACAGTGGACCGCGTCACTTGCGCGTCGGCCGTGCCCGAACGTGCATCCGCTCCCCCTGCGGCCCGAACAGGCTGAGGAACTCCACCGGCCCCTCCCCCGTCGATCCGAACCAGTGCGGCACCCGGGTGTCGAACTCCGCCGCCTCGCCCGCCGAGAGCACCACGTCGTGCTCGCCGAGCACGAGCCGCAGCCTCCCGGAGAGCACGTACAGCCACTCGTAGCCCTCGTGGGTGCGCTGGTCGGGCTCCTGTCTGCGCCGCGGTTCGAGGATCTTGAAGGCCTGCAGCCCGCCGGGCTGCCGGGTCAGCGGCCAGAAGACCCGGCCGCCCCGCTCGACGGGCTTCGCCCGCACCACCGGGTCGCCGACCGGCGGGGCGCCGACCAGTTCGTCCAGCGCCACCTGGTGGGCCCGCGCGATGGGCAACAGCAGCTCCAGACTGGGCCGGCGCAGGCCCGACTCCAGCCGGGACAGCGTGCTTACGGAGATGCCGGTGGCCTCGGACAGCGCCGCCAGCGTCACCTCCCGCTCCTTGCGGATCCGCCGCAGCCTGGGCCCGACGCCCGCCAGAACGCCGTCGGTGTCCTCGGCGACCCGGCCGCTCTCGGTGGTCCCGGTTCGTTCGCCGCTCATGACCTCATTGCAGAATCGGCAAAGAAGTTTGTCAACCCGGCAGTCCGCGCGCGACCGTCGGCGGCGGAGGTGGTCACATGACCGAGAGCTGTGAGGTCGTCGTGGTCGGCGGCGGCGCGGCCGGACTGTCCGCCGCGCTGGTGCTGGGCCGGGCCAGGCGGCGCACGCTGGTCGTCGACGCGGGCGAGCCGCGCAACGCGCCGTCCGCGCACATGCAGGGCTATCTGTCCCGGGACGGGATGTCCCCCGCGGAGTTCCTGGCGACCGGACGCGAGGAGATCGCCCGGTACGGCGTGGAACTGGTCCGGGACCGGGTGGTGGACGCGACGCGGGAGGGTGACTTCACCGTGACGCTCGCGGGCGGCGGAAGCGTCCGGGCCCGGCACCTGGTCGTCGCGACCGGGCTCCAGGACGAGCTCCCGCCGGTCCCGGGCCTCGCCGAACGGTTCGGCCGGGACGTCGTCCACTGCCCGTACTGCCACGGCTGGGAGGTCCGCGATCTGACGACCGGCGTGCTGGCGAGCAGTCCGCTGAGCGTGCACCAGGCGCTGATGGTCACCCAGTGGTCCAAGGACGTGCGGCTCTTCCTGCACCACGTGCGGGAGGCGGAGCTGACGGACGTCGACCGGCGCAGGCTGGCCACCGCCGGGGTCGAGGTCGTCCCCGGCGAGGTGGCCGAGGTGCTGGTCGAGGGGGACCGGCTCACCGGCGTCCGGCTCGCCGGGGACGGCTCCTCCGGGGGAGGCGCGGTCCACGCGCGCGAGGTGCTCTACGTCGCCCCGCGCGCGGTCCCGCGGGGCGAGCTGTTCGTGCGGCTGGGCGCGGAGCTCCAGGAGACGCCGTTCGGCAGCTACCCGGTGATCGACGAGCGGGGCCTGACGAGCGTGCCCGGGCTGTGGGCGGCGGGCAACGCGAGCGGCTTCGCCGAGCAGGTGGTGAACGCGGCGAGCCGCGGCTACCGGGCCGGGGCGGCGATCAACGGGGAACTGCTCTTCGCCGACCTCGACGCGGCCGCGCAGGTGTAGACCCCGCCCCCGCGGTGCACCATGACTGCATGCTGCTGACCCGGCTGGCCGAGGTGTCCGGGGAGGTCGCCGCGACGGCGGCCAGATCCCGTAAGACCGCCCTGCTCGCGGAGCTGTTCCGGGAGGCGGAGCCGGACGACGTGCCGATCGTCATCCCCTACCTGGCCGGACGGCTCCCCCAGGGCCGGCTCGGAGTCGGCTGGAAGGTGCTGAGCCGTCCCGTCCCGCCGGCCGGCGCACCCGCCCTCACGGTGCGGGAGGTCGACGCCCGGCTCAGCGAGCTGGGCGAGGTGTCCGGGCCCGGGTCCCAGGCGGAACGGGTCCGGCTCGTCGGCGAGCTGATGGGCGCGGCCACCGAGGCCGAACAGCGCTTCCTGCGCGGTCTGCTCACCGGCGAGGTCCGGCAGGGCGCCCTGGACGCGGTGGCGGTGGAGGGGCTCGCCCGGGCGACCGGCGCGGACCCGGCGGACGTCCGGCGGGCGGTGATGCTCGCCGGATCGCTGCAGACGGTGGCACAGGCACTGCTGGCCGAGGGGCCCGGGGCGCTGGAGCGGTTCCGGCTGACCGTCGGCCGTCCGGTCCATCCGATGCTCGCACACAGCGCCTCCTCGGTCGCCGAGGCGGTGGAGAAGCTGGGTTCGTGCGCGGTGGAGGAGAAACTGGACGGCATCCGCGTCCAGGTCCACCGGGACGGGGGCGCGGTCCGGATCCACACCCGCACGCTGGACGACATCACCGGCCGGCTGCCCGAGGTGACCGCCGCCGCGCTCGCTCTCGCGGGCGAGAGGTTCATCCTGGACGGCGAGGTGATCTCCTTCGACGCGGACGGCCGGCCCCGCTCCTTCCAGGAGACGGCCGGCCGGGTCGGCTCGCGCACGGACGTGGCGCGGGCGGCCGGCGAGGTCCCGGTCTCCCCCGTGTTCTTCGACGCCCTGTCGGTCGACGGCCGCGACCTGCTGGACCTGCCGTTCGCCGAGCGGCACGCCGAGCTGGCCCGGCTGGTGCCCGAGCCCATGCGGGTACGCCGGACGGTGGTGTCCGGGCCGGAGGAGGCCGACGCGGCGGAACGGTTCCTCGCCGACACGCTCGCCCGCGGCCACGAGGGCGTCGTGGTCAAGGCGCTGGACGCCGCGTACAGCGCGGGCCGGCGCGGCGCCTCCTGGCTGAAGGTCAAGCCGGTGCACACCCTCGACCTGGTGGTGCTGGCCGCCGAGTGGGGACACGGCCGCCGCACCGGCAAGCTCTCCAACCTCCACCTCGGCGCCCGGACGCCGGACGGCGGCTTCGCGATGCTCGGCAAGACGTTCAAGGGCATGACGGACGCGATGCTCGCCTGGCAGACGGAGCGACTGCGGGAACTGGCCGTCGAGGACGGCGGCTGGGGGGTCAGGGTGCGCCCCGAACTCGTCGTGGAGATCGCCTACGACGGCCTGCAGCGCTCCTCCCGCTACCCGGCAGGCGTCACCCTGCGCTTCGCCCGCGTGATCCGCTACCGCGAGGACAAGCGGCCCGAGGAGGCCGACACCGTCGAGGCCCTGCTGGCGGCCCACCCGGAGGTCAGGCCGTGACGGCCGGGGCGACGCGGCGCAGCGCGGGCCTGCTGCTGTTCCGGCGCGCCGACGACGGACTCCAGGTGCTCCTCGGCCACATGGGCGGGCCGTTCTTCGCGAAGAAGGACGCCGGCGCGTGGACCGTGGTCAAGGGCGAGTACGACATCGGCGAGCCCGCCTGGGAGGCGGCCCGGCGGGAGTTCCGGGAGGAGCTGGGGCTGGCGCCGCCCGACGGCGAGGCCGTACCGCTGGGCGAGGTCGTGCAGCGGGGCGGCAAGGTCGTCACGGCGTGGGCGGTGGAGGCGGACCTGGACCCGGAGACCGTCGAGCCGGGCACCTTCACCATGGAGTGGCCGCCGCGGTCCGGCCGCACCCGGGAGTTCCCGGAGCTGGACCGGGTCGCGTGGTTCGCCCTGGACCGGGCCCGCGAGGTGATCATCCAGGCGCAGACGGCGTTTCTCGACCGGCTGGCGGAGCACTCGGTCTGAACAGCGGCGTACGCGTTGCGACGGGCGGTGTCGCGCGCGAAGGTCGAAGCAAGCCCGCTCCCAGGGAGGTCAGCCATGCCCATCGCGACGGTGAACCCGGCGAACGGCGAGACGCTCAAGACGTACGAGGCCATGGGCGAGGAGGAGCTGGAGCGCCGGCTCCAGCTCGCCGAGGCCACGTTCCGCACGTACCGGACGACCACGTTCGCCGAACGCGCACGGATGATGAACAGGGCCGCCGACCTGCTGGACGAGGACCAGCGGGAGATCGGCCGGGTGATGACCACCGAGATGGGCAAGCCGGTCAAGCAGGCCCGCGCGGAGGCCGTCAAGTGTGCCAAGGCGATGCGCTGGTACGCCGAACGCGCGGAGGGGCTGCTGGCCGACGAGGAGCCGCCCGAGCAGGACGTGCGGGACTCCGGCGCCTCCCGGGTCCGGGTCCGCTGCCGGCCGCTCGGTCCGGTGCTCGCCGTGATGCCCTGGAACTTCCCGCTGTGGCAGGTGATCCGCTTCGCCGCGCCCGCGCTGATGGCCGGCAACGTGGGCCTGCTCAAGCACGCCTCCAACGTCCCGCAGACGGCGCTGTACCTGGAGGACCTGTTCCACCGGGCGGGCTTCACGGAGGGCTGCTTCCAGACGCTGCTGGTCGGCTCGGCCGCGGTGGACGACATCCTGCGCGACGAGCGGGTGAAGGCCGCGACGCTGACCGGCAGCGAGCCCGCCGGGCGGGCCGTCGCCTCCACCGCCGGCGAGATGATCAAGAAGACGGTGCTGGAGCTGGGCGGCAGCGACCCGTACGTCGTCATGCCCTCCGCCGACCTCGACCGCGCGGCCCAGGTGGCCGTGACCGCCCGGGTCCAGAACAACGGGCAGTCGTGCATCGCGGCCAAGCGGTTCATCGTGCACGCCGACGTGTACGACGCCTTCGCGGAGAGGTTCGTCGCCGGCATGAAGGCGCTGCGCACGGGCGACCCGCTGGAGGAGGACACGGAGGTCGGGCCGCTCTCCAGCGAGCAGGGGCGCAGGGATCTCGAGGAACTGGTCGACGACGCGAAGCGCGCCGGGGCCGAGGTGCTCTGCGGCGGCGAGCGCCCGGACGGGCCGGGCTGGTACTACCCGCCGACCGTACTGGCGCGCATCACCCGGGAGATGCGCATCCATCGCGAGGAGGCCTTCGGGCCGGTCGCCACGCTGTACCGGGCCGGTGACCTCGACGAGGCGGTGCTGATCGCCAACGACTCGCTGTTCGGCCTGAGTTCGAACGTCTGGACCCGGGACGAGCGCGAGGTGGAGCGGTTCGCCCGGGACCTGGAGGCCGGAGCCGTGTACGTGAACGGGATGACGGCCTCCCATCCGGCGTTCCCCTTCGGCGGGGTGAAGCGCTCCGGCTACGGGCGTGAGCTGTCCGGGCACGGAATCCGGGAGTTCTGCAACATCACCACGGTTTGGCAGGGTGCGTGAGGACCGCGCGGCTACCATCCCGATTGTGAACCGCGAAGTGACCCTGCCTCTGATCGTCGACGACCGCGGTACCTTGCAGGTGGCAGCGGCCGACGTGAGCAAGTTGTTGCGGACCGTGGGCGGGCGGTGGCTGCATCTCGTCGAGGCCGGGGAGCGGCTCGACGAGGACACTGTGGCCGCGCTGACCATCGAACTGGCGAAGCTCGCGGACCGTATCGACGTGGCGTGCATCGCCCACAGCAGCGGGGCGCCGTGACCCCTCCGGGGGGTTTCGCAGCGTGGTCGTCCCTGACCCCTTGTCACCGGTTCGGAGTAGTCCGGCGCGAGATCGTCGCCCCGTCGGGTGAACCTGGGTGGACCACCTTCTGACCGGCGGGCGAGAGCCTGCCGGACGGCGAAAGCAGGGACGGCTCATGGCGACTTTGTGCAGACCCTCGGTGTCCGTACCAGAGCATGTGATCACGATGGAGGAGACGCTGGAGCTGGCGCGCCTGCACCACGCGGACCACCCCCAGCTCCCGCTGGCCCTCCGGCTGATCGAGAACACGGGCGTCCGCACCCGGCACATCGTGCAGCCCATCGAGGAAACCCTGAAGCATCCGGGCTTCGAGGACCGCAACAAGCTCTACGAGGCGGAGGCCAAGGCTCGCGTCCCTGCGGTGATCCAGCGGGCGCTCGACGACGCGGAGCTCCTGACCACCGACATCGATGTCATCATCTACGTGTCGTGCACGGGCTTCATGATGCCCTCGCTCACCGCGTGGCTGATCAACGAGATGGACTTCTCGAGCACCACCCGGCAGCTTCCCATCGCCCAGCTCGGCTGCGCGGCGGGCGGTGCGGCCATCAACCGGGCCCACGACTTCTGTTCGGCCTACCCCGAGGGCAACGCCCTCATCGTGGCCTGCGAGTTCTGCTCGCTGTGCTACCAGCCCACCGACCTGGGCGTCGGCTCGCTGCTGTCCAACGGCCTGTTCGGCGACGGCATCGCCGCCGCCGTGGTGCGCGGCCGCGGCGGCACGGGCGTCCAACTGGAGCGCAACGGCTCGTACCTGATCCCGAAGACCGAGGACTGGATCGCGTACGACGTCCGGGCCACCGGCTTCCACTTCCTGTTGGACAAGCGGGTGCCGACCACCATGGAGCCGCTCGCCCCGGCGCTCCAGGACCTCGCGGGCAACCACGGCTGGGACGCCTCCGACCTGGACTTCTACATCATCCACGCGGGCGGGCCCCGAATACTCGACGACCTCAGCAAGTTCCTGAAGGTCGAACCGCACGCGTTCCGGTTCAGCCGGTCGACGCTCACCGAGTACGGCAACATCGCCAGCGCCGTCGTCCTGGACGCGCTGCGCCGGCTCTTCGACGAGGGCGGTGCCGAGCACCGGGCACGCGGGCTGCTGGCCGGGTTCGGTCCCGGCATCACCGCCGAGATGACCGTGGGCCGCTGGGTCCAGGACGGCGAGATGGCGCGATGACCGAAGAGATACTCACCGAGAGTCTCACCGAAACCCTCACCGAAACCCTCACCGAGACCCTGCCCCCGGTCCGGCACTGGCCGGCGGCCGACCTGACCGGGACGGACTTCGACCCGGTGCTGACCGACCTGATGAACGAGGGCCCGGTTACCCGCGTCCAGCTCGCCAACGGCGAGGGCTGGGCCTGGCTGGTCACGCGGTACGACGACGTGCGCATGGTGACCAACGACCCGCGTTTCGGCCGCGAGGCCGTCATGGACAAGCAGGTCACCCGGCTCGCCCCGCACTTCATCCCCGACCGGGGCGCGGTCGGCTTCCTCGACCCGCCCGACCACACCCGGCTGCGCCGCTCGGTGGCGGCCGCGTTCACCGCCAGGGGCGTGGAGCGGATCCGCGACAGAGCACGCGTGATGCTGGACGAGCTGGTGGACGAGCTGCTCCAGGACGGGCCGCCCGCCGACCTCACCAGCGCGGTGCTCAGCCCGTTCCCCATCGCCGTGATCTGCGAGCTGATGGGCGTGCCGGCCGCCGACCGGCACAGCATGCACACGTGGACCCAGCTCATCCTGTCCTCCGCGCACGGCAAGGAGCTCAGCGAGAAGGCCAAGCGCGAGATGAGCGCCTACTTCTCCGATCTCATCGCCCTGCGCGAGAACAGCGCGGGCGAGGACGTGGCCTCGCTGCTCGGCGCCGCCCTGGGACGCCAGGAGGTCACCCTGGAGGAGGCCGTCGGCCTCGCGGTCCTGCTCCAGATCGGCGGCGAGGCGGTCACCAACAACAGCGGGCAGATGTTCTACCTGCTGCTGACCCGTCCCGAACTGGCCGCGCGGCTGCGCTCCGACCCGGCGATCAGACCGAGGGCCATCGACGAGCTGCTGCGCTACATCCCGCACCGCAACGCCGTCGGGCTGTCCAGGATCGCCCTGGAGGACGTCGAGATCCACGGCGTCCGTGTCCGGGCCGGGGACGCGGTCTACGTCTCCTACCTGGCCGCCAACCGCGACCCGGACGTCTTCCCCGACCCGGAGACGATCGATCTCTCGCGCAGCCCCAATCCGCACGTGGCGTTCGGCTTCGGCCCGCACTACTGCCCCGGCGGCATGCTGGCGAGACTGGAGTCGGAGCTGCTGGTGGACGCCCTGCTGGACCGGGTGCCGGGTCTCAGGCTGGCCGTGGCGCCGGCCCAGGTGCCCTTCCGCAAGGGCGCGTTGATCCGCGGGCCCGCGGCCCTGCCGGTGAGGTGGTGAGCCGCCCATGACGACGACGGAGGGGCTGGCGGTACCCGAAGGGCCCGCGGCACGTGGAGCCGCGCCGGCCCAGACGGTTCCGCCGGCCCAGGAGGCGGCCCAGGCCGAAGGGCTGCTGGTGCCGCCGGGCCACGGCCGGGTCGTAGAGACACCGGCCCAGCGGGTGACGTTCAAGGTCACCGGCACGCACTCGCGGATGGCCTCCACCTTCGAGGTGGACGTGCCGCCGGGGTTCGACGTCGGCGCCCATGTGCACACGCGCAGCGAGGAGTTGTTCTACGTCCTCGAGGGCGAACTGGACGTGCTCGCCTTCGAGCCCCGCATCCGCACCCCCGACAACTGGCAGCGCTGGGAGTCGAGTTCGGGCAACCGGGTGGTCCGGGCGACGCCGGGCACGGTCATCGTCGTACCGCCCGGCTGCCCCCACGCGTTCGCCAACCCGACGGACGCGCCGGCGAGGATGTTCTTCCAGGCGTCCCCGCCGCCGGACCACGAGCGCTACTTCGAGGAGCTGCTGGAGATCCTCGGCAACGGCGGACCACCGGACCGTGAGGCCATCGAGCGGCTCCGGCGGCGCTACGACATCGAGCAGCTCACACCGCTGCGGCACAGATGACCGCGGACGGCCGCCGAGGGGCCCGGAGCCGTGACGGCACCCGCGCCCCTCGCCCTCACCGGACCGGCGTGCGCGTCCCGGAGCGCTACCGGATCGGCATCCCGGCGAGGGTGCGGGCGATGACCAGGCGCTGGATCTCGCTCGTGCCCTCGAAGATGGTGTAGATCGCGCTGTCGCGGTGCATCCGCTCCACCGGGTACTCGCGGGTGTAACCGTTGCCGCCCAGGATCTGTATGGCCTGCGCGGTCACCTTCTTCGCCGTCTCACTGGCGAAGAGCTTGGACATGGAGCCCTCGGCCGCCGTGAACGGCTTGCCGTTGACCGCCATCCAGGACGCCCGCCACACCAGCAGCCGCGCGGCGTCGATCTGCGTCCGCATGTCCGCGAGCTGGAAGGCTACGCCCTGGTTGTCGATGATGGGCCGGCCGAACTGCTCGCGGGTCTTCGCGTAGTCGAGGGCGACCTCGTACGCGGCCCGGGCGGTGCCGACGGCCATCGCGCCCACGGCGGGCCGCGAGGCCTCGAACGTGGCCATGGCCGCGTTCTTCACCCGCTCGCCGCCCGCCTTGGCCCGCTCCCGGGCCCGGGCGAGCCGCTCGTCCAGCTTCTCCTTGCCACCGAGCAGGCAGGAGCCGGGGACCCGGACGTTGTCGAGGATGACCTCGGCGGTGTGCGAGGCGCGGATGCCGTGCTTCTTGAACTTCTGGCCCTGGGCGAGCCCCGGGGTACCGGCCGGGACGATGAAGGACGCGTGGCCCTTGGAGCCCAGCTCCGGGTCGACGACGGCGACGACGACGTGGACGTTGGCGATGCCGCCGTTGGTCGCCCAGGTCTTCGTGCCGTTGATCACCCACTCGTCCTTGGCCTCGTCGTAGACCGCGCGCGTGCGCATGGAGGCCACGTCGGAGCCGGCGTCCGGCTCGGAGGAGCAGAAGGCGGCGACCTTCACGTCGTTCTGGTCGCCGTACATCTGCGGGATCCAGGTGCCGATCTGTTCCTCGGTCCCGTTGGCGAGAACGCCCACGGCGGCCAGGCCGGTGCCCACAATGGAGAGGGCGATGCCCGCGTCACCCCAGAACAGCTCCTCCATGGCCATCGGGATGCCGAGGCCGGTGGGGTCGAAGTACTGCTGCGCGTAGAAGTCGAGGGAGTAGATGCCGACCTTCGCGGCCTCCTGGATGACCGGCCAGGGAGTCTCCTCACGCTCGTCCCATTCGGCGGCCGCGGGGCGGATGACGTCGGCCGCGAAGCCGTGCAGCCACTCCCGGACCTCCTTCTGTTCGTCGTTGAGCTCCATGGTGAACTCGGCCATGTCCCCTCCAGCGGCGGTACGTACGGTCCTACCAATGATGTTACTAGCGGTAACGTGAGTGTGTTACCGACCAGTAGTAAAAGTCAACTCCTGATGACGCCTCGGCATCCCGTTCGATGTCACAGGCGCGGACAGTGCTAGTTTGCGCAGGCGTCACCGAATCAGCACGGGTGGGGAGACCACATGGACACCACGCAGCGGACCGATCAGCAGCGGACCGCCGACCGCCGACGGCGCGAGCTGCTGGAGGCCGCCGACCGGGTGGTGCTGCGCGACGGCCCGCAGGCGTCGATGAACGCGATCGCCGCGGAGGCCGGGATCACGAAGCCGATCCTGTACCGCCACTTCGGCGACAAGGGCGGCCTCTACGCGGCTCTGGCCAAGCGGCACACGGACGCGCTGCTGGACTCGCTGCGCGCCGCCCTGGACGCGCCCGCCGAGCGGCGCGAGCGGGTGGAGTCCACCCTGGACACCTATCTCGCGGCGATCGAGGCCCGGCCCCAGGTGTACCGGTTCCTCATGCACCCGGCGGAGAGCGGCACCGGCGGCGACCAGGGGTTCGACGTCGGCAAGCACAGCGCTCCGCTCCTTCGCCGGATGGGTGAGGAACTGGCCCAGGTCATCGAGGACCGGCTGGACCTCGGACCGGGCAGTCAGCAGCTCGCCCGGGTCTGGGGACACGGGATCGTCGGGATGATGCACGCGGCCGGCGACTGGTGGCTCGGCGAACGGCCGTGCTCCCGGGCCGAGTTGGTCCGCTCCCTCGCCGACCTGCTGTGGGGCAGGCTCGCGGCCGCCGGGGACCGGGTCGGCGGCCCGGGCTTCTGACGGCTCGGCCTCAGGGGCGGTCCGCCCGGTGCCAGGCGGCCCGGTCGATCCGTCGCCGAAGCCGCCGGCGGCGCAGACCCGTCAGACGGTCGGCGTACACCGTGCCCGCCAGGTGGTCGCACTCGTGCTGGAGACACCTGGCGAAGAATCCCGTGCCGTGGACGGTGACCGGTTCCCCGGCCGCCGTGAAGCCCTCGACCACCGCGTGGTCGTACCGCTGCGTCCCCGCCTCCAGGCCCGGCAGGGACAGACAGCCCTCCGGACCCCGGATCACCACACCGTCCGCCGCCACCAGGCGCGGATTGACCACATGGCCGAGGTGACGGACGTCCTCGTCGTCGGGACAGTCGTAGACGAACACCCGCAAAGGCACCCCTATCTGGTTCGCGGCCAGGCCCACCCCCTGGGCCGCGTACATGGTCGCGAACAAATCCTCCACGAGTGCCTCGAGTTCGGGGTCGAAGGCGGTGACGTCCGCGCAGGGCCCGTGCAGAACGGGGTCCCCGAGCAGGGAAAGGGGCCGGACGCGCCCGTGGGCGCCCCGGATCGGGCGGTGTCGCATGGCGGCAAGGGTACGGTTCGTTCGGCCCCTGCCCGCCGCGAGGCGTGGGCCGCGATTCGGGTGTGCGAATGGATCTCGATAGGCTGAGGCCCACACCACGCTGCCGGATGGCCCCAGGCGCGGCGCGTACGCAAGGAGGATCGAGAACTGATGGCAGGCAACTCGGACCCGCTCTCGCCGCGGGCCAAGCTGGCCGTGACCGCGGGCAAGGCGGTCGCCGCGGCATCGCGTGCCGCTGGACGCGGCAGCGGGTCGGTGATCGGTGGCCGGGTCGCGCTGAAACTCGACCCCGACCTCCTCGGACGGCTCGCCCAGAACCTGGACGTCATCCTGGTGTCCGCCACGAACGGCAAGACCACGACCACCCGGCTGATCGCCGAGGCGCTGCGCGCCGCCGGTCCGGTGGTGTCGAACGCGCTCGGCGCCAACATGCCCGCCGGGATCACCTCGGCGCTGGCCGGCGGCTCGGACGCGAAGTTCGGCGTCATCGAGGTCGACGAGAAGTACCTGGCCGGGGTGGCCCGGGACACCGGCCCGAAGTGCATCGCCCTGCTGAACCTCTCCCGGGACCAGCTGGACCGCGCCGCCGAGACCCGGATGCTCGCCGAGAACTGGCGCGAGGGCCTGGCCGGCTCCAAGGCCGTCGTCGTCGCCAACTGCGACGACCCGCTGGTGGTCTGGGCCGCGTCCTCCTCCCCCAATGTGATCTGGGTCGCGGCCGGCCAGATGTGGAAGGACGACGCCTGGTCCTGCCCGTCCTGCGGTGGCGTGATGCAGCGTCCGGGCGAGGACTGGTTCTGCGGTGAGTGCGGCTTCCGGCGGCCCACGCCGAGCTGGGCGCTGTCCGGGGACCACGTCCTCGACCCGCACGGCTCCGCCTGGCCGATCCACCTCCAGCTGCCGGGCCGGGCCAACAAGGCGAACGCGGCCAGCTCCGCGGCCGTCGCCGCCGTCTTCGGAGTGCCGCCGCAGGTCGCCCTGGAGCGGATGTACCAGGTGCAGGCCGTGGCCGGCCGGTACGACGTCGTCCAGTTCATGAACCGCGACCTCCGGCTGCTGCTGGCCAAGAACCCGGCCGGCTGGCTGGAGACGTTCTCCCTGATCGACCCGCCGCCCACCCCGGTGATCCTCTCCGTGAACGCGCGCGGAGCCGACGGCACCGACACCTCCTGGCTGTGGGACGTCGACTACACGCGGCTGACCGGCCACCCGATCTTCGTGATCGGCGACCGCAAGCTGGACCTCGCCGTCCGCCTCGAAGTCGCGAACCAGCAGTTCCAGGTGTGCGACAACCTCGACCAGGCCGTCCAGGCGGCCCCGCCGGGACGCATCGAGGTCATCGCGAACTACACCGCGTTCCAGGACCTGCGCCGCCGCGTCGGCAACTGATCTTCGAAAGGCGATCACCTCATGAGCGACAACCAACTGCGGCTGGTGTGGATCTACCCCGACCTGCTGAGCACCTACGGCGACCAGGGCAACGCGCTCGTCGTGGAGCGCCGGGCGCGCCAGCGCGGCCTGGACGTGGCCCGGCTGGACGTGCGCAGCGACCAGCCGATCCCGACGTCCGGTGACATCTACCTCATCGGCGGCGGCGAGGACCGGCCGCAGCGGCTCGCGGCCGAGCGGCTGCGGCGCGACGGCCATCTGCGCCGGGCCGTGGAGAACGGCGCGATCGTGTTCTCGGTCTGCGCCGGCTACCAGATCCTCGGCCACGAGTTCATCAACGACCTCGGCCAGCGGGAGCCGGGCCTCGGCCTGCTCGACGTGACGTCGGTGCGCGGCGAGGGCGAGCGGTGCGTCGGTGACGTCCTCGCGGACATCGACCCGCAGCTCGGCCTGCCGTCGCTGACGGGCTTCGAGAACCACCAGGGCGTCACCCACCTCGGCGCCAGCGCCCGCCCCTTCGCCCGCACCCGGATCGGCAGGGGCAACGGCACCGGGGACGGCACCGAGGGCGCGTACAACGGAACCGTCTTCGGCACGTACATGCACGGCCCGGTCCTGGCCCGCAACCCGCAGATCGCCGATCTGCTGCTGAAGCTGGCGCTCGACGTGAACGCGCTGCCGCCGGTCGACGACCGCTGGTACGAGGCGCTGCGCAACGAGCGCATCGCGTCCGCGCAGCAGCCCGCGTGAGACTCGCGTAAGGCGCGCGTCAGGGGGCTCTCAGCGTTCTCCGGCAGGCTCGTGACGGGCCCGCCTGACGGCTCGTCCGCTCACATGTGCGGGCGCGTCCAGCAGGCGGACGCCTGCTACGGAGCGACCCCCTCACGCCGGTAGGGTGACCGGGAATCCGCCGGACGACGTGGTCCGGTTTCCCGGCCCACGTTGAGAAGGTATTTCGGGCTATGCGCATTGGTGTCCTCACGTCCGGCGGCGACTGCCCCGGCCTGAACGCCGTCATCCGGTCCGTCGTGCACCGTGCCGTGGCCGACCACGGTGACGAGGTCATCGGTTTCCGGGACGGCTGGAAGGGCCTCCTGGAATGCGACTACATGAAGCTCGACCTCGATGCCGTGGGCGGCATCCTGGCGCGCGGCGGCACCATCCTCGGCTCCTCCAGGGTCCGCCCCGAGCATCTGCGCGACGGTGTCGAGCGGGCCAGGGGCCATGTCGCGGAACTCGGCCTGGACGCCATCATCCCGATCGGCGGTGAGGGCACGCTGAAGGCGGCCCGGCTGCTGTCGGACAACGGGCTGCCCATCGTGGGCGTGCCGAAGACCATCGACAACGACATCGCTGTCACGGACGTCACGTTCGGCTTCGACACGGCGGTCGGGGTCGCCACCGAGGCGCTGGACCGGCTGAAGACCACCGCCGAGTCCCACCAGCGGGTGCTGATCGTGGAGGTCATGGGCCGCCACACCGGCTGGATCGCGCTGCACTCGGGCATGGCGGCCGGCGCCCACGCCATCGTCGTCCCGGAACGGCCGTTCGACATCGACGAGCTGACACGGAAGGTGGGCGCGCGGTTCGAGGCGGGCAAGCGGTTCGCCATCGTGGTCGCCGCCGAGGGGGCCAAGCCGCGGCCCGGCGCCATGGAGTTCGACGAGGGCGGCAAGGACATCTACGGCCACGAACGCTTCGCGGGCATCGCGCGGCAGCTCTCGGTCGAGCTGGAGCACCGGCTCGGCAAGGAGGCTCGGCCGGTCATCCTCGGCCACGTGCAGCGCGGCGGCACGCCGACGGCGTACGACCGGGTGCTGGCCACGCGCTTCGGATGGCACGCGGTGGAGGCCGTGCACCGGGGCGAGTTCGGGCGGATGACCGCGCTGCGGGGCACGGACATCGTGATGGTGTCGCTGGCGGAGGCGGTGGAGACCCTGAAGACGGTGCCCGCCGAGCGGTACGACGAGGCGGAGTGCGTCCTGTAGTCCGTTTCGGAACCACCTGCCCCCGGTCACGGCGCTGACCGGGGGCGGTTCTACTCTTGTGGGCGGACAGACGCGTACAACCCCCACGAATCAGGAGCCGGCGGATGGATCACAGCGGCCACGGCATGACGATGGACCTGCCGCCGTTCACGCTGGCCCGGGGGCTGCACTGGTCGGCCGACCCGTTCTTCCTCGTGGCCTGTCTGGCCGGGCTGGCCCTGTACGGATGGGGTGTCGTGCGGCTGCGGCGGCGCGGGGACTCCTGGCCGGCCGGCCGGACCGTGTCGTACGTCGTCGGTGTCCTCACCATCGCCCTGATGATGTGCACCAGACTGAACGACTACGGCATGGTCATGTTCAGCGTGCACATGGTGCAGCACATGGTGATCAGCATGCTGTCGCCGATCCTCGTCCTGCTCGGCGCCCCGGTGACCCTGGCGCTGCGCGCGCTGCCGACCGCCGGCCGGGGCCGCAAGGGCCCGCGCGAGCTGCTGCTGATGCTGCTGCACAGCCGCTACATGCGGGTGATCACGCACCCTGTCTTCACCATCCCGCTGTTCATCGCGAGCCTGTACGCCCTGTACTTCACCCCGCTGTTCGACTTCCTCATGGGCTCCAGGACCGGGCACGCCGCGATGATGGTGCACTTCCTCGCCGTCGGCGTCGTGTTCTTCTGGCCGATCATCGGCGTGGACCCCGGACCGCACCGGCCGGGCTACCTGATGCGGATGCTGGAGCTGTTCGCGGGCATGCCGTTCCACGCCTTCTTCGGCATCGCGCTGATGATGGGGTCCACGCCGATGGTGGCGACGTTCCGGAACCCGCCCGCCTCGCTCGGCATCGACGCGCTCGCCGATCAGAACGCGGCCGGCGGCATCGCCTGGGCGTTCAGCGAGATCCCGTCCGTGCTGGTGCTGATCGCGCTGCTGTTCCAGTGGTACGGCTCCGAGCAGCGGCAGGCCAGGCGCAAGGACCGGGCCGCGGACCGCGACGGCGACAAGGAGCTGGAGGCGTACAACGCCTATCTGGCCTCCCTCAACGCGCGCGAGGGCTGAGTACGCGGTATGCCTTCCGGGCGGAAACCGGGGCACTATGGTGATGGACGGACCATGAGGAGGGTGTCGCGATGCCCGGTTCCACGAACGGTTCCACCAAGGCCATGGGGGCGATGACGGTCGGCGGGCTCGTCGTCGTGACGGCGTACACCGTCGCGCTCGGCGGCAACGGCTGGCTGTGGTTCGGCTGGGTGGTCCTCGGGCTGCTGACACTCGCCATGGTCGTCACCCGGCCGTAGGCCCGGTCGCGGGTACGGCTGGCTACAGTGCCCGCATGAACAGCAGGGCCGCGTCGTTCGACGACCTCGACCGCAAGATCGTCACCGCGCTGATGGCGAACGCCAGGACCAGTTTCGCCGAGATCGGCGCGGCGGTCGGGCTGTCGTCCACGGCGGTCAAGCGGCGCGTGGACCGGCTGCGGGAGACCGGGGTGATCACCGGGTTCACGGCGACCGTGCGGCCCTCCGCGCTGGGCTGGCGCACGGAGGCGTACGTCGAGGTGTACTGCGAGGGCGCGGCCCCGCCGCGGCGCCTGGCGGAGGTCGTCCGCAACCATCCGGAGATCGCGGCGGCCATGACGGTGACCGGCGGCGCGGACGCGCTGCTGCACGTGCGGGCGCGGGACGTGGAGCACTTCGAGGAGGTGCTGGAGCGGATCCGCGCCGAACCCTTCATCCGGAAGACGATCAGCGTGATGGTGCTCTCCCATCTGCTCCCCGAGAGCCCGGAGGCGGGCGCAACCCAGGCGGCGCCCGAATGAGCGCGCGGCAAACCCCTTTTCACGCAGTGATGATGCGTTAACGCCGTCACGAACGCAGCGATGCTGCACATGTGCGCAGCCCTTGTTCCTTGTCGTCCGTCTCCGTCGCTTTCTACCGTGGTGTCATCCTTCAGTGACACACAGGAAAGCGGAGGGAACCCTCTGTGCCCGAAAGCCGTGTGCCGCGCCATCGGCGCTTCCTCGTCTGCGAACCCAGACACTTCGCCGTGCAGTACGCGATCAATCCTTGGATGCATCCCGACAAGCCGGTCGACGTCGACCTGGCCCGGGAGCAGTGGCAGGCCCTGATCGGCGCCTACCGGACCCACGGGCACACCGTGGACGCGGTCGATCCGGTCCCTGGCCTGCCCGACATGGTCTTCTCCGCCAACGCCGCGTTCGTGGTGGGCGGCCGGGTCTTCGGGTCCCTGTTCCACGCCCCGGAGCGGCGTCCCGAGTCGGTCCACTACGACACCTGGTTCAAGGCGGCCGGGTTCGACGTCCACCGCCCCGAGGCGGTCACCGAGGGTGAGGGCGACCTGGTGTGGACGGGCCGGTACGTGCTGGCCGGCACCGGTTTCCGCACCACCCGCGAGGCCCACCGCGAGGCCCAGGAGTTCCTCGGCCACCCGGTGATCGGCCTGACGCTGGTGGACCCGTACTTCTACCACCTGGACACGGCGCTGTTCGTCCTGGACGACGACAACATCGTCTACTACCCGGAGGCGTTCTCCCCGGGCAGCCGGGAAGTGCTGCGGCGCCTGTACCCGGACGCCGTGCTCGCCACCCGCGACGACGCGATGGCGTTCGGCCTGAACTCCGTGTCCGACGGCAGGCACGTCTTCATCGCACCCAAGGCCGAGGCGCTGGCCGAGCGCCTGGCCGGCCACGGCTACGTTCCCGTCCCCGTCGACCTGTCGGAGTTCCACAAGGCCGGCGGTGGCATCAAGTGCTGCACCCAGGAGATTCGCTGATGACCGCACCCGCGCGCACCCGTACGTCCGAGGACCTGATCCGGGCGGAGGAGCCGGTCCTCGCGCACAACTACCACCCCCTGCCGGTGGTCGTCGCCCGGGCCGAGGGCACCTGGGTGGAGGACGTCGAGGGCCGCCGCTACCTCGACATGCTGGCCGGCTACTCGGCCCTCAACTTCGGCCACCGGCACCCGGAGCTGATCGAGGCCGCGCACGAGCAGCTCGACCGCCTGACCTTGACCTCCCGCGCCTTCCACAACGACCGGCTGGCCGGGTTCGCGCAGCGGCTCGCCGCGCTGACCGGGCTCGACATGGTGCTGCCCATGAACACCGGCGCCGAGGCGGTGGAGAGCGGCGTCAAGGTGGCGCGCAAGTGGGCGTACGACGTCAAGGGCGTCCCCGCCGACCGGGCGACGATCGTGGTGGCGGCCGAGAACTTCCACGGCCGTACGACGACGATCGTCAGCTTCTCCACGGACGAGTCGGCCCGCGCGGGCTTCGGCCCCTTCACGCCCGGCTTCCGGGTCGTGCCGTACAACGACCTGGCCGCGCTGGAGGCGGCGGTCGACGAGACGACCGCCGCGGTGCTGATCGAGCCGATCCAGGGCGAGGCCGGGGTCGTCATCCCGGACGACGGCTATCTGACCGGTGTCCGTGAGTTGACCCGCCGCAAGGGCTGCCTGTTCGTCGCGGACGAGATCCAGTCGGGCCTCGGCCGCACCGGCCGCACCCTCGCCGTCGAGCACGAGGACGTCGTCCCCGACGTGCTGCTGCTGGGCAAGGCGCTGGGCGGCGGCATCGTGCCGGTGTCGGCGGTGGTGGCCCGGCGCGAGGTGCTGGGCGTGCTGCGCCCGGGTGAGCACGGCTCCACGTTCGGCGGCAATCCGCTGGCCGCGGCGGTCGGCTCGGCGGTCCTCGGGCTGCTGGAGACGGGCGAGTACCAGCGCCGGGCGGCCGAGCTGGGCCTGGTCCTGCGGGACGGCCTGACCGAGCTGGTCGGCAGGGGCGTGACCGGGTTCCGGGCGCGCGGGCTGTGGGCGGGCGTCGACGTCGACCCAGCGATCGGCACCGGCCGCGAGATCAGCGAGCGGCTCATGCGGGAGGGCGTCCTGGTCAAGGACACCCATGGCTCCACGATCCGGCTGGCGCCCCCGCTGACCATCACGGCCGAGGAGCTGCGCTCGGCGCTGGGCTCCCTGGAGAAGGTGCTGGGCTGAGGGAGGCGGGGGGCCGGACCGGTGCCGGCCCCCCGCTTCGTGTCAGCTCCCGCCGAGGATCCGCTCCATCTCCTGGATCTCGGCGTTCTGCGCCCGGACGATGTCACCGGCCATGGTCCTGGCGGGGCCGTAGGCGCCCCTGGACTTCTCGGTGCCGGCCATCTCGACGGCGCCCCGGTGGTGTTCGACCATCAGCGACAGGAACCTGCTGTCGAAGTCCGCGCCGGTGGCCTTCTTCAGCGCCGCCATGTCGTCGTCGCTCATCATCCCGGCCATGCCGGTCGTGCCGGTGTGTCCCGAGTGGTCCATGCCGGCCATGGGCACCTGCTCGCCCCAGGCGGTCAGCCAGCCGGTCATGGTCCGGATCTCCGGGTCCTGCGCCTTCTCGATCCGGGCGGCGAGGTCCTTCACCCGGGCCGAGGAGGCCCGGCCGTCGGCGAGCTTCGCCATCTCCAGGGCCTGCCGGTGGTGCGGGATCATGCCCTGGGCGAAGGAGACGTCCTGGGCGTTGTGGGGGCCGGCGGCGGTGGCGGACGCGGCGGCCGACGCCGGGCCGCCGTGTCCCGCGTGGGCCGCGCCGTCGTCGCTGCCGCCGCAGGCGGCGAGAGCCAGTGAGGCGGTCACGGTGACCGCGAGGAGGGCGGCGCGGCGCGTCAGGGTACGGATGGTCATGCTGGAACTCCTGCTGTCGGAGAGATGATTTCGGGCACGCGTGGGTGGACGGCCGCCGTGCGGGCGGTCGTCGGTGCCTCTAGATCCGCAGGAGTTGCAGTTCGGCCAGGGTGGGCGGTGCTCGGGCGTCGTCCGGTGCGGCGGCAACGAGGGAGCGGCGGGCGCCGGCCGGGGGCCGGGCGGTCACCGGGCCGGGCACCAGTACGGGCGGCTGAAGGCCGTCCTTGACGGCGCCGGACGCGCAGGACGGGTCGGCGTGGTGCAGGTGGCCGCCCCCGCAGTGACCGTCCGGACAGGCGTCCTGGGCCATGACGACGACCGCGCGGTGCTGGGCCCGGGCCCGTGCCGGGTGCCCGGTGCCGCCGCCGGGCGCCAGGGCGTGCATGCCCAGCAGGCCGGCCAGCACCGCAAGCACGAGCAGCGCACGACGGGACCGTCGAGGCGGTCGCGGGGCGCGCTGCTGGTTGCCGGGCATCGCGGACATCGTACGGGGCGGGCGGCGCGAGCGGCGACGGGACTCGCGTCACGGCCGCGGCGGCGGCCAGGGCGGGGCGCCGTTACGGGCGCGTGGCGGCGTAGTCGGCTCCGTCCACCCGGGGGTACCGCAGGGGCTCGGCCCAGGTCCCGGCGGACGGGACGAGGGCGTGGGCGGCCTCGTCCCGGCCGGCGTGCTGGTGCGGGTACCGGTGGATCACGGTGAACCGCCGGGCCGCCTCGAAGGCGGCGGAGCCGAAACTGACGTCCCAGTGGCCGCGCTGCCAGGTGAGGGACACCGGGGACAGGGTCGGCACGTCGAGGCGCCAGAACGCTCTCGCCGGCGCGGCCAGGGCGTGTACGAGCGCGGCCCGGACGACGGCCGGTTCGGTGACGGCCAGCACGTGGCCCGGCTCCTCGGCGACGACACCGAGCCAGTTCGCGGTGTGCCGGCAGAACCGGCGGACCGACTCGCCCCCGTGCGGTGCCGCGTCCGGGTCCGTCAGCCAGGCGGTGAGGGCGTGCGGGTCCGCCGCGGCGATCTCGCCGACCGTACGGCCGCGCCAGGTGCCGAGGTCGAGGTCGCGCAGCGCGGGCTCGACAGCCGCCGTCAGGCCCAGGGCCTCGGCGGTCCACCGGCAGCGCAGGGACGGTGCCCGCACGGCCCGGGTGTGGGAAGGCAGGTCCGCCCGGGCGGCGCGTGCCGCAGCCAGCTCGCGTCCGGTCGGTGGAGCGTCACCGAAACGGGTGCCGGGGGTGGGCTCCCCGCCGCTCGTGCTCAGGAACGTGAGGCGGATCGTCATGCGACTGACCTCCTTCGTGCACCGGCACGGCTCTCGGTCAGGGAAGACAGGGCGCGGACCGGCTCCGGGCTCATGCGTACCAGGGTCCGTGGCCACCCCCGGCCACGACCATCCGGCGGATGTCCGGAAACCGCCCCGCCGACCGGCTGGGACTGCCCCGCCGCCCGGCTGAACCCGCCGCCGTACCGGCCCGGCGCGCCGCTCGGCGCGGTACGGATGAGACTGGAAACCGGCAGCGAGTGGAGCACACGTGATCCGGGTACTGGTGGTCGACGACGAGGCCCTCATCCGCACGGGCTTCCAGCACATCCTCGACGCGGCGGACGACATCGAGGTCGTGGCGGCGGTGCCCGGCGGCCGGGCGCTCACCGCCGTGCGGGAGGCGGGGCCGGACGTCGTGCTGCTGGACATCCGGATGCCGGACGTGGACGGGCTGACGGTCCTGGCGGAGCTCCGCCGACTGCCCCACCCCCCGGTCGTGGCCATGCTCACCACGTTCGACATGGACGAGTACGTGGAGACGGCCCTGCGCTCGGGTGCGGCGGGCTTCCTGCTCAAGGACACCGACCCCGAGGAACTGCCCTTCCTGGTGCGGGCCCTGGCCGACGGCGGCACCGTCCTGTCGTCCAAGGTGACCCGGACGGTCGTGGACGGCTTCCTGGGCGCCGGCTCGCAGGAGGCCGCCGCCCACACCATCGAACGGCTGACCGACCGCGAGCGCCATGTGCTGCTCCTGGTCGCGGAAGGGCTGTCCAACGGCGACATCGCCACCCGGATGCATCTGAGCACCGGGACGGTCAAGGACCATGTGAGCGCCATCCTGACCAAACTGGGAGTGGGCGGCCGGGTCCAGGCCGCCCTGCTCGCCCAACGGGCCGGGCTCCTCGAGAAGGGGGAGGGATGACACCCCGCCGCCTGCCCGCGCCGCTGCTGGACGCCGCCGTCGTCGTCTGCTCGCTGTTCGACGTCTGGGTGCACTTCGACAGCGACGAGCCGCTGCGCATGACCTTCGCCTTCATCGCCGCCTTCGCGCTGCTGCTGCGCCGCCGCCTGCCGCTGCTGACGTTCCTGCTCACCCTGCCCTCCGTCCTGCTCTCGGACGCCGTCTTCGCCGCGCTGGCCGCGCTGTACACCCTGGCCTCGCTCACCCGCCGCCGAGTCCTGCTGGCCCTGTGCGCGCTGACGTTCACGTTCAGCGACGTCACCCGATGGCCGTCGCCCGCGATAGACCTGCTGGGCACGTCGACGTTGATCACCCTGACCTACACCGCGGCGATGGCCGCCGCTCCCGTGTTCCTCGGCCAGCTCGTCCAGACCCGGCGCGATCTGTCGCTGCGGCTCACCGAGATCTCCGAGGCGCGCGACCACGAACAGCTGCTGACCGCCCAGGCCGCGCTGTCCAAGGAACGCGCGCAGCTCGCCCGCGAGATGCACGACGTGGTCTCCCACCAGGTGAGCCTGATCGCGGTACGGGCGGGCGCGCTGCAGGTGGGCAGCCGGGACCGGGAGGCCAAGGAGGCGGCGGCCACCATCCGGCGGCTGAGCGTCCAGACCCTGGACGAGCTGCGGCACATGGTCAACGTCCTGCGGGCCTCCGGCGGCCGCCCGACCGAGCTGACCCCGCAGCCGTCCCTGGCCGATCTCCAGCAGCTCGTCGAGGGCAGCGGCATCGAGACCAAGCTGCGTATGGATCTGCCGCGGGACCTGCCGCCGACCGTGCAGCGCGCCGTCTACCGCACCATCCAGGAGGCCCTGACCAACATCCGTAAGCACGCCCCTGGCGCCGCCGCGACCGTCTGCCTCGGCCACCAGGACGGCACCGTGCGCGTCACGGTGACGAACTCCGCGCCGACCCGGCCCGCGCTCCCCCTGCCCAGCTCGCACTACGGCCTGGTCGGCCTGGGCCAGCGCGCCTCGCTCCTCGGCGGCACCATCACCTCCGGACCGACCACGGACGGCGGCTACGAACTGCGTCTGGAACTGCCCGCGACGGGCGCGCCCTGAGTACCGAGGAAGTCCAGCCAGCGCAGCAGCCGGGCGCCCTCGCGGGTCATGACGTCCGGGTCGCGCAGGGCGTGGGCCATGAGCGACATGCCCTGGCAGCCGGAGACGAGGGTGAGGGCGAGGTCCTCCGGGCCGGGCAGGCCCAGCTCGCGGAACTGGCCGGCGGCCCAGTCCAGCAGCCGCCGCAGCACCGCCCCGGCCTCCGTGCCGAGGGTGTCGTCGGCGCGCTTGCCGAGTTCGGCGGCCAGCGTGCCGGTGGGGCAGCCGTGGCGGGCGACGACGTCCCGCTCCCCGATCCAGGACTCGACCAGCGCCTTCAGGCGGTCGCGCGGGCCGGCCTCCCGCTCCAGCCGCCCGGTGAGCTCGTCCAGCCGCGCGCCATGCTCGGCCAGCGCGGCCCGGACCAGGTCGTCCTTGGTCCTGAAGTAGTAGTAGACGTTGCCGACGGGGACGCCGGCGGCGCGCGCGATGTCGGCGAGGGTGGTGCGTTCGACCCCCTGTTCGTGCAGCACCCGGGCCGCCGCCGCGGTGAGCCGCTGCCGCTTGGCCGACGCCTGTGCCCGCCGGTCCGCTGAGTTGGTCACCCGCCCGACTATAAGCAGCCCCGCGGCCTTCCGGCGTTCGGGCAGCACCCGTCCGGGGCAGCCGGTCGGGGCCGGACCCGACACGGTCCGGACCGGTGCCGGACGGCCGCGCCTGCACCTACACTGACATCCCACGACAGGCCGAATGACGAGCGAGAACGCGGTGGTTGAGCCAGTCCGCCAGGAGTGAGGAGCGGCCCCTTGTTCTACTACGTGCTCAAGTACGTCCTCTTGGGCCCCCTGCTCAGGCTGGTCTTCCGGCCCCGGATCGAGGGGCTGGAGCATGTGCCGGCGTCGGGTCCGGCGATCGTCGCGGGCAACCATCTCTCCTTCTCGGACCACTTCCTGATGCCGGCGATCCTGAAGCGACGGATCACCTTCCTCGCCAAGGCCGAGTACTTCACCGGGCCGGGCGTCAAGGGCCGGCTCACCGCCTTCTTCTTCCGCAGCGCCGGGCAGATCCCGGTGGACCGCTCGGGCAAGGACGCGGGGCAGACCGCGATCCGCGAGGGGCTCGGGGTGCTCGGCAAGGGCGAGCTGCTCGGCATCTATCCGGAGGGGACCCGGTCGCACGACGGCAGGCTGTACAAGGGCAAGGTCGGCGTCGCGGTCATGGCGCTGAGGGCCGGGGTGCCGGTCGTGCCCTGCGCGATGATCGGCACGTTCGAGGCGCAGCCGCCGGGCCGGGTCGTACCCCACATCCGCCCCGTCATGATCCGCTTCGGCGAGCCGCTCGACTTCTCGCGCTACGCCGGCATGGAGAAGGAGAAGGCCGTGCTGCGGGCCGTCACCGACGAGATCATGTACGCGATCCTCTCGCTGTCCGGGCAGGAGTACGTCGACCGGTACGCGGCCGTCGTCAAGGCGGAGCAGGCGGACGCGAAGAAGGAACGCAAGTCCCCCCGGACGCCGTTCGGCTGATCTCTGCCCTCGGCAGAACGGCTCGGCCCCGGGCCTGCTCCGTGCCTAGGCTCGCCTCATGAAGAGGGCAGTGGTGATCGGGGCGAGCGGGCAGATCGGCCGTCCGGTGGTGGCGGCGCTGGCACGGGACGGCTGGGAGGTGACGGCCGCCTCGCGGGGCGGCGGCCGGGACGGGTCGTGGGACACCGGCGTGCGGGTGGTACGGCTGGACCGGTCCGACGACGGCGCGCTCGCCGCCGTGGTGGGCGACGGCTGCGATCTCGTCGTCGACATGGTGGCGTACGACGCCTCGCACGCACGGCAGTTGACGTCCCTCGCGGACCGGATCGGCTCCGCGGTCGTCGTCTCCAGTGTGTCGGTCTACGAGGACGGCAAGGGGCGGGGCTTCGACACCGCCGGCGATCAGGACGGCTTCCCGGTGTATCCGGTGCCGGTGCCCGAGTCCCAGCCGGTGGTGGCGCCGGGCGCGGCGTCCTACTCCACCCGCAAGGCGGCCTTGGAGCAAGAACTCCGCCTGGCCGAGGCGGAGTTGCCGACGACGGTGCTGCGGGCGGGCGCGGTGCACGGCCCGCACAGTCCGCTCCCCCGGGAGCTGTACTTCGTGAAGCGGAACCTCGACGGCAGGCGCCGCCGGGTGCTCGCGTACCGCGGGGAGAGCCGCTTCCATCCGGCGAGCGCCCGGAACATCGCGGAGCTGGTGCGGCTGGCGGCGGCCCGGCCGGGTGCCCGGGTGCTCAACGCCTGCGACGGCGGGGCACCGACGGCGGCGGAGATCGGGACGGCGATCGACGCGGTCATGGGCGTGGAGACGGAGACGACGCTGCTGGACGGTCCGCCGCCCGGCGGGACCGTGGGCGGGAGCCCGTGGTCGGTGCCGCTGCCGGTGGTCCTCGACATGTCCGCCGCCGAGCGGGAGTTGGGCTACCGGCCGGTGGTGTCGTACGCGGACAGCCTGCCGGAGACGGTGGAGTGGCTGACCGGTGCGCTGCGCGACGGGGACTGGCGGGAGCGCTTCCCGGTCATGGCGCGGGCGTACCCCGGTGCCTTCGACTACGCGGCCGAGGACGCCTGGTCGGCCGAGGCATGACGAAGGGGCGGCCGGGAAGCCCGGCCGCCCCTGTGGTCCGAACCGCCGCCGGTTACGGCTTGGGCGTGGCGTGCGGCGCGCAGGTCACGTCGGCGGAGTCCAGCTTGCCGCCGAGGAGATAGGCGTCGACCCGGTCGTTGATGCAGGGGTTGACCAGGCCCGTCACACCGTGGGAGCCCGCGTCCCGCTCGGTGATGAGACGGGAGCCCTTGAAGCGCTTGTGCAGTTCGACGGCGCCCTGGTAGGGGGTGGCGGCGTCATGCGTCGACTGGACGATCAGCACCTGCGGGAGACCGCGGTGGGTGCCCACCTCGACGGGCGTGTGCTGCTTGGCCGGCCAGGTGGCGCAGGGCAGGTTCATCCAGGCGTTGGCCCAGGTCATGAACGGGTGGTCCCGGTGGAGCCGGGTGTTGTCCCGGTCCCACTTGCTCCAGCTGGTGGGCCACTTGGCGTCGGCGCACTCGACGGCGGTGTAGACCGCGTTGCTGTTCTCCGAGGCGGCGTTGCCGGCCGTGTCCGCCATGTCGGGGGCGGCCGCGTCGACGAGGGCCTGGGTGTCACCGGCGACGTACTTGCTGAACACCGAGGCGACCGGCACCCATGAGGAGTCGTAGTACGGGGCGCTCTGGAAGAACGAGATCAGCTCGGCCGGGCCGACGACCCCGCCGAGCGGGCTCTTCTTGGCGGTGGCGCGCAGCTCGAGCCACTTGGCCTGGACGGCGGCGCGGGTGGTGCCCAGGTGGAAGGCGGCGTCGTTGGCGGCGACCCAGTCCTCCCAGTCCTTCCAGCGGCCCTCGAAGGCGACGTCCTGGTCCAGGTTGGCCTGGTACCAGATGCTCCGCTTCGACGGGTTCACCACGCTGTCCACGACCATGCGGCGCAGGTGGCCCGGGAAGAGGGTGCCGTAGACGGCGCCGAGGTAGGTGCCGTAGGAGACGCCGAGGTAGTTGAGCTTGCGCTCACCGAGCGCGGCGCGGATGACGTCCAGGTCGCGGGCGGTGTTCGGCGTGGTCATGTGCGGCAGCATCGTGCCGCTGTGCTCGGCGCAGCCCTGCGCGTACTCGCGGGCGAGCCCCCGCTGGGCGGTCTTGTCGGCCTCGGTGTCCGGCACCGGGTCGGCCTTGGGCGCCTTGACGAACTCCTGCGGGTCGACGCAGGAGATGGGCGCCGAGTGGCCGACGCCGCGCGGGTCGAAGCCGACGAAGTCGTAGGCCTTCGCCGCGTTCGCCCAGACGGCGCTCTTGGTGGTGACCCGGCGCGGGAAGCGCAGGCCGGAGCCACCGGGGCCGCCCGGGTTGTAGACGAGCGCGCCCTGGCGCTCCTTCTGGGTTCCGGTGTTGCCGATGCGGTCGACGGCGAGCTCGATCTGCTTGCCGTCGGGCTTGCTGTAGTCGAGCGGCACGGTGACCCAGCCGCACTGGATGGGCTTCTCCAGCCCCCAGTCGGCGGGGCAGTCCCGCCAGTCGATGCCGGCCTTGGCGGCGCGGGCGGCGGCGATCTCGGCGCCGACGGCCTCGCGGTCCCGTCCGTGACGGCTGTCGGCGCTGGCCGCGGGCGCCGACACCGCTCCGGCTATCAGGGTCGCCGTGACGAGCGCTCCGGCCGAACCGAGCGCCAGCAGGCGGCTCTTCGGTCTGTTGTCCCTCAAGTGGACTCCCATTGCACATCGCTGCGAGTGGTCAGACGGGGATCCTCGCGGCTGTGAGCCACCTGAGAACAGGGGAGGCCGATCTTCTTTACCAATCCGATAAACGGATCAGTGCGTCTTCTGAGCGGAACAGCTAGCTGAGCAGGGCGAGCGCCTCGTCGAGCAGCCGCCGCAGCCTCAGCGCGTCGGGGGCCACGGCACTGACGAGCACCGCCGGTCCGGCGAGCGGCATCAGCGCCGCGCACTCCCCCAGTATCCGCGCGGCGGGCGGCTGCTCCGCGAACTCCGGCCGCACCACGACCAGTTGCCCCACGGACCGGTGGCCGCCGAGCACGGCGGGGCCGTCCCAGCCGCCGGGTGCTCCGGGCCCGCAGCTCAGCTCCTGGTCCAGCAGGGTCCGGCCGGCGAGCCGCACGGTGAGCCGGCTGGTCAGCCGTCCGGGCTCCTCTCCGGCCCGCCCGAGCACCTGCTCCTCGCGCAGCACGAGCCGTGCTCCGGCGGCGAGTTCGGCCCGAGTGGTGACGTGCAGGTCGCTGCCGCCGGCTGAAATAAGCTGTTCCGGCAGCCAGTTGAGCTCGGCGTCCTCGGCGACGTCGAGCCGTACGTCGTACCGTGCCTCGCCCTTGTGCTGGCCCGGCAGCGCGATGGTGGCGGTGGCCGAGCCGACGTGCAGCCGGGCGCCCTCGGCGACCCGTGCCCGTACCCGGAAGCGGTCGCCGCCGAGCGGGCCGCTCATCGCGCCCACGACCATCACCCGCGCCTCGTCGCCGCTCGCCCGGACGCGGCGCAGCGCGAGCGGGCCCTGGCCGTCCAGTACGGGCAGAGCGGTGCCGCCCCGTCCGTCGCTCCGGGCGACGATCCGTGCGTCCGCCCGGACCCCGGCCGCCGTCACGCCGTCCACGCGGCCAGCCGCCCCCGCACCCACGCGGCCACGTCCGAGACTCCCGTGTCGTCTCGCAACGACTGCAGGACCACCGGGAGTTCGGCGCGTTGTGCCTTGGCGTCGGCGGCCATCCGGGCCAGGTCGGAGCCGACGTACGGCGCGAGGTCGGTCTTGTTGACGACGAGCAGGTCGGCGGTGGTGACGCCGGGTCCGCCCTTGCGCGGGATGTCGTCGCCGCCGGCCACGTCGATCACGAAGATCTGCGCGTCGACGAGTCCCCTGGAGAAGGTGGCGGTGAGGTTGTCCCCGCCGGACTCCACGAGGATCAGGTCCAGCGGCCCGACCGCGTCCTCCAGGTCCTCCACCGCCTCGAGGTTGGCGGAGATGTCGTCGCGGATCGCGGTGTGCGGGCAGGCGCCGGTCTCCACGGCGGTGATCCGCTCGGGCGGCAGCACGGCCTCCCGGAGCAGGAACTCGGCGTCCTCACGGGTGTAGATGTCGTTGGTGACGACGGCCAGGGACCACTCCTCGCGCAGGGCCCGGCAGAGCGCGGCGACGGTGGCGGTCTTCCCTGACCCGACGGGACCGCCGAGCCCGATGCGCAGGGCGCGCCGGGCCCCGTCGGGCCGGTGGGCGTCGGCGCTCACGGCGGCGGGGCCGTGGTGGGTGTGGTCGAGGTGCATGGACGGCTCCTGTCTGGGGTGCCTCGACCGGGGGCGGCGCCCCTGTCGGACGGCAGAGGTTGCGGGTGGCGGTTCCTCAGGACGCGAACAGCCGCACGGGCCAGGCCGCGTGCCATTCGGCACCGGCCTCCAGCAGCGGTCCCGACCCGGCCGGCAGCGCGTCGGTCCCCTCCTCGGGGACCCTCCGCGCGGCCGTCACCGCGCGGTCCACGACCCGGTCCAGCTCCGGCGCCAGCCGCGCCAGTACACCGGTCGCGTCGAACGGGTCGAGGCTCAGCAGCCGCACCGTCGCCGTCGCCGGCCCGCTGACGCTCTCGTACGCCGCGCAGTACGCCGCGTCCCCGGGTTCGAGACCGGCCGCGCGGGCGGTGAGGCCGAGCACCACCGGCTGATGCGCTCCCTTGGGGAACTCCCGTGCCAGCGCGTCGAGTTCGTGGCACGGCCAGCAGGCCCGGGCGGCCCGCAGCAACTGCCGGCCGAGTCGTCGCGCGGCCACGCGCAGCGCGGGTGAGGGCGTACGGGCGTCCGCGGCCGCGTCCAGCTCCCGCGGCTCGGCGCCCAGGACGGCGGCCGCCGCGAGCGCGCCCGCGACCAGCCCGGCGGTGTGCAGCCGCCCGCGGCAGAAGTCCTCCAGGCTCGCGGCGGAGGTGATCCGGCCCGCCTTGACGGCGGCCTCCGCCCCGCCGGAGTGCGCGTGCCCTCCGGCGGGAAACCGGCCGTCCGCGAGGACGAGCAGTGCTGCCCTGGACATCAGAAGAGGAAGTAGCGCTGGGCCATGGGCAGTTCCGCGGCCGGCGTCGCATCGACCAGCTCACCGTCGATGTGCACGGCGAAGCTGTCCGGATCGACCCGCACCCGCGGTCGCGCGTCGTTCTCCCGCATGTCGGCCTTGGTGACCGACCGCGTCGAGTCGATGGCGACGAGCCGCTTGCCGAGCCCGAGCCGCTCCGGCAGCCCGTCCTCGACGGCGAGCGGTGCCACGAAGTTGAACGAGTTCCCGGCCGGCGCCCGTCCGACCGCCCCGTACATCGGGCGGGGCAGGACGGGCTGCGGGGTGGGGATGGAGGCGTTGGCGTCGCCCATCTGCGCGTACGCGATCTGGCCGCCCTTGATGACGAGGAGCGGTTTGACGCCGAAGAACGCCGGCTCCCACAGCACCAGGTCGGCGAGCTTGCCGGTCTCCACCGACCCGATCTCCCGGGCGAGTCCCTGGGCGAGCGCCGGGTTGATCGTGTACTTGGCGACGTAGCGCCGCACCCGGTGGTTGTCCGCCCGGCCGTCGCCGGGCAGAGCCCCGCGCCGCCGCTTCATGACGTGGGCGGTCTGCCAGGTGCGCAGGACGACCTCGCCGACCCGGCCCATGGCCTGCGAGTCCGAGGAGATGATGGAGATCGCCCCCAGGTCGTGCAGGACGTCCTCGGCGCCGATGGTGGAGGGCCGGATACGGGACTCGGCGAAGGCAAGGTCCTCCGGGACCGCCGGGTTCAGGTGGTGGCAGACCATCAGCATGTCGAGGTGTTCCTCGGCGGTGTTGACGGTGAAGGGCCGGGTCGGGTTCGTCGAACTCGGCAGCACGTGCGGCTCGGAGACGACCGTCATGATGTCCGGCGCGTGCCCGCCGCCCGCGCCCTCGGTGTGGTACGCGTGGATGCCCCGCCCGGCGATCGCGGCGAGCGTGTCGCCGACGAATCCGGCCTCGTTCAGGGTGTCGGTGTGGATGGCGACCTGGACGCCGGTCCGGTCGGCCACGGTCAGCGAGGCGTCGATGACGGCCGGGGTGGAACCCCAGTCCTCGTGCAGCTTGAGCCCGAGGGCGCCGCCGCGGACCTGGGAGAGCATCGCCTCGTGCGAGACGGTGTTGCCCTTGCCCAGCAGGCCGATGTTGAGCGGGTACTGCTCCATCGCCGCGAACATCCGGGCCAGGTGCCAGGGGCCGGGCGTCACGGTGGTCGCCTTGGAGCCCTCGGCGGGGCCGGTGCCGCCGCCGACCAGGGTGGTGATGCCGGCGGCCAGCGCCTCGTCTGCGATCTGCGGGCAGATGAAGTGGACGTGGGCGTCGATCGCGCCGGCGGTGAGGATCCGTCCGTTGCCGGCGATGATCTCGGTCTCCGGGCCGATCACCAGATCGGGGTGGACACCGTCCATGGTGTCCGGGTTGCCGGCCTTGCCGATACCGGTGATCCGGCCGTCGCGGATGCCGACGTCGGCCTTGACGACGCCCCAGTGGTCGACGACGACCACTCCGGTGATGACGGTGTCGGGGGTGCCCTCGGCTCGGGTGGCCCGGGACTGGCCCATGGACTCGCGGATGACCTTGCCACCGCCGAAGACCGCCTCGTCCCCGGCGAGTCCGGGCCCGCCGGAGCGGTCCTCCTCGATCTCGATCAGCAGATCGGTGTCGGCCAGCCGGAGGCGGTCGCCGGCGGTGGGGCCGAACAGGTCGGCGTACGCGGCACGGGAGATCTCAGGCATCCAGGGCACCTCCGGTCGCGCCGCGCAGTCCGGGCACGATCCGGGCGCCGGCCAGGGGCACGAGTTCCACGTCGACGGGGATGCCGGGTTCGAAGCGCACGGCGGTGCCGGCGGCGACGTTCAGCCGCCTGCCGTGCGCGGCGGCGCGGTCGAACTCCAGGCCGGGGTTGGCCTCGGCGAAGTGGTAGTGGGAGCCGACCTGGACCGGCCGGTCGGCGGCGTTGAGGACGGTGAGCCGGGTGACCTCGCGGCCTTCGTTGAAGACGACGGGGCCGTCCGCGAACAGGACTTCTCCGGGGATCATCGCGGCCCCCTCAGACGATCGGCTCGTGCACGGTGACGAGCTTGGTGCCATCGGGGAAGGTGGCCTCGACCTGGACGTCGTGGATCATCTCCGGGATGCCGTCCATGACGTCGTCCCGGGTGAGGAGCGACCGTCCGGACGACATCAGCTCGGCGACGGTACGGCCGTCCCGGGCGCCCTCGAGGATGTGCGACGTGATGAGGGCGACCGCCTCGGGGTGGTTGAGCCGCAGTCCGCGGGCCCGGCGCTTCTCGGCGACGTCCGCCGCCACGTGGATCAGCAGCCGCTCTTGCTCGTGCGGGGTCAGTTGCACGTCCCACCTCACAGTCCTCGCTCCGGACCGTGCGGGGTCCGGTTGCCGCAGCCACCGCGACGGGGACAGATGTAACACACAGACAAATTGCCCCGATGGTGATCAACGCGGGCAGAAAAACCCCTGGTGGCGTGGAGCGGCAGACTAGTTCGCCGGAGTTTCGGCGACGTTAACCAGCCTTTGATCGGCCCATGACCACTCGATGGGCCCCTCCATATGCGGACACTGACGGACCCTCGGCGCGCCGGGGCTAGGAGACGCCGGGCCCCCGGTGCTCGGCGGCGATGCCGAACCGCTGCCGCTCCTGGGCCGCGGGCGCGGCCTCACGCACCTTGGACACGGAGCTGACGACCTCCTCCCCGTCCGGCTGCTCGAGGGCGTCCAGGTGCTCCAGATCGGCGGCCGAGACCAGCGCGACGAGCGGCTTGCCGTGTCGCGTCACGACGACGCGCTCACCGCCGTACACCACCCGGTTGATCAGGTCGGCGAACTCAGCCCTGGCTTGCGTCACCGGAATCTCGTAGGCCATGCCCCCATCATAACGTCACGTACTTCCTGTACATTTTGTACAGACGCGGGGCCGCCGGAGGTCCCGTCGCGAGGAGGGGTACGCCCATGGCACGACCGTCCGCCCGCCACGTCCTGCCCGAGTTCACCGAGCGCACGGACACGGGCCGGCATCGCACGCTCGATCCCTACTCGAAGCTGTTCGAGAACCGGGTCGTCTTCCTCGGGTCACCTCTCGACGACACCGCGGCGACCGATGTGATCAGCCAGTTCATGCAACTCGAACACACCGCGCCGGACCGGGACATCACGCTGTACCTCAACTGCCCGGGCGGCTCGTTCGGCGCCATGACCGCCGTCTACGACACGATGCGCTACGTCCGCTGCGACGTGGAGACCTACTGCCTGGGCCAGGCCGCCTCCGCCGCCGCGGTCCTGCTCGCGGCCGGCACCCCGGGCAAGCGCTTCATCCTGCCGGGGGCGCGCGTGGTGCTCGAGCAGCCCGCGCTGCCCGAACCGGCCCAGGGACAGCCGAGCGACCTCCTCATCCAGGCCGGGGAGCTGACCCGGATGCGGGCGCTGATGGAGGGGCTGCTGGTCCGGCACACCGGGCGCACGCCGGAGCAGGTCGGCCAGGACCTGGAGCGGGATCTGGTGCTGGACGCGCGGGGCGCGCTGGCGTACGGACTGGTGGACGGTGTCGTCCCGAGCCGCAAGGCCGCTCCCGGCGCCGAGCGGGCGGAGTGACCCGCCGATGCTGCCGCCGGAGCTTCCGCCGCTGCCCGCGCTGACCAGGGCCGAGGGCGAGCTGATCGACCGTTACCTGGAGGCGGCCGACCTGCTGGGCCGGATCAACCCGGCGCGGCCGGGAGACACCTACAGCGGGCTGCGCGCGGCGCAGGCCCTGGTGCGCAAGGCGGCCGAGCTGCGCGACGCGCTCGCCCTGATGCACCGGCGGGGCGAGACGGAGCTGCACGGGGACACGCTGGCACGGGCGCTGCGGGTGCTCGACGGTGAGCGCCGTACCGCGCGCGTCGTGCTCCCGCCCGATTGCGTGGGCTGACCCGGACGCCGGTTCCCGCGCCGGGTGGACCCGATCGTCGACGGTCCGCCCGGCGTGGAGTTGAAACGGCCCGAACGACGTACCCCCGGCCGGAGTATCTCCGGGCTTTTTTTCTGACTCTCCGACTTGCGCGATCGGCGGATCGGGGAGATGCGCGGAGACGCTTTTTCCCAGGTCCGGGGCTACGTCCGGGAGTTGACGGAGACTCGAACAGAGCAGTGTCCACCCGAACGGGTGAGTGGTGAGTAACGCCACAAATCCCCGGTTCCATTGGGATTTTCGGACACCTGTGAGTGAAGATCCCTGTCTGACGACAAGACCCCGCCACCGCGGCGGGGCGATCCGTGCGGACGCCGAGTCCTGCCGCCGCCCGGATGACCGGTCGACAGGAGTGGATCGGCAGGAGTGGAGGACCCAGGCAAGACGGGTCGCCGGGACGGACGTTCGTCGCAGACGGACGGTCGTGCCGAGCAGCCCTTGGGGTGAAGCCGCGGCAACGCGGCCGGGCCACTTCGCCAGCCCGAATCCGACAGGTCATCCTTCACAGGCGGCTGACGAAGGGTTGCGCATGACTGCGCTGAATCGTGTCCCGTCGATGATGGCCCGGGCCGGTACGGCCTCGGCTCTTACGCTTGCCGCGGTGGGCGGCTCCATCGCCGTGCCCGGCCTGGCCGGTGAGGCCTCGGCCGCCACGCTGGCGACGAAGGCTCTGCACATCGCCGCCTCCAAGAAGGGCTCTCCTTACCAGTACGGGGCAACCGGTCCGCGCCGATTCGACTGCTCGGGTCTGACGCTCTACTCGTTCAAGAAGGCGGGCAAGAAGCTGCCGCGTACGGCAGCCCAGCAGTACAACCGGACCCGGCATATTTCCGCCGGCCACCGCAGGGCCGGTGACCTGGTCTTCTTCCACTCCGGATCCAGCGTTTACCACGTCGGCATCTACGCCGGGAAGGGCAAGATCTGGCACGCCCCGAAGACCGGGGCCGTGGTGCGGCTCGAGAAGATCTGGACACGGAGCGTCTGGTACGGCCGGGTCAGCTGACCCGGCCCAGCCCCCGGAGCGGCTCCAGCAGCAGGGCCGCTCCCCCTGACCGTCGGCGCCGTCCCGGCGCCCGCCTGAAGCACGCGGGCGGCCCCGGGGCGGCGCGGCCGCGTCCGGCTCCGTGACGGGCCACCGAGGCGGCCGCAGGGCCGCGCGCCGGGCCGCGGTCCCCCGGCTTCCGCAGTTCCTCTTCTAGGGTTCCTGCTGCCCGGCCGTCGTGAGCTGCTCCCCCTGGGGCGTCCACGGCAGTTCGATCGACACCGTCTTGCCGCCCTCGCGGGTGGGGCGGACGCGGAGTCTGCCGCCGCACTCGGCGGTGAGCCAGCGGATGATGACCATGCCGCGCCCGTTGTCCTGCTGGACGGCGGCGGGCAGTCTCTTCGGAAAGCGCGGATGGCTGTCCGTGACACCGATGCGCAGGTGTTCGTCACGGTCCAGCGCGATGTCGACCGTGAAGGTGGGTGACTGACCGAAGGTGTGCTGCACGGCGTTGGTGGCGAGTTCGGAGACGATGAGTCGCACGGTGTCGGCCACGTCGGTGTCCGACGGCAGGCCCCACTCCGCGAGGGTGCCCACCACGTAGGAACGGGCCGCGGAGACCGAGGCGGGATCGCTCGGCAGAGTGACGGATGCTTCCAGGTGGTCTGCCATGGCGACGTCGTCCCTTTCCCACGGGACCGCAGTCCGACGAGGAGCGGATGGTTCGAGTACGGTCCCGGACTGGTGCTTCTTCGCCAGACTGCCATCACCGGGCCGGTCAGGGGAGCGATCCACCAAGATATGCATATATCTGTCGCCCGAAGCGGTGAACTCTGCGACGCGAGACCGTATCCGGGCGGCCCGGAAGGAGTAAGGAGTTCCCATGCAGAACGGTCCCGCGGTCCGGCGCCGCAAGCTGGGCGCCGAACTGCGCGCGCTGCGCACCGGGGCCGGGCTCACCAGTGGCGAGGCGGCCCTCCTGGTGGGCTGGCACCAGTCGAAGGTGAGCCGCATCGAGACCGGCGCCAGCGGGGTGAGGCCGGCGGACGTACGGTTACTCCTCGACGCCTACGACGTCCGGGACCGGCAACTGCGCGACCTGCTGCTGATGTTGACGGGCTCGAAGGACGCGGGCGGCCGCAACCGCTGGTGGCACGCGTACCGGGGCGTCCTGCCGCCCACCTACCGCGACTTCATCAGTCTGGAGTCGCAGGCGAGCGGGATGCGCACCCTGGAGACCACGGTGGTTCCCGGCCTACTGCAGACGCCCGAATACGCTCGCGCGGTGACCCGGGCGGCGGTGGAGGGAGTGGACGAGGAGCGGCTGGACGCCCTGGTGGAGGTGCGGCTCGCGAGGCAGGACGTGCTCCGGTCCGAGCCGCCGCTGAAGCTGACCGCGGTACTGGACGAGGCGGTGCTCAGGCGGGAGGTCGGCGGCCCCGAGGTGATGGCGCGGCAACTGGAACGGCTGATGGAGGCCGCCCGGCTGCCCCAGGTTCGGCTCCAGGTACTGCCGTTCGCGGCGGGGGCGCATATCGGCCTCACCGGGCCTTTCGTTATCTTCTCATTTCCGAGCACTTCTGATCTGGACGTGGTTGTTCTCGACCAGTTGACGAGTAGCCTCTACCTGGAACGGAAAGAAGACCTCATGGCCTACGCCGAGGCCTTCGACACCCTTCAGTTCCACGCCCTTTCACCCGAGGAATCGTTGGACTACATCGCCGGGATAGGTGACGGCGCGTAAGGAGGCACCATGACAGCACTGCCTCGGAACGTCCCAGCCAGTACCGATCTGCACGACGTGCGGTGGCTGCGCAGCAGCTACAGCACCGGAGCGAACAACTGCGTGGAGACGGCCCGGCCGCACTCCGGCCCGTGGGCCGGACTGCTCGCCGTGCGCGACTCCAAGGCTCCGGCCGGACCCGCGCTGCTCTTCTCCCCCGGGAGCTGGGCGGGCTTCGTGGCAACGCTCCGGTGACCGGGTCGAACCCGACCTGACCACCGGCCGGCGGGCCGACCCCTACTGATCAGATCCGATCACTTTCGCCAGATGTGCGGCCGTGTCACGCCGACTCATGGTCGCGCCTCGCGAATCACACGTACAGCGCGTTCGATCTCGGCCCCGGAGAGGTCCGCACGGGCGGTCAGCCGCAGCCGCGAGATGCCGTCGGGCACGGAAGGAGGACGGAAGCAGCCCACGGCCAGGCCTGCCGTACGGCAGTCGGCCGCCCAGCGCACGGCCTGCTCCGGGGACGGAGCCCGCACGGAGACCACCGCGGCGTCCGGTCGTACCGCCTCCAGACCCGCGGCGGTCAGCCGTGCGTGCAGTTCGGCGGCGACCGCGCGGGCCCGTTGCGCCCGCGACGGCTCGCGCCGCAGCAGCCTCAGCGCCGCGAGCGCGGCGCCCACGGCCGCGGGGGCGAGACCGGTGTCGAAGATGAACGTGCGGGCGGCGTTGACCAGGTGGGCGACGACCCGGGCCGGCCCCAGCACCACACCGCCCTGGCTGCCGAGCGACTTCGACAGTGTCGCCGTGACGACCACGTCCGCGGCGCCCGCCAGCCCGGCGGCGTACGGAGCGCCCCGGCCGCCGTCACCGAGCACCCCGAGCCCGTGCGCGTCGTCCAGGACCAGGCCCGCGCCGTGCTCACGGCACGCCTCGGCCAGGGCGGCCAGCGGTGCCGCGTCGCCGTCGACGGAGAACACCGTGTCGGAGACGGCGATCGCCGGTCCCGGGTGTGTGCCGAGCGCCTTGCCCACGGCCTCCGGGTCGGCGTGCCCGACCACCTGGGTGGTGCCCCGGGCGAGCCGGCAGCCGTCGATGAGCGAGGCGTGGTTGCCCGCGTCGGACACGATCAGGGACCCGTGCGGGCCCAGCGCGGTGACCGCGGCCAGGTTGGCGGCGTAGCCGGAGGAGAAGACCAGGGCCGCCTCGAAGCCGCAGAAGTCCGCCAGTTCCCGCTCGAGCTCGGTGTGCAGCTCGGTGGTACCGGTGACCAGCCGGGAACCGGTGGACCCGCCGCCCCAGGTCCGGGCGGCCCCGGCCGCTCCCTCGGCGACCTCGGGATGGTGGGCGAGACCCAGGTAGTCGTTGCTCGCCAGGTCCAGCAGCGGCGAGTCGGCCGGGCGCGGGCGCAGGGTCCGTACGAGTCCGGCGCGACGGCGCGCCTCGGCCTGCTCGTCGATCCAGCCGAACGCCATGGGTCCTCCGGGGCTTTTGTAGGTAGCGGACAGACACTAGCCGTACGGCCCTCCACCCAGGGTGTGGCAATACCCACACGGTGAACCGTCTCCGTTGTGCAAACTCTCCTTGGCCCGAGGCGGTCCCGTAGGACAGGATCGTGCCTCATGGACCTGCTGAACACGCTGGTGGACAAGGGGCTTCGGCGCGAGTCGCCGACCCGCGACGAGGCTCTCGCCGTGCTCGCCACCTCCGACGACGACCTGCTCGATGTGGTGGCCGCGGCCGGCAAGGTGCGCCGGCACTGGTTCGGCCGGCGCGTGAAACTCAACTATCTGGTCAACCTCAAGTCCGGCCTGTGCCCCGAGGACTGCTCCTACTGCTCCCAGCGGCTCGGCTCCACGGCCGGCATCCTCAAGTACACCTGGCTGAAGCCCGGCGAGGCCTCCGAGGCCGCCGCCGCGGGCCTCGCGGGCGGCGCCAAGCGGGTCTGCCTGGTGGCGTCCGGGCGCGGCCCCACGGACCGGGACGTGGACCGGGTCTCCGAGACCATCCGGACCATCAAGGACCAGCACGAGAACGTCGAGGTGTGCGCCTGTCTCGGCCTGCTCTCCGACGGCCAGGCCGAACGGCTGCGCGAGGCGGGCGCGGACGCCTACAACCACAACCTGAACACCTCCGAGGCCACGTACGGGGACATCACCACCACCCACACGTACGCCGACCGGGTGGACACGGTGAACAAGGCGCACGCCGCCGGGCTGTCCGCCTGCTCCGGGCTGATCGCCGGTATGGGTGAGAGCGACGAGGACCTGGTGGACGTCGTCTTCTCGCTGCGCGAGCTCGACCCGGACTCCGTTCCGGTGAACTTCCTGATCCCGTTCGAGGGGACCCCGCTCGGCAAGGAGTGGAACCTCACCCCGCAGCGCTGTCTGCGCATCCTCGCCATGGTCCGCTTCGTCTGCCCGGACGCCGAGGTGCGCATCGCGGGCGGCCGCGAGGTCCACCTGCGCACCATGCAGCCCCTGGCCCTGAACCTGGCCAACTCCATCTTCCTGGGCGACTACCTGACCAGTGAGGGCCAGGCGGGCAAGGCCGACCTGGAGATGATCGCGGACGCCGGGTTCGAGGTGGAGGGCGCCGAGCAGGTGACCCTGCCGGAGCACCGGGCGGCCGCCGCCGGCGGCTGCGGCTCCCACGAGAGCGCCGGGTGCGGGTCGGGTGCGGAGGCGGGCTGCGGTTCGCACGCGGAGGCCGGCTGCGGTTCGCACGAGGGCGGCGGTGTCTGCGGTACGGCGTCCGCACCGGAGCCCGCGGCGAACGAGGCGCGCACCGACCTGGTCGCCGTGCGCCGCCGGGGCGCCGGAACGGATCTCGCGCCCAATGCCTGACCTGCCCGGCCTGAGCGTGCCCGAGCTGCTGGAGCTGGACCGGCGGCATGTGTGGCATCCGTACGGTCCGATGCCCGGGCGCGCCGAACCGCTCGTCGTGGAGTCGGCGAGCGGGGTCAGACTGCGCCCGGCCGACGGCTCGGGCGAGCTGGTCGACGGCATGTCCTCGTGGTGGTCGGCGATCCACGGCTACAACCACCCCGTCCTCAACGAGGCGGCCCGTGAGCAGCTCGGGCGGATGAGCCACGTCATGTTCGGCGGGCTCACGCACGAGCCCGCCGTCCGGCTGGCGAAGCTCCTTGTCGACATGTCTCCGGAGGGGCTCGAGCATGTGTTCCTCGCCGACTCCGGCTCGGTGTCGGTCGAGGTCGCGGTGAAGATGTGCCTGCAGTACTGGCGTTCGCTCGGCCGCCCGGCCAAGCAGCGGCTGCTGACCTGGCGCGGCGGCTACCACGGGGACACCTGGAACCCGATGTCGGTGTGCGACCCCGACGGCGGGATGCACGACCTGTGGACCGGTGTGCTGCCGCGTCAGGTGTTCGCGGACACTCCGCCGGCCGAGTACGAGGAGCCGTACGCGCTGCGGTTGCGTGAGCTGATCGGGCGGCACGCCGACGAGCTGGCCGCGGTGATCGTGGAGCCGGTGGTGCAGGGGGCCGGCGGGATGCGGTTCCACTCCCCCGCGTATCTGCGGGTGCTGCGCGAGGCGTGCGACGAGCACGGCGTGCTGCTGGTGTTCGACGAGATCGCCACCGGATTCGGGCGCACCGGCGCGCTGTTCGCGGCGGACCACGCGGGCGTCACCCCGGACGTGATGTGCGTGGGCAAGGCGCTGACCGGCGGCTATCTCACCATGGCGGCCACGCTGTGCACGGCGCGGGTGGCGGACGGCATCTCGCGGGGCGAGGTGCCGGTGCTCGCCCACGGCCCGACGTTCATGGGCAACCCGCTGGCGGCGGCCGTGGCCTGTGCCTCGATCGGCCTGCTGCTCGGGCAGGACTGGCGGGCGGAGGTCCGGCGGATCGAGGCGGGCCTGCGGGCGGGCCTGGCACCGGCCGCCGCGCTGCCGGGGGTGAGGGACGTCCGCGTCCTGGGCGCCATCGGCGTGGTGCAGCTCGACCACGAGGTCGACATGACCGCGGCCACCCGGGCCGCCGTGCGGGAGGGCGTGTGGCTGCGCCCGTTCCGCGACCTGGTCTACACGATGCCGCCGTTCGTCACCTCGGACGCGGACGTGGCACGGATCGCGCGCGCGGTGTGCGCCGCGGCGCGGGAGGGTTGAGATGCCGGTACTGGTGATCACGGGGACGGGCACGGAGGTCGGCAAGACCGTCACGACCGCGGCCGTCGCCGCCACGGCGCTCGCGGCCGGGCGTTCGGTGGCGGTGCTGAAGGCCGCGCAGACGGGCGTACGGCCGGACGAGCGCGGCGACGCGGACGAGGTGGCCCGGCTGGCCGGACCGGTCACCGCCGCCGAACTGGCCCGCTTTCCCGAGCCGTTGGCGCCGGGTACGGCGGCCCGGCGGGCCGGGATGGCCCCGGTGCATCCGCACGAGGTCGCCGAGGCGGCGGCCAAGCTGGCCACCGAGCACGATCTGGTGCTGGTCGAGGGGGCGGGCGGGCTGCTCGTCCGGTTCGACGCGGCGGGCGGCACCCTGGCCGACACGGCCCGGCTGCTGAACGCGCCGGTGCTGGTCGTCGCCTCGGCCGGCCTCGGCACGCTCAACACCACCGAGCTGACGGCACGTGAACTGCGGGCCCGCGAGCTGGATCTCGCCGGGGTCGTGATCGGGAGCTGGCCCGACGACCCGGACCTGGCCTGCCGCTGCAACGTCGTGGACCTGCCGGAGGTCGCGGGCGCCCCGCTGCTCGGCGCGCTGCCCGCCGGGGCGGGCGCGCTGCCGCCCGCCGCGTTCCGGGCCGCCGCGCCGGGCTGGCTGGCCGGGCGGCTGGACGGGACATGGGACGCGGAGGCGTTCCGCATCCGGCAGGCGCCCTGAGGGACGGCCCCGCACGGCTCGGCCGCCGCTCATGACCTTGGACGCGGCGGGGGTGTGCCGGGGCTCCCCGGGGGAGAATCACCCTAGGCCCTGCCCGGGAGGTTGCCATGCGGTTGTCGTCGGCCGGTTCCGGCACGGTGGCGCGGAGCTCCGTCCACCACCCGCTCTTCGCCCGCTACTACGCCCGGCTCAGCGTGGGCGCCGAGACCCGGCTCGGGATGGCCCGGATACGTGAGCGGCTGCTCGCCGGGCTGTCCGGGCGGGTGATCGAGATCGGTGCCGGGAACGGGCTGAACTTCGGGCACTACCCCGGGGAGGTCGCGGAGGTCGTCGCGATCGAACCCGAGCCGCTGCTGCGGAAGCTGGCCCTGGAGTCGGCCCTGCGCGCCCAGGTGCCGGTCGACGTGGTGCCGGGAGTCGCGGAGGCGCTGCCGGTGAAGAGCGAGGCCTTCGACGCGGCCGTGCTGTCGCTGGTGCTGTGCAGTGTGCGGGACGTGGCACGGGCGCTGGGCGAAGTGCGGCGGGTGCTCAGACCGGGTGGCGAGGTGCGGTTCTTCGAGCACGGCCGGGGCGGCGGCCGGATGATGGTGCTGACCCAGCGCACCCTGGACCGCACGCTCTGGCCGGCCCTGAGCGGCGGCTGCCACCTGGCCCGTGACCCGGTCGCCGGGCTGCGTGACGCCGGGTTCGAACTCGGGCCGCAGCGGCGGGTGCTGCTGCCGGAGCGGGGACCGAGGCTGCCCACGTCGTACTGCGCGCTGGGCACGGCCTGGCGGCCCGGGGAACCGGCCGAGCGCTGACCGCCGCGGGCCGCCCGGCACCGGGCGCCCGCACTCGCGGCTGCGGGCCCGCTGGGCCGTCCCGGGGACGGTGTCCCTTACACGGTGTGCGTGTCGTCGGCCCCTGGAGGGATACCGGCTGTGGGGCCGGTCACACTAGGCTCGGTCGGAACGAGGGAGTCGACGACCGGGAGGCGGTCTTGTCCACACCTGCTGCGGAGCACGCGCCGGGCCTGACGCCGGACGGCGGGATCGCGGCCCGCGCGCGCGGCCTGACCAAGGCGTACGGCTCGGGCGAGACCGCGGTGCTCGCCCTCGACTCGGTGGACGTGGACATCGCCCGTGGCCGCTTCACCGCCGTGATGGGCCCCTCGGGCTCCGGGAAGTCCACACTGATGCACTGCCTGGCGGGCCTGGACGACGTGTCCGCCGGTCAGGTCTGGCTCGGCGACACCGAGATCACCGGTATGAAGGACCGGGAACTGACCCGGCTCCGGCGGGACCGGATCGGCTTCATGTTCCAGTCGTTCAACCTGATCCCGACGCTGAGCGCGGCCGAGAACATCACGCTGCCGATGGACATCGCGGGCCGCAGGCCCGACCAGGCCTGGCTGGACCGGGTCATCGACACCCTCGGTCTGCGCGGGCGCCTGTCCCACCGGCCCGCGCAGCTCTCGGGCGGTCAGCAGCAGCGGGTGGCGTGCGCGCGGGCGCTGGCCTCCCGGCCCGAGCTGATCTTCGCCGACGAGCCGACGGGCAACCTGGACTCGCGGGCCGGGCTGGAGGTGCTGGGCTTCCTGCGCGGCGCCGTGGACGACCTCGGGCAGACGGTCGTCATGGTCACCCACGACCCGGGCGCGGCCGCCCACTCCGACCTGGTGCTCTTCCTCGGCGACGGGCGGATCGTGGACGAGATGGCGCGGCCGACGGCGGACGCGGTGCTGGAGCGCATGAAGGCGTTCGACGTGGTGCGGGGACGGCTCGGCGACGACGTCACCGCGCACGAGGGCTGACCCGGTGCTCAGGGCGACCCTGCGCGGTTTCCTCGCCCACAAGGGCCGGCTGGCGCTGTCCGCGCTGGCCGTCGTCCTGTCCGTGGCGTTCGTCGCGGGCAGTCTGATCTTCTCCGACACCGTCGGCCGCACCTTCGACCGGCTCTTCGCCTCCACCGCCGCCGATGTGACCGTGGAACCGAAGGAGGACCTGAAGTCCGCCGTGCCCGGAGGCGTGGTCCGGACGCTCCCCGCGGAGCTGACGGACCGGATCTCCAAGGTGGGCGGGGTCGCCGCCGTGTACGCGGACGTCTCGGTGCGGAACGTGGTGGTGGTCGACAGCCGCAACCGGTCCGTCGGGCCGACCACCGGCGCCCCGACCGTCGCCGGCTCCTGGTACGCCACCCGGCGCAGCCCGGTGAAGCTGACCTCCGGCCACGCCCCGCACGGCGCGGGCGAGGCGCTGCTCGACGCGGACACCGCCGGCGAGAAGCACGTACGGATCGGCGACACGCTGACGGTGCAGGCGCAGCCGGGTTCGTTCCCGGTCCGGGTCGTCGGCATCGCCACGTTCACCACCACCAATCCGGGTGCCGCCCGGGTGTTCCTGGACCCCGCGGTGGCCGGCCGCGTGCTGCTCGGCTCCGCCGGCCGGGCCACCGACATCTCGGTGGACGCGGCGAAGGGTGTGACCGACAAGGAGCTCAAGCACCGGGTCGGCTCGGCGATCGGCACCGGGACGTACGACCTGAGGACCGCGGACGAGCAGGCCAAGTCGGCCGCGGCCGACCTCGGCGGCTTCCTCGACGTGATCAAGTACGTGATGCTGGGCTTCGCCGGCATCGCCGTGCTCGTCGGCGTCTTCCTGATCGTCAACACCTTCTCCATGCTGATCGCCCAGCGCACCCGCGAACTGGGGCTGCTGCGGGCGCTGGGCGCGGACCGGCGGCAGGTGCGGCGGTCGGTGCTCACGGAGGCGGTGCTGCTCGGAGTGGTGGGCTCCACGCTCGGCCTCGCCGCCGGGATCGGCCTGGCGTTCGGCCTCATCCGGCTGATGGCCGCGTTCGGGATGAACCTGAAGGCCACCGAGATGGTCATCGGCTGGGGCACCCCGGTCGCCGCGTACGTGGTCGGTGTCGGCGTCACCTTCGTAGCCGCGTACCTGCCCGCGCGGCGGGCGGCGGCCGTCTCCCCGATGGCGGCGCTGGCGGACGCCGAGGTCGCCGGCGTGGGCAGGCCGCTGCGGACCCGGGCGATCGTCGGCGCCGTGGTCGGGGCGGCCGGTGCGGCCTCGCTGGCCGGCTGCGCCGCGGCCACGCGGACCGCCCCGGCGTCCTCGTTGCTCGGCCTCGGCGTGGTGCTGACGCTGGTCGCCACCGTGATCGCGGGCCCGCTGCTGGTACGGCCCGTGATCCGGGTCCTCGGCGGTGCCTTCCCCGCGCTGTTCGGGCCGGTCGGCCGGATGAGCCAGCGCAACGCGCTGCGCAACCCGCGCCGCACCGGTGCCACCGCCGCCGCGCTGATGGTGGGCCTGGCGCTGGTCGGCGGCATGTCCGTGGCGAGCGCGTCGATGTCGGCGTCGTTCGACCGGCAGATCGACAGGACGCTCGGCGCCGACTTCATCGTGCAGGGCACCGAGTTCAGGCCGTTCAACAGGGACGTCACGGACGCCGTGACCGGAACCCCGGGCGCCGGGCTGGTCGTGCGGCAGCGGATCGCCCCGATCGCCCTGCGGCTGCCCGACGGCAGGCGCGTCCAGACCACGGCCGCCGGGTACGGCCCCCGGCTCGACGAGGTCGCCCACCTCACCTACGCCCGGGGCGGCTCGCCCGCGGCGCTGGCGGCAGGGCACCTCGCCCTCGACGCCGGCTTCGCCCGGGACCACCGGGTGCGGGTCGGCACCGTGCTCCCGGTCGAGTTCCAGGGCGGCCGCCGGGCGGAACTGACGGTGGGGGCCCTCACCGACCAGGAGGGATCGCAGGCCTTCGGTTCGCAGGGCGGTGTCTTCCTCGGCCTCGCGACGCTCCAGAAGCACGTGCCGGACGGCCAGGACTCCGCGCTCTACGTCAACGCGGCCCCTGGCACCGGCGCCCAGGAGCTGCGCTCGGCCCTGGAGCGGTCGCTCAAGCCGTTCCCTCAGGTCCAGGTGCGCGACCAGGCCGACTACAAGAAGCTCGTGCACGACCAGATCGCGGTGCTGCTGTACCTCGTGTACGCGCTGCTCGGGCTCGCCATCGTCATCGCGGTGCTCGGCGTGGTCAACACCCTCGCCCTGTCGGTGGTGGAGCGCACCCGGGAGATCGGGCTGCTGCGCGCGATCGGGCTGGGCCGGCGGCAACTGCGCCGGATGATCCGGCTGGAGTCGGTGGTGATCGCGGTGTTCGGGGCGGTGCTGGGACTGGGGCTCGGTCTGGTGTGGGGTGTCTGCATGCAGCGGGTGCTGGCCCTGCAGGGCATGACCGCGCTCGCCATCCCGTGGGGCACCGTCGTCGCGGTCGTGATCGGCGCGGCGGTGGTCGGCATCGTGGCGGCCCTGCTGCCGGCGCTGCGGGCGTCCCGGATGAACGTGCTGGCGGCGATCGCGCACGAGTGACGCCGGTCGCCTCCGCGGGACGGCACGGGCTTCCGCGCGGCGCGTGGCCGGCGTCCCGCGGGCCGCGCGTTCGCGATCGTGGCCCTCTGTACGGGACGGCACGGGCTTCCGCGCGGCGCGTGGCCGGCGTCCCGCGCGCCGCGGCGCGGCCCACGCGTGGTGTGACGCCGGCTGCGCGTGGCGCGTCCGCGGGCCGCGCGTTCGCGATCGTGGCCCTCTGTACGGGACGGCACGGGCTTCCGCGCGGCGCGTGGCCGGCGTCCCGCGAGCCGCGGCGCGGGCCACGCGTGGTGTGACGCCGGCTGCGCGTGGCGCGTCCGCGGGCCGCGCGTTCGCGATCGTGGCCCTCTGTACGGGACGGCACGGGCTGCCGCGAGGCGCTGCGGAGGCGTGATGGAATCGTGGGGCCAGGCTCAAGTCACCTGCTGTCGAGGAGAGTTCATGCCGCGCCCGTTCCGCTTCGGGGTCAATCTGCTCACGCCCTCGCCCGCCGCCGAGTGGCGGGCCTCGTGCCGCCGCGCCGAAGAGCTGGGGTACGACGTGATCCTGGTCCCCGACCACCTCGGCATGGTCGCGCCGTTCCCGGCGCTGGTGGCGGCCGCCGAGGCGACCGAGCGGCCGCGCCTCGGCACCTTCGTGCTCAACGCGGGTTTCTGGAACCCCGCGCTGCTGGCCCGCGAGGTCGCGACCACCGACGCGCTGACCGGCGGCCGGCTCGAACTCGGCCTCGGCACGGGCTACGTCGAGGCCGAGCACGAGACGGCCGGGCTGCCGTACGGCTCCCCGCGCGAGCGGGTGGATCATCTGCGGCGCACGGTCGAGGAGCTGGACCGGCTGCTCGGCTCGCAGGAGCACCGGCCGAAGCCCGAGCAGCGCGGGGTGCCCCTGCTGATCGGCGCCAACGGGGACCGGATGCTGCGGCTGACCGCCGAACACGCGGACATCGCGGCGTTCACCGGAGCCCGGCCCGGTCGCACCGCCGGGACGCTGGAGCCGCTGACGGCCGGGGAGCTGGACGAGCGGGTGGCCCGGTACCGGGAGCACGCGGCGGGCCGGCCCGAGGAGGCGGAGCTGAACCTGCTAATCCAGATCGTCGCCGTCACCGACGATCCCGAGCCCGTCCTGGGGCCCCTGCTCGAACGCCGGCCGCAGCTCACTCTGGAGGCGGCCCTGGCCCTGCCCATCGTGCTGGTCGGCCCGCTCGATCACCTCGTGGAGCGGGTGCGGGCGCAGCGGGAGCGGTTCGGGTTCTCGTATCTGACGGTCCTGGAGCCGTCGATGGAGGAGTTCGCCCCGGTGCTGGCCCGGTTGCGCGAGGAGTCCGCATGATGGAATTCCCGGGCGGAAAAATCCTCGCGTGATGGGGTCTTCGCATGATCGAACTCCGACTGCGCCCCGCCCTGCCCGCCGACCTGGACGCCGTCCTCGCGTTCTGGCGGACGGCCGCCGAGGGCACCAGCATCAGTGACGACCGCGAGGGGGTGGAGCGGTTGGTCGCCCGCGATCCCGGGGCGCTGATCCTCGCCGAGGCGGAGGGCGAGCTGGTCGGCACGGTGATCGCGGGCTTCGACGGCTGGCGCTGCCATCTGTACCGGCTCGCGGTGTGTCCCGGACGGCGGCGGCAGGGCGTCGGCTCGGCGCTGCTGGCCGCCGCCGAGAAGCGGTTCGCGGCGCTCGGCGGGCGGCGCGCGGACGCGATGGTGCTGGTCCGCAACGAGAGCGCGCACCACGCGTGGCGGGCCGCCGGGTACGGGCCCGAGGAGCGGTGGCGGCGCTGGGTGAAGCCGCTCACGGACTGACCCCGGGCCGCTCACGGAACGACCTCAGGCCGCTCACGGACCGGATCCCGCCGCCGCACAGCCCGGATCCTGCCCCCGCACGGACCGGTGTCCCGCCGTTCACCGACCGAATCCACAGGACTCTTTGCCCATCCTTTACCATTGAGCGAGCACTCGGCCCTCCATGAAAGGTTGTGAGAGTCCGCCCATGGGCGATCCTCCCAGTCCGCGACACCGCGCGCCCCGCCCGGCCCTGCCCGATCATGGGACGGGGGTGACCCGATGACCGAAGTGCTGCTCCTCCTGCTGGCGATCCTGCTCGCCGTGGCCTGCGGCGCGTTCGTGGCGGCCGAGTTCTCGCTGACCACCGTCGAGCGCGGAGAGCTGGAACGGGCCGCCGAACGCGGCGAGCGGGGCGCCGCGGGCGCCCTGAAGGCCGTACGGAACCTGACCTTCCAGCTCTCCGGCGCACAGCTCGGCATCACCGTCACCAACCTGGTGGTCGGCATGCTCGCCGAGCCCTCCATCGCCAAGCTCCTCGCCGGGCCCTTCGAGGCGCTGGGCCTGTCCGCCACCACGGCGAGTACCGTCGCGCTGGTGCTGGGCACGGCCCTGTCCACGGTGTTCCTGATGGTGGTCGGCGAACTGGTGCCGAAGAACTGGGCGATCTCCTCGCCGCTCGCCGTGGCCAAACGGGTGGGCAACGCGCAGCGCTGGTTCAGCGCCGCCTTCCGCCCCTTCATCACACACCTGAACAACATGGCCAACCGGGTGGTGCGCCGGATCGGTGTCGAGCCTGCCGAGGAGCTGGCCTCCGCACGGGGGCCGCAGGAACTGGCGGCCCTCGCCCGGCACTCCGCGAAGGCGGGCGCGCTGGAGGCGGACACCGCGGAGCTGTTCGTCCGGACACTGAACCTGGCCGACCTGACGGCGGAGAACGTGATGACCCCGCGCGTCCAGGTCGTCGCCCTCGACGCCCAGGCGACCTGTGAGGACGTCGCGAACGCGACCCGGGCGACGGGCCTGTCCCGGTTCCCCGTCTACCGCGGCAGCCTAGACTCGGTCGTCGGCGTCGCCCACATCAAGGACGTCCTGGCCATGCCCGCCGACCAGCGCACCCGCCGCTCCGTCGGCCAGGTGATGCGCGAACCCCTGATGGTGCCGGAGTCCCTCACCGTCGACCGGCTGCTGGACCGGCTGTCCGGCAGGCGCACCATGGCCGTCGTCATCGACGAGTACGGCGGTACGGCCGGTGTGGCCACGCTCGAGGACATCGTCGAGGAGGTCGTCGGCGAGGTGCGTGACGAGCACGACCCGCACGAGACGCCCGACCTGGCCCCCGCGGGCGCCGACACCGAGGGCCGGGCCCTGTACTCCGCGGACGGCGCCGCCCGCACCGACCAGCTCGCCCGGGTGGGCCTGCGGGCACCCGAGGGGCCGTACGAGACGCTGGCCGGCCTCGTCGCCACCGAACTGGGCCGTATACCCAGCGTCGGGGACACCGTCGAGGTGGCCGGCTGGCGGCTGGACGTGGTGGACGCCTCGGGGCGCCGCGCCGCGCGGGTGCTGCTGCACGCGCCACTGGACGACGAGGAGCACGACCGCCGGAAGGAGGGGGCGCGATGACCGCCGTACAGCTGCTGATCGGCCTGGCGACGCTCGTCGTCAACGCCTTCTTCGTGGGTGCCGAGTTCGCGCTGATCTCGGTGCGCCGCTCGCAGATCGAGCCGCTCGCCCAGGAGGGCGACCGGCGCGCGAAGAGCGTGCTGTGGGGCCTGGAGCACGTGTCCGCTTTGCTGGCCGCCGCCCAGCTGGGCATCACGCTGTGCACGCTGGTCCTCGGTGTGGTCGCCGAGCCGGCGATCGCGCATCTGCTGGAACCGGTGTTCCACGCGGTCGGCGTGTCCACGGGTGTGGGCCACGCGGTGTCCTTCGTGATCGCGCTGACCCTGGCCACCTATCTGCACATGCTGCTGGGCGAGATGGTGCCCAAGAACATCTCGCTCGCCGAACCCGTGCGCAGCGCGCTGGTGCTCGGCCCGCCGCTGGTCGCGCTCTCCCGGGCGCTGCGCCCGGTGATCTTCGCGATCAACGCCTTCGCGAACGGGCTGCTGAAGCTGCTCAGGGTGGAGGCCAAGGACGAGGTGTCGGCGACCTTCACGGACACCCAGCTCGCCGAGATCGTCAAGGACGCCAGCGAGGCGGGGCTGATCGACGACCGGGCGCAGGAGCGGCTGCACGACGCCCTGGAGCTGGGCCGCCGCCCGGTCCGGGACGTGGTCGTCCCGCTCCGGCGGGTGGTCTACGCGCGCGTGGGCGTCACCGCCGAGCAGTTGGAACGGCTGTCGGCCGAGTCCGGCTTCTCCCGGTTCCCCGTGGTCGACGAGGGCCGCCGGATCGTCGGCTATCTGCACGTGAAGGACGCGCTGGACGCCCTGCCGCGGGATGTGCCGTTCCGGCTGCGGGACATGCGGCCCATCGCGCGCGTGCGGGAGAGCACACCGCTGGACGACGTGCTCACCGCCATGCGCGGCAGCCGTACGCACGTGGCGGGCGTGCTCGGCGACGACGGCCGGCTGGCGGGCCTCGTGACCATGGAGGACGTCCTGCGGGAGCTGTTCGGGCAGCCAGCCTGAGCCCACGCCCGACGGGCCGCCCGGCCCGCCCGGCCCCGTCGTCCCCGGCCCGCCCCGAGCGGGCCGGGGGCGACCGACCGACGGGTATGGAGCCGGGTTACCATCGCTGACGCCATGCACACGAATTCCATACCGCCCGCGCACACCAGCCTGGTCGCCCTCGGCGACTCCTTCACCGAGGGCATGTCGGACCTGCTGCCCGACGGCTCCTACCGGGGCTGGGCCGATCTGCTCGCCGCGCGGATGGCCGTCCGCACCCCCGGATTCCGTTACGCCAACCTCGCGGTGCGCGGCAAGCTGATCAAGCAGATCGTCGACGAGCAGGTCGACGTGGCGGCCGCGATGGGCGCCGATGTGATCACCCTCGTCGGCGGGCTCAACGACACGCTGCGGCCCAAGTGCGACATGGTCCGGGTGCGGGCTCTGCTGACGGAGGCCGTGGAGCGGCTGGCGCCGAACTGCGAACAGCTCGTGCTGATGCGCAGCCCCGGCCGGCAGGGCCCGGTGCTGGAGCGGTTCCGGCCGCGCATGGAGGAGCTGTACGCCTGCATCGACGAGCTGGCCGCCAAGCACGGCGCGCTGGTGGTCGACCTGTACGGGGCGCCGTCACTGGCGGATCCCCGGCTGTGGGACGTGGACCGGCTGCACCTGACGGACGAGGGGCACCGCAGGGTCGCCGAGGCGGTGTGGCAGGCGCTCGGCTACGAGCCCGAGGACACCGAGTGGCGCGTCCCGGTTCCGGCCACGCTGCCGCCCGGCTGGATGCACCGGCGGATCGCCGACGCGCGGTTCGCCCAGCAGTACCTGCTGCCGTGGATAGGCCGCCGGCTGACCGGCCGTTCCTCCGGCGACGGCCGCCCGGCCAAGCGTCCCGAGCTGCTGCCGTACGAGGGGCGGGCCTAGGCCCGCGCGCCGGGTCCCGGCGACGGGCCGGCCCGCCTCTCGGCGTGACGTGGCTCTCGTAGCTTCCGCCGAACGGGACCGTGGCGCTGGCCTGCACGAACCGCCAGTAGAATCTGGACACGTGACTTCCGCTCCCGCCAAGCCCCGCATCCCGAACGTCCTCGCCGGACGCTACGCCTCCGCCGAGCTCGCCACGCTCTGGTCGCCCGAGCAGAAGGTGAGGCTGGAGCGGCAGCTCTGGCTCGCCGTGCTGCGCGCCCAGAAGGACCTCGGCATCGAGGTGCCGGACGAGGCGATCGCCGACTACGAGCGCGTCCTCGACACCGTCGACCTGGCCTCGATCGCCGAGCGCGAGAAGGTCACCCGGCACGACGTGAAGGCCCGGATCGAGGAGTTCAACGACCTCGCCGGGCACGAGCACGTGCACAAGGGCATGACCTCCCGTGACCTCACCGAGAACGTCGAGCAGCTCCAGATCCGGCTCTCCCTGGAGCTGATGCGCGACCGCACCGTGGCCGTCCTGGCCCGGCTCGGCAAGCTGGCGGGCGAGTACGCCGAGCTGGTCATGGCGGGCCGCTCGCACAACGTGGCCGCCCAGGCGACCACCCTCGGCAAGCGGTTCGCGACCGCCGCCGACGAGCTGCTGGTCGCCCACGGCCGCGTCGAGGAGCTGCTGGGCCGCTACCCGCTGCGCGGCATCAAGGGCCCGGTCGGCACCGCCCAGGACATGCTGGACCTGCTCGGCGGCGACGCGGCCAAGCTCGCCGAGTTGGAGGACCGCATCGCGCGGCACCTGGGCTTCTCGCAGGCGTTCACCTCGGTCGGCCAGGTGTACCCGCGCTCGCTGGACTACGAGGTCGTGACCGCGCTGGTGCAGCTCGCCGCGGCGCCGTCGTCGCTGGCGAAGACGGTCCGGCTGATGGCCGGGCACGAGCTGGTCACCGAGGGCTTCAAGCCGGGCCAGGTGGGCTCCTCGGCGATGCCGCACAAGATGAACACCCGCTCCTGCGAGCGCGTCAACGGCCTGATGGTGATCCTGCGCGGCTACGCCTCGATGACCGGCGAGCTGGCGGGCGACCAGTGGAACGAGGGCGACGTCTCGTGCTCGGTGGTACGCCGGGTGGCCCTCCCCGACGCGTTCTTCGCCCTGGACGGCCTGCTGGAGACCTTCCTGACCGTGCTCGACGAGTTCGGCGCCTTCCCGGCCGTCGTCGCCCGCGAGCTGGACCGGTACCTGCCGTTCCTCGCCACCACGAAGGTGCTCATGGGCGCCGTCCGGGCGGGCGTGGGCCGCGAGGTCGGGCACGAGGCCATCAAGGAGAACGCCGTGGCCACCGCGCTCGCGATGCGTGAGCAGGGTGCCGAGCGCAACGACCTGCTCGACAAGCTCGCCGCCGACGAGCGGCTGCCGCTCGGCCGCGAGGAGCTGGCCGCGCTGATGGCCGACAAGCTGTCCTTCACCGGTGCGGCCGCCGCCCAGGTCGGTGTGGTCGTCGGCCGGATCGAGGAGATCGTCAAGCAGCACCCCGAGGCGGCCGGCTACACCCCCGGAGCGATCCTCTGACCCGCTTCACCCCGGCGGAACTGGAGGCCGCCCGCGACCGTCTCGTCCCGGACGTGGTCGCGGACGGCCTCCGGGTGCTCTTCTGTGGCATCAACCCCGGTCTGATGTCCGCTGCGACGGGCCATCACTTCGCACGCCCGGGCAACCGGTTCTGGCCGGTGCTGCATCTGTCCGGCTTCACGCCGAGGCTGCTGAAGCCCGCGGAGCAGCGGGAGCTGCTGACGTACGGGCTCGGTATCACCAATGTCGTGGCGCGGGCGACGGCCCGCGCCGACGAGCTGACCGCCGAGGAGTACGTGGCGGGCGGGCAGTCGCTGACGGCCAGGGTGACGCGGCTGAGGCCGAGGTGGCTGGCCGTGGTCGGCGTGACCGCGTACCGGGCCGCCTTCGGCGACCGCAGGGCCGGGGTGGGTCCGCAGGAGGGAGCCATCGGTGACACCCGGGTGTGGGTGCTGCCCAACCCCAGCGGGCTGAACGCGCACTGGACGGCGGCGACGATGGCGGAGGAGTTCGCGCGGCTGCGGAAGGCCGCGGAGGAGGCCTGAGGGGTCAGGGCGGGTCGGTCTCCGTGACCACCGCCAGCAGCTGGAACGGCGGTTCGCCGTCCCACCGGGACACCCCCAGGGCGACCCAGCGGCCCGACTCCGCGCGCCACAGGTGCAGATCCGGTACGTGCGCGGCCAGCGTCCCCCACGGCTCCGCCGCCTCCTCCCCCTCCGCGCTCCGCAGCAGCACGCCGGCCAGACCGAACACGTCCGCCGGCCCCCACCGTTCGGCGAGCCGCTCGCCCAGCGCGTCCCGGTCGGCCTCGTACTGCGCCTCCACCGTCTCCCGCTCGGTGCCGTCGTCCTCGTGGAAGTCGCCGCTGGTCTGTATGGCGGCTATCAGGTAACCGGGCCCGCCCGTGCCGACGTCCGTCCTGCCGTGCTCCGGCGGGAACTCCCGCCCGCACAGCCGCTCGATCAGAGCGAGACAGTTCGCGATGTCCATGTGATCCAGTAAAACCGGCCCCACTGACAATTGGCGTGCCGTCAGGCATCCCTGCGCCGCACGCTCCGGGCCCCCGCTAAGAGGGCCGCCGCCGCCCAGAGCGCGGCCACCGCGAGCCCGGTCCACGGACCGAGGGCTCCGTCATGGGTGCTGTGCAGGGCGACTTGACCGGCCCGGTCGGGCAGCAGGTCGGCCACGCCCGAGGACATGTCGCCGATGACGAAGGACACGATCAGCAGGAACGGGATGAGCACGGAGAGCGTCGCGACGCCGCTGCGCGAGACGGCCGTGAGTCCGGCGGCGAACAGCGCCATCAGCGTGAGGTGGAGACCGCAGCCGACGGCGCCGCGCAGCCCCTCGGGCCAGGCGGGCCCGGAGTCGCCGAGCACGGCCTTGCCCACCAGCAGTGTCACGAGGCCGGTGAGCAGCCCCGTCGCCAGCACCGGCAGGGCGATCGCCGTCACCTTCGCGGCGAACCACCGCCGCCGGTCCGGAACGGCCGCGAGCGTCAGCCGCAGCGCGCCGCCCCGGAACTCGGAGGAGACCGCCGTCGTACCGAAGGCGATCGCGGCGATCTGACCGAAGTTGATCCCGAAGAACACCGAGAACAGCGGGTCCGTGTCATCGGCGTCGGCGGAGGAGAGCGCGGAGAACGCGACGGTGGCGAGCAGGACCGCGGCCAGGCTGCCGACGAGCGAGCGCAGGGTGCGGATCTTGATCCACTCCGCGTGCAGGACCGGGGTGAACGGCATGGTCAGACCTCCTGGGGCTGAGCGGTGAACTCGGCCTCGGCGGCCGTCAGATCGAGGTAGGCCTCTTCGAGAGTGGCCTCCTGGGCGGTCAGTTCCAGCACGGGCACGCCCGCCTCCGACATCAGGCGGCCGATGTCGTCCACGCGCGCGTGCCGCACGGTCCAGGTGCCGTCCTCGTCCTGGGAGGCGTCGTGGCCGTGGCGGGCGAGCAGGCCGCCGAGCGCGGCGGCGTCGGTGGTGCGGACCCTGACCCGGGGCCGCACGCGCGCGTGGATGAACTCCTGCACCGGTGTGTCGGCGAGGAGGCGGCCCCGGCCGAGGATCACCAGGTGGTCGGCGAAGGCGGCGGTCTCGTTCATCAGATGGCTGGACACGAGGACCGTGCGGCCCTCGTCCGCGAGGCCGCGCAGCAGGGTGCGGATCCAGATGATGCCCTCCGGGTCGAGGCCGTTGGCAGGCTCGTCCAGAAGGATCACCTCCGGGTCGCCGAGGAGGGCGGCGGCGATGCCGAGCCGCTGGCGCATGCCCAGGGAGTACGTCCGCACCCGGCGGCGGGCCACCGCGGCGAGTCCGGTCCGCTCCAGGACGGTGTCCACCCGGTGGGCCGGGATGCGGTTGCTCACCGCCAGGGCCCGCAGATGGTCACGCGCGCTGCGGGAGCCGTGCGCGGCCCCGGCGTCCAGCAGGGCGCCCACCCGGCGCAGGGGGTCCTGGAGTTCGGCGTAGGCGCGGCCGCCGATAGTGGCGGTCCCGGAGGTCGGCCGGTCGAGGCCGAGGACGAGCCGCATGGTGGTGGACTTGCCGGAGCCGTTGGGACCGAGGAATCCGGTGACGCGGCCGGGACGGACGCCGAAGGTGAGCCGGTCCACGGCGCGCCGGCCGCCGTACTCCTTGGTGAGGTCTCGTACGTCGATGCTGGTCATGGCAACAGCCTTGCGGGGAACGGGCGTCGGCTCCTCCCCCGCCGGTGGAGAGCGTCTCCCCCGCACGGGGGAGGTCCGCCGCCGGGGCCCCTGCGAGGATGGGCCCATGGTCCGCTTCCTGCGCCCGCTGTCGCGCGGGACGACGTACACGCGTCTGCTGCATCTGTGGGTTCCCATGCTGGTGCAGAGCGTGTGGATGCTGGTCGACGAGTCGAAGCCCTGGGTGCCCGCGCTCGTGCTCGTCCCGGTCGGCCTGGTGCCGGCCGTGCGCGTGGGCGAGGGCGTCCAGGGCCGGCTGCTGCTGACGCCCGGCGCGGAGAATCCCGGCATCTCCGCCACCGCGTCGACGGGCTGGCGGGACCGCGGCCGCGTGGTGCTGTGGCTGGAGCTGCGGATCCTCCTCGGCTGGGTGACCGCGTTCTTCTCGGTGTGGATGCCGATCGCGGCGTACGAGCTGGCGAAGTCCGCCTGGGGGCGGGCTCCTTCGGGGGTGCCCCTGCTGGACCTGCTGCCGCCGGATCGGGCGTGGGCCCTGCTGGCGCCGGTGCCGCTGCTCGCCCTGTACGGGGCCGTCGTCGGACTCGGCGAGCTGATCACCGTGTGCGCCCGTCGGCTGCTCGGGCCGTCCACCGCGGAGCGGCTGGCCGCACTGGAGGAGCGCGCCGAACGGCTACTGGAACGCACGCGCATCGCACGGGAGTTGCACGACTCCATCGGGCACGCCCTGACGGTGGCGGTGGTGCAGGCGGGCGCGGCGCGGGCGGCGGGCGATCCGGAGTTCACCGACCGGGCGCTGGAGGCCATCGAGGAGACCGGACGGGCCGCGCTCGACGATCTGGAGCGGGTGCTCGGCGTGTTGCGCGAGTCGGAGCGGCCGGCGAGCGCCCGGCCCACCCTGGCCGACGCCGACCGCCTGCTGGAGTCGGCACGCGCCTCCGGCGCCAAGGTCGAGGCAGAGGTGACCGGCCCGGTGGCATCCGTACCGGGGCCCGTCTCGCGTGAGGGATACCGGATCCTGCAGGAGGCGCTCACCAATGTGCTGCGGCACGCGGGAGCCGTCCCGGTACGGGTCCGGGTGTCCGTGCGCGCGGACGCGCTCACCCTGGAGGTCCGCAGTCCGCTGCCGGCCGGGCCGCCCGGGACCGGGCGGGGCAGCGGGCTGCGCGGGATACGGGAGCGCGCCGCGCTGCTCGGCGGCAGTGCCCGCACCGGCCCCGACGAGGGCGACTGGCAGGTGCGTACGGAGCTGCCGCTCGGTTGATCTACGCTGGCCGGATGCCGGTCACCGTACTCCTGGTCGACGACGAGCCCCTGGTGCGCGCGGGTCTGCGCGCCGTGCTGGAGGCGCAGCCTGACATCCGGGTGGTCGGCGAGGCCGCCGACGGGGCGGCGGTCATCCCGCTCGTGCGCCGGCTTCGGCCGGACGTGGTCGCGATGGACGTCCGGATGCCGCTGATGGACGGGATCGAGGCCACGCGCGCGGTGCTGCGCACGGTGGACGCGCCGCCCAAGATCATCGTGGTGACCACCTTCGAGGACGACGAGTTCGTGTACGAGGCGCTGCGCGCCGGCGCCGACGGGTTCCTGCTGAAGCGGTCCCGGCCGGCCGAGATCGTCCACGCGGTGCGGCTGGTGGCGGACGGCGAGTCGCTGCTGTTCCCGGCGTCCGTGCGGCGCCTCGCCGCCCGGTTCGGGGAGCGGCACGCGGCCGGCGCCCCGCTGACCGGGGCCGCTCTGACGGAACGTGAGGCGGAGGTGCTGCGGCTGATGGCACGGGGGCTGTCGAACGCGGAAATCGCCGCCCGGCTGGTCGTCGGGACGGAGACGGTGAAGTCGCACGTGAGCGCCGTGCTGGCCAAGCTGGGGGCGCGGGACCGCACACAGGCGGTGATCGCCGCCTACGAGTCGGGGTTCGTCGCGCCCGGCTGACCCCGGGGGGCCGCGGGGTTGGCGGGGCCCGGCACTCGCAGGGGTGGGCCGGGCCGAGTACGATCCGCCCAACACGCCCGCGAGCTGGGAGGACGGACGGTGGGGCAGCTTACCGGCGGCGATCCCTCGCTGCTGCGAAGGATCAACTCCGCGGTGGTGCTGCACGCGTTGCGGGCCACGGACTGCGCGACGCTCACCGAGGTCACCCGGGTCACCGGTCTGTCCCGGCCGACCGTCGAAGGCGTCGTCGAGGGGCTCATCGAGGCGGGGCTCGTGGTCGAGAAGGCCGCCGACGAGGGCACAGCGCGCCGTCAGGGGCGGCCCGCCCGCCGGTTCCGGTTCCGGGCCGAGGCCGGGCATCTGCTGGGCCTGGAGATCGGCCCGCACCGGGTCGCGGCACTCCTGTCCGACCTGGACGGACGGGTGCTGGGCACGCAGGCCAAGGAGGTGGCCGAGACGGCGCCGGCCGACGAGCGTCTGGACCGGCTGCGCGGCGCGGTCGCCGAACTGCTGCGCCGGGCCGGGGTGGCACGCGGCTCGCTGCGGGCGGTGGGCGTGGCCTCACCGGGGATCGTGGAGGCGGACGGGACGGTACGGCTGGGCACGGCGCTGCCCGGGTGGACGGGCCTGCGGCTCGGCGAACGGCTCGGCCGTTCCTTCAAGTGCCCGGTGCTGGTGGAGAACGACGCCAACGCGGCGGCCGTCGCCGAGCACTGGAAGGGCGCGGCGACGGAGACCGACGACCTGGTGTTCGTCCTGGCCGGGCTCAGCCCGGGCGCGGGCGCGCTGATCGGCGGGCGGCTGCACCGGGGGTACGGCGGGGCGGCCGGGGAGATCGGCGCACTGCATCTGCTGGGCCGGGAGGTGACCCCGGAGACGCTGCTGTCCACCACCGACGAGCCGCTGCACCCGCTGGACGAGCAGGCCGTCGCCGAGGTGTTCGCGCTCGCCCGGGAGGGCGACCTGCGGGCGGGGGCGGCGGTCGAACGGTTCATCCAGCGGCTCGTCCACGACGTGGCCGCGCTGGTGCTGGCCCTCGATCCCGAGCTGGTGGTGATCGGCGGCTGGGCCGCCGGCCTGGACGGTGTGCTGGATCCGCTGCGCCGCGAGCTCGCTCGCTACTGCCTGCGCCCGCCCAGGGTGGCGCTGTCCGCGCTCGGCGGGGCGGCCGTGGCCACGGGTGCGCTGCGGCTGGCTCTCGACCACGTCGAGGCGGAGCTGTTCGCGGTGGAGGGAACGGTCACCGCGCGGCGGTGAGACCGGGCACCTGATCGTCGGGGCGGCGGCGACGGCCACCGGCGAGGCCGACGCCGGACCGCGCCCCGGTGGAGTTCCGGGGCGCGCGGAGGTGCGTCGTTCAGGAGGCGCGCCGCTCGGGGTCGTGGTGTATCTCCACGTCGGGCGAGTCTCCGAAGGTCAGCCGGCAGGTGTCCGCGCGGTAGGTCGCCACGGAGAGCGCGGCGGTGCGGCCCTCGGCGAAGAAACGCGTGGTGACGACGAGGACGGGCGCGCCGGGCAGCCGGTCGAGGTCCTTGGCGTCGTCCGCGCGGGCCGAGCCCAGCTCGACGGCACGGTCCTGGCCCTCCAGCTCCAGGCGCTGCAGCTCGCGCAGCACCGCACGCGCGCGTGCCGCGCCGGACGGGGCGTCTATGGCGGTCAGGTCGGGTACCGCGGCGTCGGGGATGTGGAGCAGTTCGGTGGCGACGCGCTGACCGCCCGACATCCGGGAGCGGCGCACGATGTGCACCGGCTCCCCGGAGCCGGTCTCCAGGGCGGCGGCCACCGCGGCGGGCGGCGCGGAGCGGACGCAGTCCACGGGCTGCCAGGCGTCGTCGCCGGAGCCCGGCCAGGTGTGCTGCCGGGTGCCCACGGCCACGCCCACGCGCGGGGGCGCGACGGTCGTGCCGACGCCGCGCCGGCGCTGGAGCCGGCCTTCCAGCTCCAGCTGTTCGAGTGCCTGGCGGAGCGTGGCGCGGGCGACGCCGAAGCGGGCGGCCAGATCGCGCTCGTTGGGCAGGATCTCGCCGACCGAGAACTCCGAGTCGAGTGCCTCACTGAGCACGGTCTTGAGATGCCAGTACTTCGGCTCCGGCACCGATTCCAGCTGCGTGGTCCCCACCCTGTCCTCCGCAAGTGCCGTGGTCCGGCGGTTTTTAGCGCCCTTGTTTATTAAAGGTTGTTGCACTTATCTGCGACCATAAGGCGGCCCACACCCTTGGTCAAGACCAATCCTCGATCCCTGGGGCAACGCACAGGGGCGGCACCGCGCAGCGTTCACGCGGCGTTCGCACACGTGGGCGGGTGTGACGTCCCGGAGAAGCACGCAGAAGCCGGTCGCGCCGCGACCCTCGGCGCGAGCGGCCGCGCCGGCTTCGGGAGCGAGCAAAGGGCTACCCGTCGGTAGCAATTGCTGACAAGCTGTCTACGGCGTCCGTCAGCAGCCCAGACGAGGAGCACTCCATGTCCGCCACCGCCACCTTCCCGGTCCCGACTCCGCACGGCCCGAGGGACGTGACCGTCTCCTACGCGCGCGTGGGACGCGGTGCGCCACTCGTCCTGCTGCACGGCATCGGCCACCACCGGCAGGCCTGGGACCCGGTGGTCGACATCCTCGCCACCGAGCGCGAGGTGATCGCGGTGGATCTGCCGGGCTTCGGCGCGTCCCCCGGCCTGCCCGGCGGCCTGCCCTACGACCTGCCCACGACCAACGCCGTGCTCGCCGCCCTCTTCGAGGCACTGGAACTGGACCGCCCGCATGTGGCCGGAAACTCGCTCGGCGGCCTGCTGGCCCTGGAACTGGGCCGCGAGAAGCTCGTACGGTCCGTCACCGCCCTGTCCCCCGCCGGGTTCTGGACCCAGGCCGAACGCCGCTACGCCTTCGCGATGCTGCAGACCATGCGGGGCGTGGCCCAGCGGCTGCCGCTGCCGATGGTTGAGCGGCTGTCGCGCTCCGCGGCCGGGCGCACCGCGCTGACCAGCACCATCTACCGCCGCCCCGGCCGCCGTTCCCCCGACGCCGTGGTCGCCGAGACGCTCGCGCTGGCCGGGGCCACCGGCTTCGGCGCGACCCTGCGGGCGGGTACCACCGTCCAGTTCACCGACGATCTGCCGGGGCTGCCGGTCACCGTCGCCTGGGGCGCCCAGGACCGGCTCCTGATGCGCCGCCAGGGCGTCCGGGCGAAGACGATCATCCCGCACGCCCGTCTCGTACGGCTGCCGGGCTGCGGGCACGTCCCGATGAACGACGACCCGGCGCTGGTCGCCCGCGTCATCCTCGACGGCAGCCGCTGACCGGCTGAACGCCCCAGGGACGGCCCATTGTTCACCTGCGGTTCGCGCGCGCGCCGCGGCGTACCAGTAGGTGTGGCTCTGCACACTGGCCGGATCCCGTCCTTGGAGGCACAGCCATGTCCCACCGTCCGTTCCCGGGCCGCCGCGGCGTGCTGCGCGGCTCCCTCGCCGCGTCGGCGGCCCTGACCCTGCCCGTGGGCCTCGGCGCGGCCCCCGCCTTCGCCCGCTCCGGGCGCCCCTCGGCGGACTGGGGCGTGCAGACAGGCGACGTGACCACCGACTCCGGTCTGGTGTGGGTGCGTTCGGACCGGTCGGCCCGGATGATCGTGGAGACCTCGGCCACCGAGTCGTTCCGCGACCCGCGCCGGTGGCACGGCCCGCTGCTGGGCCCGGACACGGACTTCACCGGCACCACCCGGCTGCACGGCCTGCCCTCCGGCAAGCAGATCCACTACCGGGTGCTGCTCGCCGACCCGGACGACCCGCGCCGCACCGGCGAGCCGGTGACCGGCACCTTCCGCACCGTCTCCCGGCACCGCCGGGACGGCGTGCGGTTCCTCTGGTCGGGCGACCTGGCCGGGCAGGGCTGGGGCATCAACCCCGACCGCGGCGGCTACCGGATCTACGACGCGATGGCGAAGCTGAACCCCGACTTCTTCCTGTGCAGCGGCGACAACATCTACGCCGACGGCCCCATCGCCGCCACCCAGGCCCTGCCCGACGGCGGCACCTGGCGGAACGTCACCACCGAGGAGAAGGCGAAGGTCGCCGAGACCCTCGCCGAATACCGTGGCAACTTCCGCTACAACCTGCTGGACGACAACCTCAGGCGGTTCAACGCCCAGGTGCCGTCCATCGTGCAGTGGGACGACCACGAGGTGCGCAACAACTGGTACCCGGGCGAGGTGATCGCCTCCTCGGACACCCGGTACACGGAGAAGAGCATCGACGTGCTGGCGGCACGCGCCCGGCGGGCGTTCGGCGAGTACTTCCCGCTCTCTACACTGCGGCCGGGAGCGAAGGAGGGCCGGGTCCACCGCGTGCTGCGCCAGGGCCCGCTGCTGGACGTGTTCGTGCTGGACATGCGCACCTACCGCGACGCCAACTCGCCCGACGACCAGGTCACGGATCCGCAGGGCATCCTCGGCCGTGAGCAGCTCGAGTGGCTGAAGCGGGAGCTGGCACGGTCGCGGGCGGTGTGGAAGGTGATCGCCGCGGACATGCCGATCGGTCTCGTGGTGCCCGACACCACGGAGGGCCGGCCGAACTTCGAGGCGGTGGCGCAGGGCGACCCGGGGGCCCCGCTGGGCCGGGAGCTGCAGATCGCCGAGCTGCTGCGCTTCGTCAAGCACCGCCGGATCACCGGCACGGTGTGGCTGACGGCGGACGTCCACCACACCTCGGCACAGCACTACCAGCCGTCGCGGGCGGCGTTCACCGACTTCGAGCCGTTCTGGGAGTTCGTCTCGGGCCCGCTGAACGCCGGCGCCTTCCCGGCCAGCGCGCTGGACGCCACGTTCGGCCCGGAGCGGGTGTTCGTGAAGGCGCCGACCGCGTCGAACGTCTCGCCCGCCGGCGGTTACCAGTTCTTCGGCGAGGTCGACATCGACGGCGGCAGCGGCGAACTGACGGTACGGCTGCGCGAGCAGGACGGCACGGTGCTGTTCACACGGACGCTGCAGCCGGGCCGGGTCGGTCAGTAGGGCCCCACCGGAGCCGCCGGGTCCCGTACCCTCGATGTCGTGCCGCGCACCGGCGTCATCCCCCGGAGCGCGGCACGCTCACGAGCTCCCGCCAACTCCCCGCCGCGGCAGCGTTTTCCCAGCTCAGACCCGTTGTCAGTGGTCGCCTCTACGGTTCTTCCATGACGCGATCACTGCAGGCCGTGGCCTACCGGCGACCCTCCGCGCTGGAGTCCGCGGTGGACGGACGCCGCCTCGGGCTGGAAACGTCCCGCGGCGCGACGCCCGCGGGCGCGGAGGACCATCCGCGGTTCTTCTCGGGCTTCCTGACCGCGCCTCAGGCGGGCGCCGCGGCCCTGCTGGCGGTGGCGGACGTGGCAGCGGCGCGCTACTACCAGCCGCAGTCCCGCGCCTCGCTCGACCCCGTGGTGACCGGCAACGGCGACCGGCTGCGCTTCGAGTCCTTCTCGGGCTGCGGTGGGGTGTACGCCCGGCTGGACGTCCTCACCCCCGGCCTGGACGGCGGCGAGGTGGGGCACGGCACGACGAACGTCGACGTCAACGACCCGCTGCGCGAGGCCCTGTCCCGGATCGGCTCGGACGATCCGCTGCATCTGCGCGTCGGCCCCGAGGAGTTGAGGGTCACCACCCTGGACGGCCCGGTGGTGGAGAAGAAGGTCCCGCTGCCCGACCGGTGGCTGCGCGGCTTCGCCGAGGCCCAGGTGATCGCGGCCGCGTTCGAGCTGCGGGCGGAGCTCCCGGCCGGCGAGGCGGTGCGCTTCCTGCGCGGGCTGCCCGGCGCGGGCGCGGGGCGGCGGGCCGCCGGCGGGCCGCGCTGGGTGGTGCCGGTAGGCCGCGGGCTCCGGCCGACGACCCGGCCGGTGCCGGGCGCCGTGTGCCTGCCGGGTCCTGAGCGGCTGGGCGCGCTGCGGCGGATGCTGCGGCACGCGACGGCACTTCGGGTGTACGGCCCCGCGGTCGGCGGCACGGCGGGCACGGCCGGTGCGGCCGCCGCCTGGGAGGTCGTCCTGCCGGGCATGCGGCTCACGCTGACCCTGTCGCCGGACGCCTCGCGCGGCTTCTCCGGCGAGGGCGGCGTCCTGGACGCGCTCGCGACCGAGGAGGCCGCGGGGGACGCCGAGCTGATCGCGGTTCTGCTGGCGTGGGAGCCCCGGATCGAGGTGGCCGACCTCGCTGCGGCCTCGGGTCTCACCGCCGACCGGGTTCGCGCGGCCCTGGTCCGCCTCGGCACCTCGGGCCGCGTCGGCTACGACACGGCGGAGGCCGCCTACTTCCACCGGGAGCTGCCCTACGACGCCGGGCGCGTCGAGAAGCACAACCCACGGCTGCGCTCGGCCCGGGCGCTGGTCGCGGCCGGCGCGGTGACCCTGGACGGCACGGTGGCCACGGTGACCGCCGAGGACCGACACGCGCACCGGGTGCGGGACGCGGCGGGGGTGCTCAGCTGCAGCTGTCTTTGGTGGGCGAAGTACCGGGGCGGGCGTGGTCCGTGCAAGCACGCGCTGGCGGTGCGGATGGCGCGGCGGGGCGCCGCGGCGCAGCCGGCGCCGGCCGTAATCGACGGGGGTCTGCGATGAGCGCGCTGTTGGAGGCCGTACGGGCCGGGCGGACGGCGCAGACGCTGTGCGTGGTGCGGGGCATGACGGACGCCGAGCGGCGGGCGTGCCTGCCCGGGCTGAAGGCGCTGCGCAAGGAGTTGCGGGAGCTCTCCCCGTGGGACAGCCGCTCGCAGCGCGTCCGTCCGGCGCTGCACCTGGCCGGGGCCGCCTGTCACACCGGCGCCGCCGCGGCCGCCGCCTGGCTCGGAGCGGGCGACCTGCGCCGGCAGCACGCGCCCGCCGATGCCCTGCTGCGCGCCCTGGAGACCCGGGCCGCCGGCTGGCTGGCCGATGTCGCGCACCGGCTGGCGCAGCGGCCCGTGTCCGCTGACGTGCCGTACGAGCTGATGGCCGGGCTGGTGAGCCGGTCGGGATGCGAGGTGCCGGCGACGGACGCCTATGTGACCGGCTGGGTCCGGCACATCGGCGGCGGTTGGAGCGGCGGCAAGGTCCTCGACCGGCTGCGCCGCGAGCCGAATCTCGCTCCGCTGGTCGCCGGTCTCTTCACGCTCACGGATCTGGCCGAGGTCCGCCGGCTGCTGGGCGACGGACCGGACTCCTGGCCGAGCGCGCTCGCGACGCTGGCCCGGGAGGGACTGCTGGACCGCGCGCTCCTCGTCGACGCCTGTGTGGCCCGGCTGCTGCGCGGCGCCGGCGGCACCGACCACCGGATCCTCCTGCCGGTCCTGACCGGGCTGGGGCTCACCCGGGAGGAGGAACGGGCCCGGATCCCCGACTGGACGGCGCTCGCGCGGGACGCTGCCTCCCCCGTCGCCACGCATGCGCAGACGGTCCTCGGCGCGCTGGCGCTGGACGGCGAGCTGACCGTGCGGCAGCTCACCGAAGCCTCCGAGGGGCTGCTGTTCCGCGGTGAGAAGAAGCTGGTCCGGGCCCAGCTCGTGCTGCTCGGCAAGGTCCTCGCGCGTGACCCGGGCGCGGCGGCGGAACTGCTGCCTGTCGTGGCGCAGGTGTTCGGGCACGAGGACACCCAGGTGCAGGAACGGGCGCTCAGGCTGGTCGAACGGCACCCTGCGAAGCTGGGCGACCCGGTTCTGCGGGACGGACTCTCCGCTGCCGCACTTCAGTTGACACCGGCGTTGCGCACCCGGGCGGCGGTCCTGCTGGACGTCGCGGTGGAGTCGCGGGCGGCGTACGAGGAGGTGCTGCCGCCCGTGCCCGAGCCGGTCCGGCTCGCATCCGCGCCGGCGACGGCCGAGGAACTGGCCGAGGAACTGGGCGCGCTGCTCGCCACGGGCGGTGACGTCGCCACCTTCGAGCGGGCCCTCGACGGCCTGGCGCGCCACGTGTACCGGGACCCGGACGCCCTGCGCGAGGCGCTCGCGCCGGTGGTCGCCCAGCGCTGGTGGGCCGCCGCGAACCGGCCGGGCCGCGACCACCTGGCCGTCGACACCCGCTACGGCCACTGCAACGCCCAGGAAGGCCTCGACCTGCTCCTCGCGGCCCTGCACGACAGGGTCCGCACGGCCGATCTCCTCGATGCCGTGAGACGCGGTCCGAGCGAACGCGGGTGCGCGCACAGCGCTCTCGCCCGGGTCTTCGACGCCAGGCTGCACGCCTTGGCGTACCGGCTGCGCGCGGAGCCGCTGCCGCTGCTGCTCGCCACGCCCACCTGGAGCACGGGCCTGCTGGAGCCCGGTGACCTGGTGGACCGGCTCGCCGAGTACCGGCGTCTGGACGCGCGGGTGTGCCCGACCGACTTCGGCCAGGCCCTGCTGCGGGTGCGCAGGGACGACGGTGCGGCGGCCCGGGAGGCGGCGGCCCGGGCGAAGGCGCTGGGGACCCGGGAGGGCGCCCGGCTCGCCCGCCGGCTGGGCGCCGGCACGGAGTCCTCCGGAGCGCGGCTCGCCCGCTGGCTGCGTACCGGCGCCACCGCCCCGGTGGCGGCCGGACGGCGGACCACGGGTCCGAGGATTCTGGTGGAGACGGCCGAAGTCCCCGAGCTGCAGCAGGGGTTCCCGCAGGAGTTCCACGGCCTCGGCCGCCCGGTCTCCGTCTTCACCGTCCGCCGGCACTGCCACCACTGGGACGACTCGATACGTCCGCACTGGCTCGCCGTGCTGCCGGAGCGGCGCGAACTGGTCGCGGCACGACTGCTGCCCGACCTCGCGGACACGGCGGTGGAGGACGGCCGGGGTGCGAGTGTGCTGCCACTGCTCGCCGAGGCGGGCGGCGAGGCCGGCGACGCCGTACATCTGTGCGTGGCGTACGGGCTCGGCGCACGGCATCAGGAGGACCGGCTGGCCGCCGTGGACGCCCTGCTGGCGCTGGCCGCGCGGGGGCAGCTCGACGCGGTCCGGCTGGGCACGGACCTGGGCGAACTGGTGGCGAGCGGAGCCGTGAAGGCGCGGCGGCTGGCCGACTCGGCGCGGACGGCGGCGTCGACGGGCGCCGACGCGACGATATGGGAGACGCTCCGGCACGCCCTGCCCGTTCCGCTGGCCGGCCTCACGGCCGCGCGTCCCGAGGCGGCCGCCGTGGCCGCCCGGGGCCTCGGTGACCTGCTGGAGGTGGCGGCGGAGTGCGCCGAGCGGTCCGGGGCACGCGGGGAGGTGCCGCATCTGGCGGAGACCGCCGCGCGCGGTGGCTCCTCCCGTCTGGTCACCCAGGCGGGGCGGCTGCGGGACGCCCTGGCCCTGGAATCGGCCGCCTGAGCCGGCGCCGGTACTGGAAAATCCAACAAAAAGGACGGAAGCATGCTTTACCCATCGGTCACAAGTCGTTCGTGATCACGCAACACCGTTCCTTCACAGTGGCTGCATGACTTCAGACATGTCTCGAGCGACCCGGACGAAGCACGGCCGGCCCGTGCACCACTGGCGGCGGGACCTCGTCGAACTCGCCGCCCTGTTCACCGCGGTGGCGGTGGCGGACGGCGTGGCCAACCTGATCGGACACGGCCCCGACGGTCCCGCGCTGCTGGTGATCTCGGCGGTCGTGCTGGCCGCGACGGCGGGCTTCCACACCTGGTGGGCACGCCGCCACGGGCACGCGCCGCCGGCCGGGCATACCGGTGCCCGGCCGGCCGCCGAGGTGCGGCCGGCCGGGCCCGCGCAGGGCCCGGACGCGTCGGCACCGGGCACGGCCCGGGCGAGCGCGCTGTGGCGGATGCGGACCACCGTGCGGGACGAGCCCGGCTCGCTGGCCGCGCTGTGCACGGCGCTGGCCGGACAGCGGGTCGACATCCTGAGCCTGCAGACGCACCCGCTGGCCGAGGGCACCGTGGACGAGTTCCTGCTGCGGGCGCCCGAGGCGCTCACGGCGACCGAGCTCACCCGGACGGTGTCGCTGGCCGGCGGCACGTCCACCTGGATCGAGCGGGCCGACGCCCACGACCTGGTGGACGCCCCGACCCGGGTTCTGGCCCTCGCGGCGCGCACCGCGCTGGACACGGCGGAACTCCCGCTGGCACTCAGGCAGTTGCTGGGCCGGTGCACGATCCGCTCGCTGCCCTCCACGCCCTTCGGCGGGGGCCGCGGGCCGGAGCCGGTGCCCGCGGAGGGGGTTCTGGAGGACACCGTCATCCGGCTGCGGGCGCCCGAGGGTGGCGTGCTCACCGTGGAGCGGGCGTATCTGCCGTTCACCCCGGCCGAGTTCGCGCGGGCCAGGGCGCTGGTGGAGCTGGACAGCCGGCTCGGCCCGCGGATCCCGGACGGCCACGACGTGCTGACGCTGCCCGAGGGCGCCGACATCACCGTGCGCCGGGTGGACACCGGCGATCTCGCGGCGGCCAGGGACATGCACGAGCGGTGCTCGCGGCGCACCCTCGGCCTGCGCTACCACGGGCCGGTCGGGGACGCCGACCGCTATCTGAACCACCTGCTCAGCCCCCGCTTCGGCCGGACGCTGGCCGCACAGACCGCCTCCGGGCGCATCGTCGGCCTCGGCCATCTGCTGTGGGACGGCGACGAGACCGAGGTCGCGCTGCTCGTCGAGGACGCCTGGCAGCGGCGCGGCATCGGCGCCGAACTGCTCGGCCGACTGGTGGCGATGGCGGTGGATGCCGGCTGCGAGAGCGTGTACGCCGTGACGCAGGCCTCCAACACCGGGATGGTCGCGGCGATGCGCGGCCTCGGGCTGCCCCTCGACTACCAGATCGAGGAGGGCACCCTGGTCGTCACGGCACGTCTGGACAGCGCTGCCGTCGCCGCCGCCCGGGCGTCGCACGAGGGCCGCGGGGGGCGGCTCGGCGAGGCGGCCCGCCGCGACTGAGGCCGCGTCGGGAACGGCGGCCCTGCCCCCCCGTCCCGGGCCGCCGTCGTCGGTGCGGGCCCGTTCAGCCCACGGTCTCCCGGAGGGGGGCGGCGTCCCGCAGCGGGACCGGCGTGCGGGTCCGCTCCCCCAGTGCCCGGTCCAGGTCCGCCCACAGGTCGTCGACGTCCTCCAGGCCCACGGACATGCGCAGCAGCCGGTCGCTGACCCCGGCGCCGCGCCGGTCGTCGGCGTCGACGATGCGGTGGCTGATGGACGCGGGGTGCTGGATGAGGGTGTCGACGCTGCCCAGGCTGACCGCCGGGGTGATCAGGCCGACCCGGGCGATCACCTCGTGCGGGTCGCCGTGCACCTCGAAGGCGACCATCGCGCCGCCCAGCTTCGGGTAGTGGACACGGGCCACCCGGGCGTCGGCGGCGAGCCGGCCCGCCAGTTCGGCGGCGCTCGCGGAGGCGGCCCGGACTCGCACGGGCAGCGTGGACAGGCCCCTGAGCAGCAGGTAGCCGGCCAGCGGATGCAGGACACCACCGGTGGCGAAACGTATCTGCCGGAGCTGCCCGGCGAACTCCTCGTCGCAGGCCACGACACCGGCGAGGACGTCGCCGTGGCCGCCGAGGTACTTGGTGGCGCTGTGCAGCACCAGCCGTGCGCCGTGTTCTGCGGGACGCTGCAGCACCGGCGTGGCGAAGGTGTTGTCGGCGAGCAGCGGGACCGAGCCGCAGGAGTGGGCCACGGCCCGCAGGTCGACCTCGGCGAGGGTCGGGTTGGCCGGTGACTCGACCATCACCAGACCGGTGTCGGGGCGCAGCGCGTCGGCGATCCCGGCCGGGTCGGTCCAGGTGACCTCGGTGCCGAGGAGCCCGGCGGTCAGCAGGTGGTCGCTGCACCCGTACAGCGGGCGCACGGCGACCACATGGCGCAGGCCCGCCGCGGACCGCGCCAGGAGGACCGCGCTGAGCGCGGCCATGCCGCTGGCGAAGGCGACGGCCGACTCGGTGCCCTCCAGCCGGGCGAGGGCGGTCTCGAAACGGGCCACGGTCGGGTTGCCGAGGCGGCCGTAGATCGGCGGGCCCTCGGGGTCGGCGCCGTCGGTGGCGAAGGCGTCGATGCGGGCGGCCTCGCCCCGGCTGTCGAAGGAGGGGTAGGTGGTGGACAGGTCGATCGGCGGGGCGTGCAGCCCCTGGCGGGCGAGGTCGTCGCGGCCGGCGTGCACGGCCTCGGTGGCCAGTGCTCTCGATGCGGTGCGTAGGGCGTCGTAGGCACCGGTGCTCGATGTGTCCATGGGCGGAAGGTTGAACACTGGACGGGCCCTGGGGGCGAGACGCCGTGCTACGTTCGGCGCATGGCCGAATCTGTCGCACTGGATCCGGTGGATCTTCATCTGCTGCGACTGCTGCAGAACGACGCCCGGACCACCTACCGCGATCTCGCCGCCCAGGTGGGGGTGGCGCCGTCGACGTGCCTGGACCGGGTGACCCGGCTGCGCCGCGCGGGCGTGATCCTCGGCCACCAACTGCGCCTCGACCCGGCCAAGCTGGGACGCGGCCTGGAGGCACTGCTGCTGGTGCAGGTGCGGCCGCACCGCCGGGAGCTGGTGGGGCCGTTCGTGGAGCGGATCCGCGCGCTGCCGGAGTCACGGACGGTGTTCCATCTGACCGGTCCCGACGACTACCTGGTGCACGTGGCCGTGGCGGACATGGCCGATCTGCAGCGGCTGGTGCTGGACGGGTTCACCGCGCGGCGGGAGGTGGCCCGGGTGGAGACCCGGCTGATCTTCCAGCAGTGGGACTGCGGGCCGCTTCTGCCCCCGGCTGAATCCGGGATGCATGGGTGACGCAGGCACTGTCCGCGTATGAGGATGGGCGCCATGTCTGAGATCCAGATCCCGCTGCCCCGTCAGGTCGCCGACGCATACGTGGACGACCTCATCGCCCTCGACCCGGTCACCGGTACCTACCTCGGTGTGAAGGAGAGTTCGGCCAGGCTGCCCGACTACTCCCCGGCCGGCCAGGAGGCCCTGGCGGAGCTGATGCGGACGACGCTCGCGCGGCTCGACGAGGCCGAGCGGCAGCCCGGTGCGGACAGTGACGTGGAGCGCCGCTGCGGCCGGCTGCTGCGGGAGCGGCTGACCGCCGAGCTGGCCGTGCACGAGGCCGACGAGCACCTGCGTGCGGTCGGCAACATGAGCACGCCCGGGCACTCGGTGCGGGAGGTGTTCACGGTGATGCCGGCGCAGACCGAGGAGGACTGGGCGGCGATCGCGCAGCGGCTGCGCGCGGTGCCGGCCGCGGTCGCGGGCTACCGGGAGTCCCTGGAGCTGGGCCTGGAGCGCAAGCTGTACGCGGCGCCCCGGCCGACCGCGACGTACATCGGGCAGCTCTCCGAGTGGACGGACACCGACGGCAAGGGACGCGGCTGGTACGAGGACTTCGCCGCGGCCGGTCCGGACGCGCTGCGCGCGGAGCTGGACGAGGCGGCCCGCACGGCGACGGCCGCGCTGGCCGGGCTGCGGGACTGGATGCGGGACGTGTACGCGCCGGCCGTCGAGGGAGCGCCGAACACGGTGGGCCGCGAGCGGTACGCCCGCTGGGCCCGCTACTTCAACGGCACCGACCTGGACCTGGACGAGGCGTACGCGTACGGCTGGTCGGAGTTCCACCGCATCCTCGGCGAGATGAAGCAGGAGGCGGAGAGGATCCTGCCCGGCGCCGGGACGCCGTGGGTGGCGCTGGCGCACCTGGACGAGCACGGCCGGCACATCGAGGGCGTGGACGAGGTCCGCGAGTGGCTTCAGGGCCTGATGGACCGGGCCATCGCGGACCTGGACGGCACGCACTTCGAACTCGCCGAGCGGGTGCGGAAGGTGGAGTCGCACATCGCCCCGCCCGGCGGTGCCGCCGCCCCGTACTACACCGCTCCGTCGGAGGACTTCTCACGTCCGGGCCGGACCTGGCTGCCGACCATGGGCCTGACCCGGTTCCCGGTGTACGACCTGGTGTCGACCTGGTACCACGAGGGCGTGCCCGGGCATCATCTGCAGCTCGCGCAGTGGGCGCACGTGGCCAAGGACCTCTCCCGCTACCAGGCCACGGTCGGCGGGGTCAGCGCCAACGCGGAGGGCTGGGCCCTGTACGCGGAGCGCCTGATGGACGAACTGGGCTATCTGACGGACCCGGAGGAGCGGCTCGGCTACCTGGACGCGCAGATGATGCGCGCGGCCCGGGTGATCGTCGACATCGGCATGCACCTGGAGCTGGAGATCCCGGCGGACTCGCCGTTCCACCCCGGTGAGCGCTGGACCCCGGAGCTGGCGCAGGAGTTCTTCGGCTCCCACAGCAGCCGTCCGGCGGACTTCGTGGAGAGCGAGCTGACCCGGTACCTGACGATCCCGGGCCAGGCGATCGGCTACAAGCTCGGCGAGCGTGCCTGGCTGCTGGGCCGTGAGAACGCCCGTGCGCGGCACGGTGACGCCTTCGACCTGAAGGCGTGGCACATGGCCGCCCTGTCCCAGGGCTCCCTGGGCCTGGACGACCTGCTGGACGAGCTCTCCCGGCTCTGACCCGCACCCGCCTCCCGTCCGCGACCCCCCTTCCGGTGCCCGCCGGCCCGGCCCGCGGGCACCGGTCACGTCCCGTGCGGCCGGCTCGGCCGTACGGACGTCCCCGGTGGCGCGGGCCGCGGTGAGGCCGCTTGCTGGTGCCCGGGCTGTGCGACGGGAGGCGGGCCGGCATGCGGGACGTGGGACCGAGGCAGAAGGCGCTGGAGACGGCGCGGGCCGCCGGGCTGGCGGGAGTGGTGTTCGCGGTGCTGCTGGCGGCGGCGATCGTGCTGGTCAGGCTGGCCATGCCGGAAGGGACCGAGGCGGTCACCGCGCAGGCGGCCGCCGACTCCGGGCAGCGGGACGCGGTGCAGTGGGCGCTCGACCTGATCCCGTTCGCCGGGATCTTCTTCCTGTGGTTCCTCGGTGCCGTACGGGCTCACGTGGGTGAGGTGGAGGACAGGTTCCTCGCCACGGTGCTGCTCGGCAGCGGGCTGGTCTTCACCGCCACGATGTTCGGCGGCGCCGCGGCGGCCGCCGCGGTGCTGGAGATCGGCCGCTCCTCCGGGGGCACGCCCGGCATGGCCGCGTGGGACCTCGGCCGCGATCTCGCCTACTCGCTGCTGACCGGGTACGCGATGCGCATGGCGGCCGTCTTCGTGTCCTCCCTGTCGGTGATCGGGCACCGGCTCGGGGTCCTGCCGCGCTGGCTCATGGTTCTCGGTGTCCTCACCGCGTTCACGCTGCTGTTCGTCTCGTCGAACGTTCCCTGGGCGGAACTGGCCTTTCCCGCCTGGTCGCTGGTGCTGAGCCTGTACATCCTCGGCAGCCGGCGCACGAGGACCCGTGCTCCCGCCGCCGCGTGAGAGGCGGCGGCCGAACCGCCGCGCGCCGGGCAGCCCGCTCACCCGAACGGCCTGCCCGGCGCGCGGCGCCCCCGCACGGCTTCCATGCTGGCCAGCGGGACATGACCGCCGTCCGGAAGCGCCCGCACTGGGCGGGTGGTGAGCACCGGACCTGGCCACCGGAAGGGCGGGAGCATCGATGCGGCTCGTCGTCGATCTCAACAAGTGCCAGGGGTACGCGCAGTGCGCGTTCCTGGCGCCCGACGTCTTCGCCATGCACGGCGAGGAGTCGCTGGTCTACAACCCCCGGGCGGACGAGGGACAGCGCGAGCGGCTGGCCCGGGCGGTCGCCGCCTGTCCGGTCCAGGCGATCACGGCCGACGGCCTGGACGGCCCGGTCGGCGGTGCGGACGCGTCCGTGGGTGGTGCGTTCGATGGCCGCTGACCACGTGGACCTGCTGCGGCGCGAGGGCCGGATCGTGATCGTCGGCGCCTCGCTGGCCGGACTGCGGGCCGCCGAGACGCTGCGCGCCGAGGGGTTCACCGGTTCGCTGACGATGATCGGTGACGAGCCGTACGAGCCGTACGACCGGCCGCCACTGTCCAAGGCGGTGCTGCTGGGCAAGGCGTCCCCGCACCGCACCGACCTGCCCCACCGCCGGGAGATCGACGCCAAGTGGCGGCTCGGCGTGGCGGCGACCGGCCTCGACCTGTCCGCGAAGCGGGTGCGGCTGGCCGACGGGGACGAGGTGGAGTACGACCGGCTGCTGATCGCCACCGGAGTACGGGCCCGGCCGTGGTTCAAGGAGGAGGAGGGCAGCCTGGACGGCGTCTTCCTGCTGCGCACCCGCGACGACGCGGCCCGGCTGCTGCAGCGGCTGAGGTCGGCGCGCCGGGTGTTCATCATCGGCGCCGGGTTCGCCGGCTGTGAGGTCGCCTCGGCGTGCCGGGAGATGGGCCTCGCCGTCACCCTGGCGGAGCGGGCCGGAGCCCCGCTGGTGGGCGCGCTCGGCGGGGTGATCGGCGCCGTCGCCGCCGAGCTGCAGACCGAGAACGGCGTGGACCTGCGCACCGGTGTCACGGTCACCGCGCTGGAGGGCGACCCGGCCGGCCGGGTGCGTGCCGTCCATCTGTCCGACGGGGGCAAGGTCGAGGCGGATGTCGTGGTGGTCTCGCTCGGTTCACTGCGCAACACCGAGTGGCTGACCGGGTCCGGACTCGGCGCGGGACCGCGGGGCATCGCCTGCGACGCCGGCTGCCGGGCCTTCGACTTCCGGGGCATCGTCACCGACGACGTGTTCGTCGCCGGTGACGTCGCACGGTCGCCGCACGCGCTGTTCGGCTACCAGTTCCTCTCACTCGAACACTGGGGCAACGCCGTCGCCCAGGCGGACACCGCCGCGCACAACATGATCTGCCGGGGCGCCGACCGGCGCCCGCACCTGTGGATGCCGGCCTTCTGGTCCTCGCAGTTCCGGGTGAACATCAAGTCCGTCGGCGTGCCTCCCATGGGCGACCAGATCATGATCACGCAGGGTTCTCTGGCCGAGCGCCGGTTCGTCGGCGTCTACGGCCACAAGGGCCGGGTGGTCGCCGCCGTCAGCTTCGACAACACCCGCTGGCTGGAGTTCTACCAGCGGCAGATCGAGCGGGGCGCGCCGTTCCCGGTGGAGTACCCGACGGTGGACCGGCGCCCCGAGGGCCGCCAGCCCCTCGACGCCGACTTCCCCGACCCGTCCCTGCCGACGCACGGCCCCACCGTGACCCTGAGCGGCTACTCACCGGCCGACCAGCAGCTGGTGTTCACCCCGGCCCACCACTGAACGCCGCCGTGGCCCCGACGCCCCAAGGACTTGTCATGACGCAGGCCTCCCTGTTCCGCCGGATCACCGACTTCGCCAACCGCGCCGACCCGTATCCGCTGTACGAGGAGCTCCGCAGGACTCCGGTGCTGCACGAGGAGGAGGACGGCCCGTACGTCATCAGCTCGTACTGGGACATCGAGGGCCTGCTCCACGACCCGCGGATCAGCTCCGACGCCGCCAACCTGGCCGCTGCCGGGGACGAGCTGGCCGAGGCGCAGAGCACCGGACTGCCCCCGTCCTTCCTCCGGCTCGACCCGCCCGAGCACGACCGGCTGCGGCGGATCGCCAACAGCGCCTTCGGGCCGCCCCACAAGCCGCGCCGGATCGAGTCCATGCGGGGTGAGCTGCACGAGATCGTCGGCGGGCTGATCGACGGCTTCGGAGAGGCGCGCGAGATCGACCTGGTGGACCAGTTCGCCTACCCGTTCCCGGTCACCGTCATCTGCCGGCTGCTGGGCGTGCCCCGCGAGGACGAGCCGCGCTTCCGCTCGTGGGTCGATCCGCTCGTCGCCAGCCTGGACCCCGAGACACGCGAGAGCGCGGACGAGGAGTTCGTGAAGACGGCGCAGGAGGCCCGGATGCAGCTCGGCATGTACCTGGCCGGGCTGGTCGAGCAGCGCACCAAGGATCCGCAGGACGACATGCTGTCCGACCTCGCGGACAGCCGGGGACCGGAAGGCGCGATGACGATGATGGAGGTGATGAGCACCGCGGTGCTGCTGCTGATCGCCGGTCACGAGACGACGGTCAACCTCATCACCAACGGCATGCTCACCCTGCTGCGCCACCCGGACGTCCTGCGGCGGCTGCGGGAGGACCCGGGCCTCGCGGCCAACATCGTGGAGGAGCTGCTGCGGTACGAGCCGCCGGTGCAGATCGTGCCGCAGCGCACCTGCATCGCCGACATCGAGGTGCGCGGGGTGACCATCCCCAAGGGCTCGCGGATCTGGCTGATGCTCGCCGCGGGCAACCGGGACCCGGAGCGGTTCAAGGACCCCGAGCGGTTCGACCCGGACCGCGGCGACATCCAGCACCTCGGGTTCGGCAGCGGCATCCACAGCTGCTTCGGCGCTCCGCTGGCCCGTCTGGAGGCGCAGATCGCGCTGTCCGAACTGGCCCGGCGGCTGGACAACCCCCGTCTGGTCGAGGATCCGCCGCCCTACCGGCAGAACGCCGTGCTGCGCGGCCCGCGCCACCTGCGGATCGCCTTCGACGACCGGCGCTGACCCGTGGACCGCCGGGTCAGGGGGCGAGCAGTCTGAGCCGGACCAGGCCGAGCCAGGTCTCCGGGCCCGGCTGGGCGTAGGCGGCGGCGACCGCGTACGGGCCCGGTGCCAGCGGGACGCGCAGGTGTGCCGCGCGGTCCACCGCCCCGCCCGGCCGGGCGGCGTCGAACAGCACCACCGGACCGGGCACCTGCCAGCGGACCTCGGGTTCCCACACCGCCGTGCCGAGCGCGGCGGGGACGTGGGCGAGCAGTTCGCGCTCGGAGTGCGCGGCGGACCAGCGCACGAAGACGCCCTCACCGGGCAGGTAGGCGGTGGCGGCGGGTTCGTCGCCGAGGACGAGGGCCGCGCTGTCGCCGACCGGGAGCAGGCCGGCGTAGCCGTCCACCTCGCACGCGCGGTCGTAGTCGGTGGCGAACTCCTCGCTGTCGGCGCCCGCCCAGAACGGCAGGACCGTCTCCGGCACGGCTATCAGGGGCCCTCCGCCCGACTCCACCCACTGCAGTGCGCCTGGATCCGCGTTTCGAGACATGGGCAGAACCTACACGCACGGCGATCACCCGCCGGGGTCAGCAGCCGCATTCGCCTTCGGCCGGCGCGGTCAGCGGGTCGGTGTCACGCCGGGCTCCGCCCTGCCAGGTCTCGTAGGGGAGGCCCTCCCGCGCCCAGTACTCGAAACCGCCGAGCATCTCCTTGACCCGGTAGCCGAGTTCGGCGAGTGCGAGGGCGGCGCGGGTGGCGCCGTTGCAGCCGGGGCCCCAGCAGTAGGTCACCACGGGCACGGCCTTGTCGAGGAGCCGCTCGGCCTGCTCGGGGACGAGCGCGGTGGGCAGGTGGACGGCGCCGGGGATGTGCCCCTGGTCCCAGGACTCGGCGGAGCGGGAGTCGACCAGGACGAAGCCGGGGTCGCCGCCGGCCGCGAGTGCGGCGGCGACGTCGGAGACGTCGGCGTGGAAGGCCAGTGAGGCCCGGAAGTGGGCGGCGGCCTCGGCCGGGGCGGCGGGGGCGACGCGCAGGACGGGGTTCGCGGTGTCGGTGATCATGCCGGAAATCTATGGCCGCGCGCCCGTCCGGCGAAGGCACGATCCCCGGGGTTCCGCTTGATCGGCCGGTGTTTTCCCTGCTATCCATCCGGCATGACCGTGTATTCCCCGGACGCCACCGACTGGCGCATTCTGGACGTCCTGCAGCGCGAGGGCCGGGCCGGCTACGCGGAGCTGGCCCGGGCCGTCTCGATGTCACCGAGCGCCGTCACCGAGCGGGTGCGCCGGCTGGAGGAGGCCGGCGTGATCCAGGGGTACGCGGCGATCGTCGACCCCGAGCGGCTCGGACTGCCGATCCTCGCCTTCGTCCGGCTCCGCTACCCGCACGGCAACTACAAGCCGTTCCACGACCTGGTGGCGGCGACGCCCGAGATCCTGGAGGCCCATCACGTGACCGGTGACGACTGCTTCGTCATCAAGGTGGCCGCGCGGTCGATGCCGCATCTGGAGGAGATCTCCGGAAGGATCGGCGGGCTGGGCTCGGTGACCACGAGCGTGGTGTACTCCTCTCCGCTCCCCCGGCGTCCGCTCGGCCGCTGACGGGGTCAGCCGCCGCGCTGCCGCAGCGAGGACCCCGATCTGCCCTTCACCACCTCGAGCTGGGCGTGGACGCGGCGGCGCAGGTCGGCGACGTGACTGACGATGCCCACGCTGCGGTCCCGTTCGCGGAGCGTGTCCAGGACGTCCAGGACCTCGTCGAGAGTCTGGTCGTCCAGGCTGCCGAAGCCCTCGTCGATGAAGAGGGTGTCCAGCCGGACGCCGCCCGCCTCGTCGGTGACGACGTCGGCGAGGCCGAGGGCGAGGGCCAGGGAGGCGAAGAAGGTCTCACCGCCGGACAGGGTGGCGGTGTCGCGCTCGCGGCCGGTCCACGCGTCGACGACGTGCAGGCCGAGGCCGCTGCGGCCGCGTCCGGTGCGGTCGTCGGAGTGGACCAGGGTGTAGCGGCCGGAGGACATGCGGTGCAGGCGCACGGTCGCGGCCGCGGCGACCTGCTCCAGGCGGGCCGCGAGCACGTACGACTCCAGACGCATCCGGCGTTCGTTGTCGGCGAAGGTGCCCGCGGTGAGCGCGGCCAGGCGGGCCACCCGGTCGTACTCCTCGCGCAGGGGCGCGAGCCGGCGCACTGAATCGGCGGCACGGGCGGAGAGCCGGTCCAGTTCGGTGCGGCGGCGGTCCGCCGCGTCCCGCGCCGAGGCCGCCTCGCGCAGCCGCCGTGCCGCCTCGGCCGCCGTCCGCTCCGCGGCGTCCGGATCGGCGGGGGGTCGCTGGGCGGCGGCAGCGGTGCCGGCCTCCGCCAGGACGGCGCGTACCGCCGCTTCCTCGGTCTGCCGGGCGTCCAGCCGATGCTGGAGTCGGCGGTGGGCCGCGTCGTCGAGGAGGGCGGCGGCCGCGGCCCGAGGGGTCTCGAAGCCGGCGCGGTAGGCGGCGTCGGCGAGGCGGGCGTCGGCGTCCTTGAGCCGCTGGGCGGCGTCCTCGGACGCGCGGGCGGCGTCGGCGGCCTCGGTCAGCCGGGCCGTCAGCCGCTCCAGCTCCGCGGCCCGGGCGGCCACGCTGGACGCGGACCCGCGCGCCTGGATCAACTCCTGTTCCAGTGCGGCCTGTTCGCGCTCCAGGGTCTCGCGCCGGGTCAGGCGTGCGGCGGTGCGTACGGCGGCCCGCTGGCGCTCGTCGAGGCGCCGCTCGCGCTCCTGCTCGGCCCGGCGCAGCTCCTCGTGGGCGGAGTGCAGGGCGGAGGCGTCCCGGCGGGCGTTCGTGTGCTCGCGCTCCAGGTCGTCGGCCTCGGCGGCGAGCCGCTCCGTGGGCGTGTCGCCGGCCTCGGCGGTGGCTGCGGCCAGCGCCTCGCGGACGGCGCCGAGGCGCCGCTCGTCCTCGGCGTGCCGTTCCTCGGCCCGCCGGGAGTCGGTGAGGGCGCGCTCCTCGGTCTCGCGGTCGACATGTCCGGCGACCCTGCCGGCGGGTGTGGGGTGCTCGGTGGCTCCGCAGACGGCGCAGGGCTCGCCGTCGGTGAGCTGCGCGGCCAGCTCGGCGGCGATGCCGTTGAGGCGCTGTTCCTTGAGGTCGAGCCAGTGGGCGCGGGCGTCCACGGCCTGCTGCCGTGAGGCCAGTGCCCGGTCCCGGGCCCGCTCCAGCTCGGAGGCGAGTCCGTCCCTGGTGCGTGCCGCGGCGAGGCGCCGCTGCGCGGGTTCGCGCCGGACGGCGAGCTGTTCGGCACGGGTGGCCGCCTCCTGGGCGGACTCGACGCGGGACCGCAGGGCCGCGCGGGTGGTGTCCCAGTCGGCGAGCCAGGCGTCGGCCTCGCGCAGCACGTCCTCGTCGGCGCGCTCCTGCTGGTCGAGACCGGCCCGCTCCTCGGCGGCCTCGGTGAGCCGCCGTTCGGCGCGCCGCGCCGACTCCAGGCCGCCGAGCTCCTCGCTGGCCCGGCGGGCGGCGGCCGCGAGGCCCGCGGGTCCGTCGCCGGCGTGGGAGCCGGGCAGGCCGACACGCGCGCGTGCCTCGATTCCGGCGGCCTGGCGGTGCTCGTCCTCTGCCGCGTTCCGCAGGTCCAGCGCGGGCGCCACCGTCTCGGCCTTGCGCCCACGCGCCATCCGCTCCTGTGCCTCCAGGTGCGCGCCGGCCCCCTCCTGGAGGCGTTCCGCCCGCTGCCGGGCCTCGGCGAACCGGCTCTGCAGCCGGGCGAGTTCACGTGCCTCGTCCAGGGCGTGCCGGGCCGCGTCGTGGGCGGACTCGGCAGCGAGGAGGCGGCACCGGGCGACGGTGAGGCGCTCGCGCGCGGTGCTGCGGGCCAGGGCGGCGGCTTCGAGCACGGCCTCGGCGAGACCCGGATCCCCGGGGCTCAGCTCGGGCAGCTCCATGGCGTCGCCGGCCTCCTGCTGCATGCGGTGGGCGTCGGCGAGCAGCGCGGCGTCGCCGTCGCGCACCCGGGCCTCGCTCGCCCGCCGGCGCTCCGCGAGCCGCTTCTCCACGTCGGCGAAGCGCTGGGTGTCGAAGAGCCGGCCGAGCAGCCGGCCCCGGGCCTCGGCGTCGGCGCGCAGGAAGCGCGCGAAGTCGCCCTGAGGCAGCAGGACCACCTGGCAGAACTGCTCGCGGCTCATGCCGAGGAGCTGGGTGATCTCCTCGCCGATCTCCTGATGGGAGCGGCTGAGGTCCTTCCAGATACCGGCCGGGGCGTCGTACTCGCGCAGCCAGGTCTGCGCCTTGTCGACGGTCGTGCCGGTGCCGCGCAGCTTGGGCCGCTCCCACGGCGGCTGCCGGGTGATCTCCAGCCGCCGTCCGGCGACGGTGAGTTCGAGGCGGATCCCGGTGCGCGTGCCGGGTTCGGCGTGGTCGCTGCGCAGGTTCATGCCCTGGCCGGTCTGCCGGGCGCCGGGCACGGTGCCGTAGAGGGCGTAGCAGACGGCGTCCAGGACGGAGGTCTTGCCCGCGCCGGTGGGGCCGTGCAGCAGGAACAGCCCGGCGGCGGAGAGCGCGTCGAAGTCGACGCTCTGGGAGCCGCCGAAGGGCCCGAAGGCGGTGATGTCGAGCCGGTGCAGCCTCACCGCGCCACCTCCCGTACCGCGTCGTGGGCGCGCGCCGCGTCGAAGGCGTCGCGGAGCACGGCCGCCTCCCGCTCGTCGGGTCCGGCGCCGCGCACATGGGCGACGAAGTCCTCGGCGATCTCCTGGTCACCGCGGCCGGCGAGCCGCCGGGCGTACGACACCCGCGGGTCGTCGGCCTCCCGGTCGGGGGCGAAGACCAGGCTGAGGGTGTGCGGGAAGCGCTCGGCGAGGCGGGCCATGGGGTCGGCCGGGCGGACCGGGTCGGTGAGGGTGGCTTCGATCCAGGCGTCCTCGTGGCGGGTGAGGCCGGGGTCGGCGAGCAGGTCCTCCAGGGTGCCCCGGATGCGGGCCAGCGGGCGCGGGACCGGGCAGTCGAGGCGCTCGGCGGTGACGGAGCCGTCGGCGGCCAGGTCGACGAGCCACATGCTCTTGCGGTGGCCGGCCTCGGAGAAGGAGTAGGCGAGCGGGGAGCCCGAGTAGCGCACGCGCTCGGTGAGGGTCTGGCAGCCGTGCAGGTGCCCGAGCGCCACGTAGTCGACGCCGTCGAAGACCCCGGCCGGCACGGCGGCCACCCCGCCGACGGTGATGTCCCGTTCGCTGTCGCTGGCCCGGCCGCCGGTGACGAAGGCGTGGGCGAGGACGACGGAACGCGTGCCCGGCGCGCGGCCGGCGAGGTCGGCGCGGACCCGCTCCATGGCGGCGGCCAGCACGGCCTCGTGGCCCGCCTTCTCCACCGCGAACTCCTCCTTCACCAGGGCGGGTTCGAGATAGGGCAGGCCGTAGAAGGCGACGTCCCCGTGGGCGTCACGCAGCACCACCGGGGTGCCGACGGCGGACGGCTCGGTGCGCAGGTGGATGCCCGCGCGGTCGATGAGACCGGCGCCGACGCCGAGGCGGCGGGCCGAGTCGTGGTTGCCTGAGATCATCACCGTGGGCACCCCGAGCTCCGCGAGGCGGTGCAGGGCGTCGTCGAAGAGCTCGACCGCGGCGAGCGGGGGCACCGCGCGGTCGTACACGTCACCGGACACGACCACCGCGTCCACCGCGTGCTCACGCACGGTGTCGACGAGGTGCCCGATGAACCCGGCCTGGGCGCCGAGCATGTTCACCCGGTGGAAGGCCCGGCCCAGGTGCCAGTCGGACGTGTGCAGGAGTCGCATGATCCCCGAGACTAACGGCCGGGTCTGACATCACGGGCGGTTACTCCCGTATCGGCCCGTCACTACCCGCCCCGTCGGCGGGCGTCATGTCCGATTGGGGATGAACTTCCGTTATGAGGGCGGTGAACGTCACGCGTCCCCGTAGGCCTCCCCGCCCAGTTCGAGGACGGCCGTGCCCGCCGTCGCGTCGGCCAGCCAGGCGCGGAACGCGTCGACATCGGCGTCCGGCAGGCCGATCTCGATGGTGACGGCCTCGGCGTAGCGGACGTCCCGGACCTCGCGTCCGGTGGCGCGCAGGTCGTTCTGGACCTTGCCCGCGCGCTGGTGGTCGACGGTTACCGTGGCGAGCCGGAACCGGCGCCGGGTGATCGTGCCGAGCGCGTCCAGGGCCTCGCCGACGGCGCCGCCGTAGGCCCGGATGAGACCGCCGGCGCCGAGTTTGACGCCGCCGTAGTAGCGGGTGACGACGGCGACCACGTACCGCATGTCGCGGCGCAGCAGCATCTGCAGCATCGGGACGCCGGCCGTGCCGCCCGGTTCGCCGTCGTCGCTCGCCTTCTGGACGGCCGCGTCGGCGCCGATGACGTACGCCCAGCAGTTGTGCGTGGCGTCGGCGTGCTCCTTGCGGACGGCCGCGAGGAACTCCTGGGCCTCCCGTTCGTCGGCCGCCGGGGCGAGGGCGCACAGGAAGCGGGAGCGGTTGACCTCGGTCTCGTGCACGCCCGCGCGGGCGACTGTGCGGTACTCGTCCTGCATCCCGCCAGCCTATGCGAGCAGCGCCGCGCCCCTGCTCGCGGTGTCCGGCCGCGCGCTCCGGGCTACCGCTTCCTCCCCTTCTTCCCGCGCGGCACGGTGAACGACGTCAGCAGGGCCGCGCCCGGGACGAGGGCCGGCCAGCCGGTGCCGCGCCAGGCCAGCACGGCGAGCGCGGAGGTCGGGAACTTGGCGCGCACCCGCTCGAGGGTGTCGTCGAGACCGTCTCCGGCCAGTTCGAGGACCAGTTCCTCCAGTCCCGGGTTGTGCCCGACCAGCAGCAGGGTCTCCACCTCGCGCGGCGTCTCGCGCACGGCCTCCAGCAGGTCCGGTACGGCGGCCCCGTACAGCCTCGGGTCGTGGCGGACCGGCGGTGGGGTGCCCCACTGGGCGGAGGCCAGCTCCCAGGTGCGGCGGGCCCGCAGGGCGGTGGAGCACAGGGCGAGGTCGGGCAGGCAGTCGGCCTCGGCGAGCGCGCGGCCGGCGGCCGGGGCGTCCCGCAGACCGCGCGGCGCCAGCGGACGCCGGTGGTCGGCGACCCCCTCCGGCCAGGCGGACTTGGCGTGCCGCAGCACGACCAGCCGCCGCAGCGGGCCCGCGCCCGCCCGCTCGATCACCCGAGGCTCCCGAGGTCCCGCGGGAGATCGAGGGCGAGCAGGCGGTCGGCGTACACGTACGTCTCGAAGCGGGCGCCGTCCGGGATGTCCGGGGCCTGCTCCACATCGCGCAGCACGGCCAGCACTCCGGGCAGGTCGAGATCGTCCTCCCAGGCGGCCCGCAACCGGGTCCGCACCTCCTCCGGCACCGGCCGCGAGGGCTGCCGCGCCCACCCGGCCACGGCCCGCCGCCACCGGGCGAGCGTCCGCGCGGCCTCACTCAGCCCTTCGGCGTCCAGCGACGCGGGCGCGCGGCGCGGGACGGAGAGGAGGGCCAGGCGGAGGGCGCCGGAGTCGGCGTCGGCGTCGGCGGAGAGCAGGGCACCCAGCGCCGCGTCGGAGGCCGGAGCGTCGGACGGCGCCGTCACGGCCCGCCCCGGCGGCTCCCCCGCCCAGGTCACCGGAGCGACGGCCACCACCGTTCCCCCGCCCGGCGCCCCGTCCCGCTCCCCCGTCACATGCAGGACCTGGGACTCCCCCAGGCCCGACGCCAGGTCGCGGCCGTCCTCGAAGGGGCGGATGGACAGGGTGGTGGCGGCCGCGCGGAGTTCGGCGAGCCGGTGGGGCGCGGTGAGGATGGTCCAGACGGGGGTGCCGCCGAGTTCCAGGGCGCGGACGAGGACATCGGCGGTGAGCAGGACCCGCAGGGCCGTCAGGTCCAGGCCGGAGGCGTAGGCCTCGATCCGGGTCAGGCCGCGGCGGGCGGGGGCGGCGGAGACGGGCTCACCGGTTCGGGCGTCGAGGATGCGCAGCACGGCCCGAGCGTAGGCGCGCCGGCGGCCGTACGCGGGCACCTTGCGCCGATTCCGGACACCGTGGCGGGGAACCGGGGGGAATCAGCACCGGGTGGGTGCTGTTGCCTGGACGACAGTTCCCCGCGGCCCGAGGAGGCGGCCTTGTACGGCGACGAAGCGACGATCCGCAGGATCCTGACCGGACTGGGAGACACCTGGGCCGTGGTCGGCCTGTCCGCGAACCAGCGGCGGGCCGCCTACGGGGTGGCCCAGGTGCTGCAGCGGTTCGGCAAGCGGATCGTGCCAGTGCATCCGAAGGCGGAGACGGTGCACGGCGAGCCGGGCTACGCCTCCCTCGCGGAGATCCCCTTCGAGGTCGACGTCGTGGACGTGTTCGTCAACAGCGAGCTGGCCGGCGCGGTCGCCGACGAGGCGGTGAAGAAGGGCGCGAAGGCGGTGTGGTTCCAGCTCGGCGTCGTCGACGAGGACGCCGGGGGGCGGGTCCGGGCCGCTGGGCTGGACATGGTAATGGACCGCTGCCCGGCGATCGAGATTCCCCGCCTGCATTGAGCTGTCTCACCTTCTTCTCACAATTCACCGCTGAATATTGACATTCCACCTGGGCCTTGACCTGCGGGAAGACTCCTGCCAAGACAGTCAAGATCCCGGGTCAAGTTTTGGGAAACAGTCTTTTGCGGCGGCGCAACGCGTTCCTAGCCTGTGGCCTCCTTGCTCGTTATTTCCACGTTCACGATCTGAGAGGCCACCAGACATGGTGAAAGTCGACCATGCCGTGCCACAGGCCACGACGGACTCCGGCGGCGGTCTGCGCCGGGACGTCGGGCTGATCGGACTGATGTGGGCCTCGGTGGGCTCCATCATCGGGTCCGGCTGGCTGTACGGAGCCGAGAAGGCGGTGGTCGTGGCCGGCCCCGCGGCGATCGTCTCGTGGGTGATCGGCGCGGTCGCCATCGTCCTGCTGGCGCTCGTGCACGCCGAACTCGGCGGCATGTTCCCGGTCGCCGGCGGCACCGCCCGCTACCCGCACTACGCCTTCGGCGGCCTGGCGGGCATGTCGTTCGGCTGGTTCGCCTGGCTCCAGGCGGCCACCGTGGCCCCGATCGAGGTCGAGGCCATGATCGGTTACGCCGGTCACTGGGGCTGGGCCCAGGGCCTGCAGCACGCCGACGGCACGCTGACGACCGGCGGTCTCGTCACCGCCGTCGTCCTCATGGCCGTCTTCGTCGGCGTCAACTTCTTCGGCGTCCGGGCCCTGGCCCACACCAACAGCGCCGCGACCTGGTGGAAGATCGCGGTCCCGCTCGGAGCGATCTTCATCATCGCCGTGGGCAACTTCCACCCCGGCAACTTCACCTCGGAGGGCTTCGCGCCCTTCGGCGCCAAGGGTGTGCTGGGCGCGATCAGCTCCAGCGGCATCATCTTCGCGCTGCTCGGCTTCGAGCAGGCGATCCAGCTCGCGGGCGAGAGCCGCAACCCCAAGCGCGACCTGCCGCGGGCGACCCTCGGCTCGGTGGCGATCGGCGCCGTGATCTACATCCTGCTGCAGGTCGTGTTCATCGGCGCGCTGCCGCACACCTCCTTCGCGCACGGCTGGGCCAAGCTGGACTTCGCCGGCATCAGCGGCCCGTGGGCGGGTCTGGCGACCCTGGTGGGCCTGGGCTGGCTGGGCTGGGTGCTCTACGTCGACGCGATCATCTCCCCCGGCGGCACCGGCCTGATCTACACGACCGCCACCTCGCGCGTCTCCTACGGCCTGGCCAAGAACGGCTACGCGCCGAAGGCGTTCGCGAAGACCGACGCGCGCGGCGTGCCGTGGTTCGGCCTCATCATGTCCTTCGTGACCGGCGTGGTCTGCTTCCTGCCGTTCCCGAGCTGGCAGGAGCTGGTCGGCTTCATCACCTCGGCGAGCGTGCTGATGTACGCGGGCGCGCCCCTGGCGTACGGCGTCTTCGCCGACCGGCTGCCGCACCACGAGCGCCCCTACCGGCTGCCCTTCGGCAAGGTGATCTCGCCGCTGTCGTTCGTGGTCGCCAACCTCATCATCTACTGGGCCGGCTGGGACACCCTGTGGCGGCTGGGCTTCGCGATCCTGCTCGGCTACGTGCTGCTCGGCTCCTACGCCTGGTACGCCATCCGCAAGAACCTGCCCGACGCGCCCCGGCTGGACTTCAAGGCCGCGCAGTGGCTCCCCGGCTATCTGCTGGGCCTGGGTGCGATCTCCTGGCTGGGCGGCTTCGGCGGCCGTGGCTACATCGGTCTGTGGTGGGACATCGCGGTCGTCGCGGCGTTCTCGCTCGGCGTCTACTACTGGGCCAAGGCCACCGCGTCGAAGACCGAGGCGATCGAGCGCAGCATCGAGGAGGTCGTGGTCACGGACGCTCCGGCGCACTGACCACTCGCGGGACACCGTCATAATGCGGAGGTGACAGACCCTTCCCCCCACCTCAACTCCGCGCCCGGCGACGGCCGTACGGAAAACCGTACGGTCGTCGTCGTGGGTGCCGGGCCCGCCGGGCTCACCGTCGCCGCCCTGCTGCGGGCCGCTTCCGTCGACTGCGTGGTCCTGGAGACCGAGAGCAGACGGTTCGTCGAGACCCGGCCCCGGGCGGGCGTCATCGAGGAATGGGCGGTCCGCGAACTCGGGCGGCGGGGCCTGGCGGAACGCCTGCTGGAGCGCGCCGAGTCGCACGAAGCCTGCGAGTTCCGCTTCGACGGCGAGCGGTACCGCTTCCCCTACGGCGAACTGACGGGTCATCACCACTACGTGTACCCGCAGCCGATGCTGGTGACGGACCTGGTGCGGGAGTACGCCGACGTACGCGGCGGTGACATCCGCTTCGGAGTGAGCGACGTGACGCTGCACGACCTTGACTCGGACCGGCCGGCCGTGTCGTACCAGTGCCCGCGGACGGGTGAACGGCTGCTGCTGCGCTGCGACTTCGTCGCCGGCTGCGACGGTGCGCGCGGGGTGACGAGGGACGCGATACCCCCGGAGCGGGCCCGGATCGCCCGGCAGGACGACGGCATCGGCTGGCTGGCGCTGCTCGCCGAGACCCCGCCCTCCGCCGACTGCGTCGTGTTCGGCGTCCATCCGCGCGGTTTCGCCGGGCACATGCCCCGCAGTCCCGAGGTCACCCGCTACTACCTGCAGTGCCCGCCCGGGGACGATCCGGAGAACTGGCCGCACGACCGGGTCTGGGCCGAGCTGCGGACCCGGCTCGGCGCGGCCGGGGCACCACCGCTCACCGAGGGGCGGCTGATCGAGAAGCGGGTGCTGGACATGCACCACTACGTCGTCGAACCCCTGGTCCACGGGCGGCTGTTGCTGGCCGGTGACGCCGGTCATCTCACGGCGCCGATCGCCGCGAAGGGCATGAACCTGGCCCTGCACGACGCGTTCCTGCTGGGCGACGCGATCGCCGCGTACGTCACCCGGGGCGACGGGAGCGGCCTGGCGGGCTACTCGGCGGCGGCGCTGCGCAGGGTGTGGGACTACCAGGAGTTCTCGCAGTGGCTGTCGGACATCTACCACGGGGTGGCGTCCGGCGATCCGTTCCGGGCCGGCACCACGCTGGCCCGGCTGCGCCGGCTGTTCGGCTCGCCCGCCGCAGCCGCGGCCTTCGCCGAGCAGTACCTGGGCTCGGCCGGCACGTTCTGAGCGCGGGGACGGGCGGCACCGGGCCCGCGTCGGACGCCGGCCCGTCCCCTTCTCAGGCGGTGCCGAGTCCTTCGAGCACCACCGCGCCGGGCAGTTCCGCGAGCGCCTTGCCCGGCACCAGCAGCTTGCCGCGCCGGCGTCCGCTGCCCACCAGGACGTACGGCAGGTCGGCCACGGCCGCGTCGATCAGGACCGGCCAGCCGGCGGGCAGTCCGACCGGGGTGATACCGCCGTACTCCATGCCTGTCTCGCCGGTCGCGATGTCCATCGCGGCGAAGGAGGCCTTGCGGGCGCCGAGCTGCCGGCGCACCACACCGTTGACGTCGACCCGGGTGGTGGAGAGCACCAGGCAGGCGGCGAGGGTCGTCCCACCGCCCCGCTTGCCCGCGACCACCACGCAGTTCGCCGACCGCTCCAGCAGGTCGCGCCCGTAGTGCTCCACGAAGACGGCCGTGTCGGCCCAGCGCGGGTCGGTGTCCACCCAGACGATCCGGTCGGCGGGGACGCTGCCCCGCCAGTGGCGTACGGCGTCGGCGACGGGCGCCGTGAGCTCGTCCAGGCAGTCCGGGGCGGGAACGGCGGTCTCGAAGTCTCCGATGGGTGCGCGCATGGCCGCACGCTAACAAGCCGCCCCCGGCCGGTGTGCCCGTGTCTCAGAGGACGGGCGGCACCGAGACGGCCATCATCATCTCCATCGGCACGTCGCCCCGGTTGCCGTACAGGTGCGGCACATTGGCCTCGAAGGAGGCGCTCGCGCCGGCCGGGACGCGGTACTCCTCGCCGTCCACGGTGAGCGTCAGCTCGCCCGCGGTGACATGGACCAGCTCCACGGTTCCGGCGGGGTGCGGCTCGGAGGGGCTGCTCTCGCCCGGCATCAGCCGCCAGTCCCAGATCTCCAGCGGCCCGGGCGCCTCGGTCCCGGCGAGCAGCCGGTTGTAGCTACCGGCCTCGGTGTGCCACAGCCGTACGGCGCGCTCGGCGGGGACGACACGGACCTTCGGGCCCCGCTCGTAGTCGAGGAGGGTGGTGACGCTCACGCCGAGCGCGTCGCCGATCTTGACGACGGTGCCGATGCTCGGGTTGGTGCGGGCCTGCTCGATCTGGATGAGCATGCCGCGGCTGACACCGGCCCGGGCGGCGAGGACGTCCAGCGTGAAGCCGCGCACGGCGCGCCAGTGCCGCACGTTGCGGGCCAGGGACTGGGTCAGGAGTTCGAGGTCCGACACGATCCGTCCAATGTCCGGGGTTCAGCAAACTGTACTGAGCAGTATCTCCCGGCGACCCGTCGCGTCAGCCCTCGGCCTCCAGCCGCGCCAGCTCCTCGACCCCTTCCTCGTCCAGGTCCGCGAGCACGCGCAGCTGCTGGGCGGTGATCCCCTCCGGAGGCGGCACCGGGGCCGGGGTCCGCAGCGGCGGCTGCCAGCCTCCGTCGGGCGTCCAGCGCCGTACGACGCGGGCGGGCGCCCCCGCCACCACGGCGTGGTCGGGCACCGTGCCGCGCACCACCGCGCCCGCCGCCACCACCACGTTCCGGCCGATCCGCGCACCGGGCAGGATCACCGCGCCGGTGCCGATCCAGCAGCCCGGGCCGATCTCCACCGGCTCCATGCGCGGCCACTGCCTGCCGATGGGCTCGTGCGGGTCGTCGTAGGAGTGGTTGGTGGAGGTCACGTAGACGTACGGCCCGAAGTAGCAGTCGCTGCCGATGGTGACCCTCGTGTCGGCGATGACGTGGCTGCCGCGGCCGAGGACGACCCCGTCGCCGATGCGCAGGATCGGGTCGGGACCGAGGTCGAGGTCCGGCATCAGGCCGGCGGTCAGCGTGACCTGCTCGGCGATGATGCAGTGCGAGCCGATGTGAATCCAGGGCTCGCCGAAGACGGTGCCGAGCGGGAAGGCCAGCCTGGTGACCGGACCCAGCGAGCCGAAGCGGAACCGCCCGGGGTGCTCCGCGCTGACGGACCCGGCGCGCTGCGCCCACGCCCAGGCCGCGTGGACGGCGCGCTGGGCGAGGCCCCGACGCCGGGATGAGAACGTGTTCTTGCGCTTCGGCACGGGCTCACGTTACTCAGCGGGGGCCCCGGGCGAGGGCGTGGGCCGCTGTGATCTTTGCCCCAGTCCTGACGTACCGTGCGCAGTACTACGGCGGACGAGGAGACGGTGATGACGCACAAGGCGCTGATCGTGGGCATCGCAGGGAAGGAACCGCAGGTCGACGCGGAGGCGTTCGTGGCGCCCACGGCCTCGGTGATCGGGGACGTCACGCTGCGCGCCGGGGCCAGTGTCTGGTACGGCGCCGTGGTCCGCGGCGACGTCGAGCGGATCACTGTGGGCGCCGACGCGAACGTGCAGGACAACGTCACGCTGCACGCCGACCCCGGCTTCCCGGTGACCGTCGGGGAGCGGGTCTCCATCGGGCACAACGCGGTGGTGCACGGGGCGACCGTGGAGGACGACTGCCTGGTCGGGATGGGGGCGACCGTGCTGAACGGGGCGGTGATCGGGGCGGGCTCGCTGGTCGCGGCCCAGGCGCTGGTCCCGCAGGGGATGGTCGTGCCGCCGGGGTCACTGGTGGCGGGGGTGCCCGCCAAGGTGAGGCGGGAGCTGTCCGAGGAGGAACGGCAGGGGGTCACCCTCAACGGCACGCTGTACGCGGAGCTGGCGAAGACCCATCGCGGGGTGCACGAGTAGACGGGTCCCGGGCGGCTCAGTCCCCGGCCGGCACCGGCTCCTGCGCCTGGGCCTGGGCCTTCTTGGCGCGGCGCTTGATGACCAGCATCGACGCCAGCCCGATCAGGACCGCCGCGGCCAGGCCCACGTACGAGAAGCGCTTCAGCCAGTCCTCGGCGACGACGCCCACGTAGTAGATGACGGCGGTGGTGCCGCCGGCCCAGCAGATGCCGCCGAGGACGTTGGCGATCAGGAACTTCCAGTACGGCATGTGGAGCACGCCCGCGAGCGGCCCGGCGAAGATGCGCAGCAGGGCGATGAAGCGGCCGAAGAACACCGCCCACATGCCCCACTTCTCGAAGGACCGCTCGGCGGTGGCGACATGGCCCTCGCCGAAGTGCCTCGGGAACTTTCTCCCCAGCCAGGCCAGCAGCGGGCGTCCGCCCTTGCGGCCGATGGCGTAGCCGATGGAGTCGCCGATGACGGCGCCGGCGGTCGCGCAGGCGCCGAGCACGACCGGGTCGACGCCCGTGTGCTGGGAGGACATCAGCGCCGCCGAGACCAGGACGATCTCGCCCGGCAGCGGGATGCCCAGGCTCTCCAGACCGATCACCAGGGCCACCACGGCGTAGACGGCGGCCGCGGGCACCGTGTCGAGCCATTCCTGGACGTGCACCGCCGGTTCCTCCCGAGTCGCTTTCCCTGTCCGAACGCGGGGCGTGGCTTGCGCAGCGCGCCCCATGGGAAGGCTACCTGGTCGGCGGTGAACGGCGGCCTGCGCGCAGGGGCCGCACGGCACCACCGCGCCCTCGCCCCGTCGCTTCCCGGCCACTGCGGTGTCACGCGGGAGGGAAAGGCTCCCCGAGGTTCTGCCGGTCCGCCTCCCCCTGGCCCTCGCCGCTCTTCCGCCGGGCCCGATGCGGAAGGACGTCGTCCCCGTGTCCTCACCGTCCCCGCTCCCGCCTCTCTCTCCGCCCTCCTGCCCGCCGCCGCGCCCTCCCGCGCGCGGCGCCGGCCCGCTCGCGGCCGGGCCCGTCCGGCTCGCCCTGTGCCTGTCCCCCGTGCTGCTCGCCGGGTGCTGGGCGTTGGCCAACCGGCCGGTGGCGTCCGAGGGGGCCGCCCGGCTGGCCGCCGCCGACCCGGGATGGCTGCTGGCCGGGGCCGGCCTCACCTGCCTCACCTGGGTGGCGGCCGCCTGTGTACGGCAGGGCGCGCTGCCGGACCGGTTGCCACCCGGGCTGCTGCTGGCCTCGCAGTTCGCCGGGGGCGCGGCGAACCACGTGCTGCCCGGCGGCCTCGGCGCGCACGCCGTCACGCTGCGCTTCCTGCGCACCCGGGGTGTGCCCCTGGACCGGGCGACCGCGTCGATCGGCCTGTACTCGCTGGCGCGGTCCGTGGCGAGGACGCTGGTACTGCTGGCCTTCCTGGCGGCCTGCCCGGCCCGCCGCCGGCTCGGTGAACTGGTCCCGGACGGGCCGGTGCCGGTGCCCGCCGCCGCGGCCGCGGGCGGCGCGCTCGCCGTCGCCGGGGTGCTGCTGACGGTCGTACGGCCGGTGCGGCGGCCGGTGTCGGGCCTGGTGCGGGCCGCCCTCGCCGATGTCCGGGCGGTGCACGGTCGGCCCTGCCGGGTGCTCGCCCTGTGGGGCGGGTCGGTGGCGATGCCGCTGGTCCAGGCGGGCACGCTGGTCTGTGTCGGGACCTCGCTGAATGTCGGGCTGCCCTGGGAGCAGGTGGTGCTCGCCCATCTCGCGGCGGGCACCGCCGTGGGGGCCGTGCCGGCGCCGGGAGGCCTGGCGGTGGACGCGGCCCTGGTCTGGACGCTGGTGTCGTTCGGCGCCGTGCCGGCGGTGGCCGCCGCGAGCGTGATCGGCTACCGGGTGCTGAACGACTGGCTGCCGCTGCTGCCGGGCGCCCTGACGCTGTCGGCGCTGATCCGCGCCGAGGCGCTGTGAGCGCGGCACCGGCACGTCGCGAGCACGGCGGTTCTGGGCAGGTCCCGTACGCCGGCACCTGACTGGACCCCGGTGGTCCCGCGAGTCCGCGGGCACGACCCGGTGGGGCGGTCGCGCAGGTTGCCGTGGGCGATCCGGACCGGGGCGGCGGCCCAGGGAGTGACGCGTGGCCGTGTGCCGGCTGCGGCCGGGCTCTCCGGGCGCCCGGCGGGGGCACCCAGGGTGGCCGCGGGGTGCGGGACACCGTTGTCGTCGGGCCGGCCCATGGCCACTAGGACGGAGGCGAGCAGCCCCAGCGAGGCGAGGCCGACACCGACCGCGAGGGTGGTACGGCGTCCGCTCCGCGCTGCGGCGCCGGGCCGGCCGATCGTCGCCGCCGGGCGCCGCGCCGGCGCTCGCGGCTCCTCGCGGGCGGCGCGGCCGGGACGGGAGTCGAGGTAGCGCCGGGCGCCCCAGCCGAGCACGCTCTCGGCGATCAGGGCGCCGGGTCCGCCCTCGAAAGCGCTCAGTTGCTCGGCGGCGTGCCGGCAGTGGGAGCAGGCGGTGAGATGCCGCCGCGCATCCGGGAGCGGGGCTCCGCCCTCGTGAAGGGAACCGTCCAGCAGACGGTTGTAGAAACGGCATTCCGCGGAGGGCGCGAGTTCCCGGTGTGCGCGCAGGCAGCCCGCCCGGAATTCCGCCCGGGCCGAGCGCAGCCCGGTCGCCGCGGTGGCCGTGTCCATACCCAGCAGACCAGCGGGTATGTTTATGGATTCCGCCTCGACCTCGGTATGCCACAGAAGGCATTGGGAAGCTACGGGAAGGGCGTGGAAAGCGCGTTCGGCGACCCGTCGCCTTTCGGGCGTGCGGGGCGCCGTCGCGCGCAGACCACGGCCGCCGGCGGGCTTGCGCAGTTCCGGCAGGACCACGCACGCCGCCTCGTCGGCGGCCCAGGCGCGGACGGTGTCCCGGACGGCCGCCAGCAGTCGCGGGCGCAGGGCGCCGCCGGCCGCTGCGGTCGCGGGCCGGCCGAGGACCTGCTGGAAGGCGGCGGAGGCCACCAGTCGCGCCGACGGGCCGGCGGCGGCCAGGCAGACGACGGCGTAGTCGAAGGTGGCCCGCCAGTGCCGCGCCAGCAGCAGGGCGACGGCATCGTGACGGCCGGCCGGGGGGCCGCCCAGCCGGGCGGCGAGGGTGTGGTCGGACTCGGACTCCCCGGACGGGGAACCGGGACGGGACGGGAACTGCGGGTGCGGGGGGTGGGGGGAGTGCACGGAACCCATTCCTTTCCAGCCGCGGGACGGCGGCATACGGATTGGCGTCCTGTCGGAAAGCGGCACCGTAGCGGTGCGTACCTGGAGGGTCCGGCCGCGCCTCGGGCTCCGGCCCTTACCCCTCGAGGGAGGGCTCACCTTGACACAATCGCGTCACAGGAAACAAGGAGTTCGAATGGACCCGACGGCAACGGCCGGGAAATGAACATTAGTTACCCGCGGTATCCACAGACATGGGTGAAGCCCGGGTCGCACAACGGTCAACTTCCGTGCGTCTAAGGGACGATGACACACCGAATCTCCGGCTCCCCAGCAGTCCGCGGACTGCCACTCACAGCGGGCTCCGAGATTTCTCCGGGCGCGCTCTCATCCTCGTACCGCAGCATGGCCGCATGATCGCCCCCCATCCCCCAGCCGCCCCCGCCTCCCCCCGCCCGGTGCGCAAGGCGGTCGTCCCGGCCGCCGGGCTCGGCACCCGGTTCCTGCCCGCGACCAAGGCGACGCCGAAGGAGATGCTGCCGGTGGTCGACAAGCCGGCCATCCAGTACGTCGTGGAGGAGGCCGCCGCGGCCGGGCTCGACGACATCCTGATGGTCACCGGCCGGCACAAGCGGGCCATCGAGGACCACTTCGACCACGCCTTCGAACTGGAACAGACCCTGGCCGCCAAGGGCGACACCGTGCGCCTGGACGCCGTCCGCGACCCCGCGCGGCTCGCCGACATCCACCACATCCGGCAGGGCGACCCGCTCGGTCTCGGCCACGCGGTGCTGTGCGCCCGCCACCACGTCGGCGACCAGCCCTTCGCCGTGCTGCTCGGGGACGATCTGATCGACCCGGGCGAGACGCTGCTCAGCCGGATGCTGGACGTCCGCGACCGGTACGCGGGCAGCGTGGTGGCGCTGATGGAGGTCGACCCGGCGCAGATCCACCTCTACGGCTGCGCGGCGGTCGAGGAGCCCGGTGAGAACGGCGTCGTGCGCGTCACCGGCCTGGTCGAGAAGCCGTCGCGCGAGGAGGCGCCGAGCCGGTACGCGGTCATCGGCCGCTACGTCCTCGACCCGGCCGTCTTCGGCGTCCTGGAGCGCACCCGGCCCGGCCGCGGCGGCGAGATCCAGCTCACCGACGCCCTGCGGGAGCTGGCGGCGGCCGGCGCGGTGCGCGGAGTCGTCTTCGACGGCGCGCGCTACGACACCGGCGACAAGGCCGACTATCTGCGTTCGGTGGTCCGCCTGGCCTGCGCCCGCCCCGACCTCGGTCCCGGATTCCGGTCCTGGCTCAGGGAGTTCGTGGCCGCGCTGGAGGACTGCGCGGACCGGGGGGCCGTCCGGGCCGGCGGCCGGGAGCGGCGCCGGGCGGCCTGAGACGACGCGGGAGGAGAGGGGTTCGGACGGACCGGGCCACGGCCGACGTCTTGGGCCCCTCCCCCAAGTGCCCGATCAGTCCTGTTGGTTGGGGCGCAGGGTCCACACGACCTGCATCTCGCCGGTCACGGCCCCGTCCGCGCGCCGGATCTCGATCGTCACCGGGAACTCGGGCCGCTTGCCCGCGTCGAGTTCGGCCACGACCTCGACGGCCGGGCGGCCCAGGGTGGCGGTCGCGGTGACGGCGCCCATCGCCAGCTTCTTGTAGGCGATCTCGGCGCGGACGGCGAGCGGCACGGCGCGCGAGAGCTGGTCGCCGAACGCGGCCAGCACGATGGCGCCGCTGGCCGACTCCCCGAGCGTGAACATCGCGCCGGCGTGCGGACCGCCCACATGGTTGTGGTAGTCGCCCTGGTCCGGCAGGAGCACCACGGCCCGCTCCGGAGAGGTCTCCTGGAACTCCAGGTTCAGCGTCCGGGCCATCGGCACGGTGGCGGCGAGCATCTCGCCGATCGACATCTGGTCTGCGCTCATGCGGGCATGTTACTCACGAGTAGCAGGGCTGGCCAGTGCCGTGGTGATCACCGCTGTATCGTTGCGGCCCATGTGGCCAGGGGAACAGCCGCCAGGAAGCGGCCAGCAGCACAACCCGTACCACCAGCCGGGATACCAGCAGTACCCGCAGGCCAACCCCTACGGGCAGCAGCCGCAGTGGGGACAGCCCGGGCCCGCCGGAGCACCGCAGCCGCAGCCCCCTCAGGGCGGCGGCGGTGGCGGCCGGACGAAACTGGTCGCGATCGTCGCGGCCACCGCCGTGGTCGTCGCGGCCGGCGTCACCGGGTTCCTGCTGCTCGGCGGCTCGAAGGACGACGAGGCCCGCCCCGGCCCGGCCGCGTCCTCCGCCTCTCCCACGGCCTCCGCCTCGCCCTCCGGGGAGGACGACCCGCGTTCGGCCGGCAGCGCCGAGAAGCCGGCCGTCGCCGGCTGGAAGGTCGTGGTGAACCCGGACACGGGCGTCGCCTTCGACGTTCCCCCCGAGTGGCAGGTGCGGGCCAAGACCTGGGTCACCTACGTCACCGACGACTCCGACCCGGACGAGAAGGTGCTGGCCGGAATGAAGGCCCCCGCCGTGCTCAAGGAGAAGTGGTGCGGTTCGGACGACGACAAGGACGGCCGGACCGACTACGACCCACTGGCCAACGTCGGCACGCGCGGCGACAAGGACGCCACGGGCACCGCGAAGATGGCCCGCGAGGAGTCGGCGAACTGGGTCTACGGCTGGTACACCCAGCCGGACCGCAAGACGGTGAGAACCGGTCCGGTCACCTGGTACACCACCGCGTCCGGCGTCACGGGCAGCGTCGCCACCTCACGCTCGTCCGGGGTGCCGAAGCACGGCAAGTGCGACTACGACGGCAAGGCGACCACGTTCGCCTTCAAGGACGCGGACGGCGCGTACCTCGCGTGGTCCTTCGTCGGTGCGGCCGGCGTCTCGGAGGAGGTCCCGGACACGACCGTGCGCAAGATCATGGCGACGGTCCGGCTCTACAAGGAGTAGGGGCGCCGCGGTTTCGGTACGTCCCTGACAAGGGCCGGTGACCGAATCGTTTCCGTCGGCCCACTAGGGTTACTGGCCATGTGGCCAGGAGAGCAGCCGCCCGGGGGCGCGCAGAACCCGCAGAACAACCCTTATCAGCAGCCGGGTTACCAGCAGCCGAATCCGTACCAGCAGCCCGGGTACCAGCAGTACCCGCAGGCGAACCCGTACGGGCAGCAGCCGCAGTGGGGACAGCCCGGGCCCGCCGGAGCACCGCAGCCGCAGCCCCCGCAGGGCGGCGGCGGTGGCGGCCGGACGAAGCTGATCGCGATCGTCGCGGCCACCGCCGTGGTCGTCGCGGCCGGCGTCACCGGGTACCTGGTCCTCGGGGGCTCGAAGGACGACGAGGCCGGCAACGGCAAGGGCACGCAGAAGACCAGCCAGTCACCGGCCCCCGAGCCGTCGGTGTCCTCGTCCGCGCCGGACGACAACCCGCGCGGCGACGCGACCGAGAAGCCCACCGTCGCGGGGTGGAAGGTCGTCGTCAACCCGAAGTTCGGCACGGCGTTCGACGTCCCGGCGGACTGGGAGCTCGAGTCCACGGACGTCTCCATCTTCATGGAGGACCACGCCGACGACGACAAGCTGATCACCTCCGTGTCCGCTCCGGCCTCGTACAAGTCGAAGTGGTGCACGACCGACAGCGACAAGGACGGCAAGACCGAGGACTCCGCGCTGGCGGTCGCCGGCACCCGCGGCGAGAGCGGCGCGAAGAGCCCGGAGCAGGCGGCGGTCACCCGGGTGCCCTGGTACGTCTACGGCGGCTACACCCAGCCGGACAAGAAGACCATCACCTACGACAAGAAGGCCACGGCGTACAAGACCGCGTCGGGGGTCGAGGGCGCCTACGCGTGGGCGCGCTCCAGCGGCAGTCCGCAGAAGGGCAAGTGCGCGAGCGACGGCAAGGCACTGTCGTTCGCCTTCAAGAACTCGGCCGACGACATCGTGTCGTTCGACTTCTACGGCGCCAAGGGCGTGAACGGCGAGGTCGACACCAAGACGATCATGAAGATCCTCAGCACGGTGCGGCTGCACGGCGACCCGACGGGGGGCTGAGCCGGCGGCCCCGGCGGCGGTCGGGGGCGGGGAATCCGTTTGGCAAGCCGGGTGGCGAGCGGCGATAGTCACCCGGTGAACTCCGCCGACGGCTCCACCACCCCTACTCGCAGACCCGCCTGGGCCGGCCGCAACTACTCGCTGCTGACCACCGCGGCCATCGTGACGAGCCTCGGCGCCAACGGGTCGCTGATCGCGGCCGCGTTCGCGGTGCTGGACGCGGGCGGGGACGGGGGCGACGTCGGTCTGGTGGCCGCGTCCCGGACGCTGCCGCTGGTGGTGTTCCTGCTCATCGGCGGCGCGGTCGCGGACCGGCTGCCCCGGCACCGGGTGATGGTCGCCGCCAACGCGCTCAACTGCCTCTCCCAGGCGGCCTTCGCGGTGCTGGTGCTGACCGGTGAGCCCCGGCTGTGGCAGATGATGCTGCTCACCGCGCTCGGCGGCACCGGTCAGGCGTTCTTCGCCCCGGCGGCCGAGGGCATGCTGATGTCCTCCGTGCAGGGGGAACAGGCGGGCCGGGCATTCGCCCTGTTCCGCATGGCCACCCAGGGTGCGGCCCTGGGCGGCGCGGCCCTCGGCGGCGCCCTGGTCGCGGCCGTCGGCCCGGGCTGGGTCCTCGCCATCGACGCGGCGGCCTTCGCCCTCGCCGGAGCGCTGCGCGCCTTCCTCGACGTCGGTCACATTCCGCCGCGCACGCCGGGCGAGGGCCTGCTGGCCGATCTCCGGGAGGGCTGGCGGGAGTTCGTGGGGCGGCCCTGGCTGTGGGGCATCGTCGTGCAGTTCTCGATCGCCAACGCGGTCGTCGCCGCCGCCGACGCCGTCTACGGCCCGCTGGTCGCCCGCGACAGCCTGGGCGGGGCGGGGCCCTGGGGACTCGCGCTGGCCGCGTTCGGCGCCGGCACGGTGGCCGGCGCCCTGCTGATGACCCGCTGGAGACCGCGCCGCCTGCTGCTGGCCGGCACGCTGTGCGTGTTCCCGCTGGCCCTGCCCTCGGCCGCGCTGGCCGTACCGGTGCCGGTGGGCGTCCTGTTCGTGGTCATGTTCGTCGCGGGTGCGACCGTGGAGGTGTTCGGCGTCTCCTGGATGACCGCGCTGCACCAGGAGATCCCCGAGGACAAGCTCTCCCGGGTCTCGGCGTACGACTGGTTCGGCTCGGTGTCCCTGGTGCCGCTGGCCACCGCGCTGGCCGGCCCGGCGGAGGCCGCCTTCGGCCGGACGGCCTCGCTGTGGGGCTGCGCGGGCCTGGTCGTCGTGGTCACCGCGCTGGTGCTGCTGGTCCCGGACGTGCGCACGCTGACCCGGCGCACCGCGCGGACGAGCACGCCCCGGTTTCCCTCAGCCGATGCCGAAAGCCCCGTCGGGGGGCTCGGGTGAGGCGACGGCCTCGGCGTCCTGGACCGGCCGCGCGCCACCGGTGAAGTCCCGCAGTGCCGCGCCGTGTTCGACGCGGGCCGGGAACGCGTCGGCGGCGGCCCGACGGGCCAGTCCGGCCGTGTCGAAGGGCCGGTGCGAGGCCACGAGGATGGCGTTGCCGAACCGCCGCCCGCGCAGCACACCCGGCTCGGCCATCAGCGCGAGTTGCTCGAACACGGCCGCGAACGTGGCCAGTTGGGACCGAAGGAAGGCGAACGGCGCTCCGTCGGCCAGGTTGGCCAGATAGACCCCGCCGGGCCGCAGCACCCGCTCGGCCTCGCGCGCGTAGGCGAGCGAGGTGAGGTGGGCCGGTACCCGCGAGCCCCCGAAGACGTCGGCGACCATCACGTCGGCCGAGTCGTCCGGCGCGGCCTCGAGCCAGGCCCGCGCGTCGGCGGGGTGCAGCGTGACCCCCGAGCCCTCGGGCAGCGGCAACCGCTCGACGACCAGCTCCAGCAGCGCCCGGTCGGCCTCGACGACATGCTGCCGGGAGCCGGGCCGGGTGGCGGCGAGGTAGCGGGGCAGCGTGAGCGCTCCCCCGCCGAGGTGCACCGCGTCCACCGGGTGCCCGGGCCCGTCCACCAGGTCGAGGGCGAACCCGAGCCGCCGCGCGTACTCGAACTCCAGGTGACCGGGCTCGTCGAGATCGACGTACGACTGCGGCGCCCCGTCCACGGTCAGCAGCCAGGCCCGCTCCCGGTCGACGTCGGGCATCAGCTTGGCGGTGCCGTGATCGACGGTCCGGGTCACGGGTATGGCTTCACTCACGCCACCATTGTCACCGGTGCGGGGCACCCCCTGGCGCGAGGGGCCGCGGGGCGCCGCGCGACCGGCCACGACCGGTCCGCGGGCCCCGCGACCCATGGCTCCTACGGGCCTACGGGCCTACGGAGAGGACGGTACCGGCGCCCACCGTCCGGCCGCCCTCACGGATGGCGAACCCGAGCCCGGGCTCCAGCGGCACCTCCCGCCCCAGCTCCACGGTCATCTCGACCGTCTCACCGGGCCGGGCGACCGCCGCCTCCCCGAGGTCGACGTCCCCGACCACGTCCGCGGTGCGGATGTAGAACTGCGGCCGGTAGCCCGTGGACAGCGCGGTCGTACGGCCGCCCTCCCGCGCCGACAGCACGTACACCCGCGCCACGAAGGCGCGCGCGGGCACCACGCTTCCCGGCGCCGCCACGACATGGCCCCGCCGCACCGCGTCCCTGGGCACGCCCCGCAGCAGCAGCGCCACGTTGTCCCCGGCCTGCGCCTCCTCCATCGGCCTGCCGAAGGTCTCCAGCCCGGTGACCACGCTCTCCACGTCCGCGCCGAGCACCGCCACCCGGTCCCCCAGGCGGACCGTCCCGCGTTCCACGGCTCCGGTGACGACCGTGCCCCGGCCGGTGATGGTGAGCACGTTCTCCACCGGCAGCAGGAACGGCGCGTCGAGATAGCGCTCGGGCATCGGCACATAGGTGTCCACCGCGTCGAGCAGCGCCTCGACGGACGCCGTCCAGCGCGGGTCGCCCGCCAGCGCCCGCAGTCCCGAGACCCGTACGACGGGTACCGAGTCACCCGGGTACCCCTGCGCGCTGAGCAGCTCGCGGACCTCCAGCTCGACCAGGTCGGTGAGCTCCTCGTCGCCGGCGTCGGCCTTGTTGAGGGCGACGACGATGTGGTCGACGCCCACCTGCCGGGCCAGCAGTACGTGTTCGGCGGTCTGCGGCATGATCCCGTCGAGCGCGGAGACGACGAGGATCGCCCCGTCGAGCTGCGCGGCGCCGGTCACCATGTTCTTGACGTAGTCGGCGTGGCCCGGCATGTCGACGTGGGCGTAGTGCCGGGTGTCGGTCTCGTACTCGACGTGCGCGATGTTGATGGTGATACCGCGGGCGGCCTCCTCCGGGGCGCGGTCGATGCGCTCGAAGGGGACGAACGTCCCGGTGCCGCGCCCGGCCAGGACCTTGGTGATGGCGGCGGTCAGGGTGGTCTTGCCGTGGTCGACGTGGCCCATCGTGCCGATGTTCAGGTGCGGCTTGGTGCGCACGTATGCCGTTTTGGACATGGCTGTACCTCGAAGCCTCTCAGCCGTAAGGGAGTCCGGGACCCCGAGGAACCGGCCGACCCTCCCCCTGCGGGGTCCGCCGGTCGATCCGGAGAGGGTCAGCTTCGGGCGCCGTCGGCAGCGGCCACGAGGAGCGGGACGGCAGCCTTCGGCGCATCCGCGACGGCGGATGCTGCGAGGAGGAAGGCGTACCGGAACATGACGACGATCATCGCCGACGGTTCGTCCGGCGTCGAATGGTTTTCCGTGCCGCGCGAACCTCGCCGCCGTCAGGGCGCGATGTCCTTCGGGGCACGATGTCTCGCGAGGCCAGGTCGTCAGGGCCCGATGTTCCTCAGCGCCTCACGGACCGTCAGCGGGGCGAACCGGCCCCGCTCCCGCGCCAGGAAGTCCCGTACCGCCCCGGGGTCGGTCTTGGCGTACTCGCGCAGTGCCCAGCCGATGGCCTTGCGGACGAAGAAGTCGGGATGCCCGGACTGCAGCAGGCAGTGGGCGAACAGCCGGACGGCGTCGGTGCGCTCCTTGTACCGGAGCTGGTGCAGCAGGGCCGTGCGCACCACCCAGAGGTCGGCGTCGGCGATCCAGTCGTCCATGTCGGCGGTGAGCGCCGGGTCGGCCGCGACCAGGGCGCCGACGAGGTGCGCGGCGAGCGCGTCGACGGTGTCCCACCACGGGACGGTGGTGACCAGGTGCCGGGCCACCGGCAGGAACGCGGAGGAGCAGCGGGCCGCGTGCCGGCGCAGGTAGTCCACCGCGAAGTAGTGGTACTCGCGCTGGGGCAGCCGCCAGCAGCGCAGGGCGATCGCGGCGCAGTCGGACTCGTCGGGACGGGGGGTGCCGGCCAGGACGGTGCGCGACAGCGCGCGGCGGTCCGGGGTGGGAATGCCGAGGAAGGGCGCCACGTCCTTCATGTACGCCCGCATCGCCGCCGCCCGCTCCGGGTCGGCCGCGGCGGCGTAGGTGGCGGTCAGCCGCTCCAGCACGGCGTCGGCCAGGGCGCTGCGCGGCACGTGCGGCGGGGCGGGCGGGGCTGCGGTCATGGGCCGAACGATACGGCGGTCGCCGCGGCCGGGACGGGGCGGTGGCGACGGCGGGCGGGGGCGCGGCGCGTCGTGCGTGGCGGGTTGCGCCACCCGGCTGTCCCGCCGCCGGTGAGACGGACCATACGGCGATCACATGTGTCCGTCGGTTAGTGTCGCCGGATGCTCGATGCCACCAACCGCTCTGGGGGCACCGCCACGGTCTCTCCCCGGGCCGCCGCCACGGAGCTCGCCGTCCCCGCGGTCGCAGCCGTACCGTCCCTGTCCCGCACGGGGTTCGCCGTCCGTTGCACCCGCGCGGCGCTGTCGCCGTACGCCCGTCTGTCCCTGCTGCTCGTGCTGCTCGCGGGCGCCGCGGCGGGGGTGCTGGCGTTCGAGCCGCAGCGGCTCCTGACGCACGGCTGGCCGCCGCACCTCGGCGGGGCGGCGGCAGCCGTGGTGTTCGCGGCGGCGTACGGGCTGTGCACGGTGGCGTTCGTGCCGCGGCCGCTGCTGAACCTCGCGGCGGGGGCGCTGTTCGGCTCCGGGCTGGGGGTGACGACGGCGCTGGCGGGCACGGTGCTCGGGGCCGGGCTGGCCTTCGGGCTCGGCCGGCTGCTCGGGCAGGAGGCGCTGCGGCCGCTGTTGCGGGGGCGCTGGCTGAAGGCCGCCGACGGGCAGCTCAGCCGGCACGGATTCCGGTCCATGATGGTGGCCCGGCTCTTCCCGGGCGTGCCGTTCTGGGCGGCGAACTACTGTGCCGCCGTCTCCCGTATGGGCTGGCTGCCGTTCCTGCTGGCGACGGCGCTCGGCTCGATCCCGAACACCGCCGCCTACGCGGTGGCCGGCGCCCGTGCCTCGGCGCCGACCTCCCCGGCCTTCCTGATCGCGATGGCCTGCATCGCCTTCCCGGCGCTGGTGGGCACGGTGGTGGCCTGGCGCAAGCGCCACCAGCTGCGCGCCGGCTGAGCCGACGCGGGGGCCGTCAGACGGCCTCCAGGATCATGGCGTTGGCGAGTCCGCCCGCCTCGCACATGGTCTGCAGGGCGTAGCGGGCGCCGCGCTCGCGCATGGCGTGGACCAGCGTCGTGGTGAGCCGGGTGCCGCTCGCGCCGAGCGGGTGGCCGAGGGCGATGGCGCCGCCGTGCACGTTGACCCGGGCGAGATCGGCGCCCGTCTCCTGCTGCCAGGCCAGGACCACGCTGGAGAAGGCCTCGTTGACCTCGAAGAGGTCGATGTCGTCCAGGCCGAGCCCCGCGCGGCGCAGCACCTTCTCGGTCGCCGGGACGACCCCGGTGAGCATCAGCAGCGGGTCGGAGCCGGTGACGGCGAAGCTGTGCAGCCGGGCGAGCGGGCGCAGGCCGAGGCGGGCGGCGGTCTCACTGGAGGTGATCAGCACGGCCGAGGCGCCGTCGTTGACGGGGCTCGCGTTGCCCGCGGTGACGTTCCACTCGATCTGCGGGAAGCGCTCGGCGAAGGCGGCGTCGTAGTAGGCGGGCTTGAGACCGGCGAGGATCTCCGGGGTGCTGCCGGGCCGTACGCACTCGTCGCGGGCGACGCCGTCCAGGGGCGCCACCTCGGCGTCGAACAGGCCGGCCTGCCACGCGGCGGCGGCCCTGTGGTGCGAGGAGACCGCGAACTCGTCCATCCGCGCGCGCGTGAGGGACCACTTGGCGGCGATGAGTTCGGCGCTGATGCCCTGCGGGACCAGGCCCTCCGGAAAGCGCTCGGCGACACCCGGCCCGAACGGGTCCTTGCCGGCCGGCACGTTGGACCACATCGGCACCCGGCTCATCGACTCCACGCCGCAGGCGACGGCGAGGTCGTACGCGCCCGAGATGACGCCCTGCGCGGCGAAGTGCACGGCCTGCTGGGAGGAACCGCACTGGCGGTCCACCGTGGTCGCGGGGACCGTCTCGGGCAGGCCGGCCGCGAGGACGGCGTACCGCGTGGTGTTCATGGCCTGCTCGCCGACCTGGTCGACGGTGCCGCCGATGACGTCGTCGATCAGGGCCGGGTCGACGCCTGAGCGCTCTACCAGGGTGCGCAGGGTGTGGGCGAGGAGCTGGACCGGGTGGACGTGGGCGAGGGAGCCGTTCGGCCTGCCCTTGCCGATGGGGGTGCGTACGGCTTCGACGATGACTGCGTCGCGCATGGTGCGGGCCTCCCGCGATGGCTGAGCGTTCGCACGCTCGACTACTGGTGAGTAGGAATTTCCAACTCACCATAGCTCGGCACGTTGGAAAATCAAACCCTCACCTAGACTGGGCCGCATGGCCGCCACGAAGGATCCGCGCCCCTGTTCCATCGCCGACGCCCTCGCGCTGGTCGGCGAGAAGTACTCGCTGCTCGTGCTGCGGGAGGTGTGCCTGGGCAACGGCCGCTTCGACCAACTGGTGCGCAACATCGGCGCGCCGCGCGACATCCTCGCCACCCGGCTGCGCCGGCTCGTGGACGCCGGGATCCTCACCAAGCGCGTCTACAGCGAGCGCCCGCAACGCTTCGAGTACCGGCCGACCCGGGCGGGGCTGGAGCTTGAACCGGTCCTGATGACCCTGAAGGAGTGGGGCGACCGCCATCTGCGCGACGGCGTCGACCTCCCCATGGTCGTCGAGCACAGCTGCGGCAGCGAACTGGTCCCCCAGGTGACGTGCCGGGCCTGCGGCGACCCGGTCCGGCATGAGGACCTGACGGCCCACCCGCAGTCCCCCGGCTGGACGGTCGCCGGACCGGTCACCGTGTGAGACACCCGGACCGGGCGGCGGCCGGGGCGCCCGGAGCGCCTGCCGGGTTCCGCCGGCGGGCCGGTCGTGGCCGCCGCGCGCCGGCGGCCACGCCCGGCAGACCCGTGAACTCCCCGGCGCTCACCACGGATGCGCCTCCAGATACCGGGCCACGTCCTCCCGGTCCCAGGCGCCGTCGGCCACGACGACCCGGTAGCGGCGCCGCAGCGTGGCGCCGGGGGCGAGTTCCAGCTCGTCGAAGAAGGCCCAGGACGGGGCGACCGCGGCGAACGGCTCGGCACGAACGAACCAGTGGGCCGGATGGCCGCCCCGGGCACCCACGTGGTCGTTCTCGGGGGCGTGCGCGAAGACGAGGGTCGCGTGGCCGTCCCTGCCGTCGTGCTCCCCGGAGAAGGCGAGCCAGGGCGCCTTCGTGCCCATCAGCTCCGTCCCCTCCCCCTCGGGCCCGAGGATCCGGCCGCCGCGGAAGGACCTCGGCCCGCGCCAGAACAGCCCCGTGTAGCCCGCCAGTTCACGCCCGGCGGTCGTCGGGCTGCCGAGGCGCAGCGGCTCGGCGCGCCGGTTGGTGACCGCGCTGGTCCAGGTCAGCGCCCAGGTACCCGCCCGGGGGTCGACGTCGTGGACCTCGATCCGGCGCTCCTCGGCCGCCCACACCTCACCGTCGTACGGGTGCCAGGTCAGCCGCTCGGCGATGACCGCGCGGCCGTCGGCGGCGCGGACCCCGTCGAAGCCGGCGTGCCGCATCGAGCCGACCCGCTCGGGGAGTTCGAGGTACCCCTGGCCGTGCACATAGGTGTTGCCGCCCCAGAGGTTGGCGCCGGACAGGTGCGAGGCGGTCAGCGACAGGCCCTTGTGCCAGCGGTGGTCGTTCGGCCGGTAGTCCGTGACCACGGCTCCGGCGAGGGTCCGGACCGGGTGCAGATACGGCTTGGGCGCCTCCCAGGCCGCCTCGGGGCGGTAGACGTAGGCGAACAGCTCGACGCCGGTGGCCGGTTCGCTCACCGTGATCCGGTCGCCGTGGGTGTGGACCAGTCGCAGGGCGCCGCTCACGCCGGGACCTCCTCGGCCGTCGCGGGGGCCCAGCCGGGCGCGCCGCCGTGCAGGGCCGTGTAGTAGGGGTCGCCCGGCCCGATGTCGCCCGCCCGTACGGTCGTGCCGGTGAACGCCGACTTGTACAGCGCGGTGATCAGCTCCAGGCTGGTGCGCCCGCCGGGCCCGCTGCTGCGCGGCCGTCGCCCCGCGCGCATCGCCGCCACGAGTTCGCGCAACTGGGGCAGGTGCGAGCTCGGCACGTCGGCACCGAAGTCCCGCCAGGCGGCGGCCTGCGCGGCGGGCACGTCCGGGGCCGGGGTGATGCGCCAGTCGTCGTTGGCGTGCCCGTAGAGGTGGGTCAGTTCCACGGTGGCCCGCTCGCAGTCGACACGGATGCGGCTGGCCTCGTCGGGGCTCAGCACACTGTTGACGACGGTCGCGAGCGCCCCGCCCGCGAAACGGACCAGCGCGGTGGAGACGTCCTCGGTCTCCACGTCGTGCACCAGCCGGCCCGCCATGGCGTGCACCTCGCTCCACGGGCCGAGCAGGTCCAGCAGCAGGTCCATCTGGTGGATGCCGTGCCCCATGGCGGGACCGCCGCCCTCGGTGTGCCAGCGGCCCCGCCAGGGCACGGCATAGTAGGCGCTGTCCCGGTACCAGGTGGTCTGGCAGTGGGCGACCAGCGGGCGCCCCATCGCCCGTCCGGCGATCAGCCGCCGCACGTGCTCCGCCCCGGAGCCGGAGCGCTGCTGGAAGACGATGGCCGCGTACGGGCCGCCGTCGGCGCCCTCCTCCGCCTCGATCGCGTCGAAGTCCGCCAGTGAGGGCACGGGCGGCTTCTCGCACCACACCCAGGCCCCCGCGCGCAGCGCGGCCACCGTCTGCGCGCGGTGCAGCGTCGGCGGGGTGCAGATGGTGACCAGGTCGGGCCGCCGCTCGGCCAGCATCAGGTCGAGGTCGGTGTAGGCGTGCGGGATCCGGGCGCCGGCGCAGAACGCCGCCACGGAGTCCGCGTCGATGTCGATGGCGGCGACCACCTCCGTCTCGCCCTCCTCGGCGAGGCGGGCCAGGGCGGGCAGATGGGAGCCGCGCGCGATGGCGCCGGTGCCGACGACGGCGGTCCGCAGGGGGCGGCCGGTGAACGGGGCTGTCGGGCGAGAAGAGCGGGGCATGGGCGGGTTCGGCACTCCTCGGTACGGCGGCGGACACGGCGGGTTCCGGGCGCCTCGCACAGACCGCAGCAAGCGCTTTCTCCCCTGCCGCAACGTAAGCGGCGGCGCCCTGGCGGGTCAACACCCGGTTCCGGGACGCCTGCCGAGCCCCTGTGCCCTGCCGGTCACCGGCGCCCGCTACGCTGCCCTCGTCACATGATCACCACGTACCCCCTCAGCACTTGGACGCCTCACCTCCATGTCTTGGTTTGAATCCCTCGTCCTCGGACTCGTCCAGGGGCTGACCGAGTTCCTCCCCGTCTCCTCCAGCGCGCACCTGCGGCTGACCGCGGCCTTCTCGGGCTGGGAGGACCCGGGGGCGGCCTTCACGGCGATCACCCAGATCGGCACGGAGGCGGCGGTACTGATCTACTTCCGCAAGGACATCGGCCGGATCATCTCCGCCTGGTTCCGGTCGCTGTCCGACAAGTCGATGCGGCGGGACCACGACGCCCAGATGGGCTGGCTGGTGATCGTCGGCTCGATCCCGATCGGCCTGCTCGGCGTGACACTGAAGGACCAGATCGAGGGGCCGTTCCGCGATCTGCGGATCACCGCGACGATGCTCATCGTCGTCGGCGTGGTCATAGGCATAGCCGACCGGCTGGCGGCCCGTGACGAGCAGGGCGGCCGGCACCGCGCGCCCAAGCAGCGCAAGACGTTGGAGAACCTGGGCGTCAGGGACGGCCTGATCTTCGGCCTCTGCCAGGCCTGCGCCCTCATCCCCGGTGTCTCCCGTTCCGGCGCCACCATCAGCGGCGGCCTGTTCATGGGCTACCGGCGTGAGGCCGCGGCCCGTTACTCATTCCTGCTGGCCATCCCTGCGGTGCTGGCGTCCGGCGTGTTCGAGGTGAAGGACTCGGTGGGCGGCGGCGAAGTGGCCTGGGGCCCCACCCTGTTCGCGACGGTGATCGCCTTCGCGTCGGGATACGCGGTGATCGCCTGGTTCATGAAGTGGATTTCCAGCAAGAGCTTCATGCCGTTCGTCTGGTACCGGATCGCCCTCGGCATCGTCATCATCGCGCTGGTGACGGCGGGTGCACTGAGCCCGCACGCGGCCGAATCCGCGAGCTGAGCACACCGGGCACCGGCCAACCTCCGCGGCATGAGTAGCCGTTCGGTAGCGCAGCGTCAGTGTTTGCCCCTAGGCTGGGCCGCATGTCCCCCGATTTCATGCCCCGTGGTTCCGTGCGCTCCGCCGCCGAGCTGAACGAGCGGATCCGGGCGCTCTGGCTGCGCGCGGGCGGCACCCTGTCGCCTCAGGAACGCGCGGAGTACGAGCTGTTGGTGGTCGAGTGGGCCCAGGCCGTCCGCGGCCGCGTCATCGAGGCCGCCTGAGGCGACGGCCCGGGACCGGGAGGGGCGCCGCCGCCGACCCCGGTATGTTCTGCGGATGCGAAGGCTCACGGAGATCGAGGACCTGTCGGGGCTGGTGCGTGAGGCGCTCGGGCCGGGCTCCCGCGCGGTCTCGGTGGAGCGGTTGCGCGGCGGCAGCAAGAAGGGCGTGTACCGGGTCCGGGTCGACGGCGCCCCGGTGACCCGGGTGATCGTCTACAGCTGGGCCGAGGCGGAGAACTTCTGGCCGGGACAGGCCCGTGCCGACCCGGGCGACCCGTTCGCCCCGGCCTCGGGCCTGGTCCCGTTCCTGGCCGCCCGGCGCGCTCTGGACGACTTGGGCGTACGGGTTCCGCGGGTGCTGCTGGCGGACGGCGGACGACGCCTGCACCCGGCGGACGTGGCCGTGGTCGAGGACGTCTCCGAGGACACCCTCGAAAGGCTCTTCGAGGCCGACCCCGCCCGCGCGGCGGCCGCCCTGGACGACCTGGCCGCGGCGACGGACACCATGCACCGGCACCGCGCCCCACGGTACGGCCGGCTGGACCTGCCGCGGGAGGACGGCACCGCGAGCGGGGTCTCCTGCGAGCGGCTGGTCCTCGACCGCGCCCTGGCCGACCTGGCGGAGGCCTCGGGCCGCGATCGCCGGATCGCCGCGGAGGCGGACCGCCTGCGCGACCGTCTCCACCACCTGGCCGCACGGGTGGCGCCGCGCGCCGAGTACGGGCTGATCCACGGAGAGCTGGGCCCCGACCACGTCCTGGTGGACGCCGACGGCCGCGCGGTGCTGATCGACATCGAGGGCGTCATGCACTTCGACGTCGAGTGGGAGCACGTCTTCCTCCGGCTCCGCTTCGGCGACCGCTACCCCGTGCTGTCCCGCCCCGGCCTCGACCCCCGGCGGATGGACCTCTACGCCCTCGCGATGCGCCTCTCGCTGGTCGCGGGCCCGCTGCGGCTGCTCGACGGCGACTTCCCCGACCGGGCCGCCATGGCGGGGATCGCCGAGCATAACCTGACCGCGGCCCTGGCGCTCCTGCACTGAGCGCCGCGTCCGCCGGGCCGCTCCCAGGTGCGCCTCTCGACCATATGTGCGCACCCTCAATATCGTCCGCGCACTTGGCACCCGGCCTCCCTTGGCCAACACTGTGCCGATGACGCAGCGTGTGGAGCTCGCGACCGTGATGGACCGGCTGGCCGTGGACGAGACGGTCACCGAGTACGCGGTGGCCGTGGACGACGGGGACTGGACCGCCTACCAGGGGCTGTTCACGGCGGACGGGCGGGCCGACTACCGCTCCGCCGGCGGCATCGAGGGCGAGGCCGGCCGGGTGGCCGGGTGGCTCGCCGAGAGCCTGGAGTCGTTCGGGACGCGCCAGCATCTGATCGTCAACCGCCGGGTGCGGTTCGGGATCCACGAGCACGACACCGGGGACACCGCCCGGGTGCGGGCCGACTACGTCAACCCGATGCGCCTCACCGGCGACGGCGGCTCGGGCGGCCCCGACCTGGTGTGCGGCGGCCGGTACGAGTTCGGGCTGCTGCGCACGCCGGACGGCTGGCGGCTGAGCCGGGTCGTCGCGCACGAGAAGTGGCGCCGGACGCCCGTGCCCGGCCCGGCGGCCGTTCCCGGCTGAGCCGCGGGCCCCGGCGCGCCCTGTCGGAGATCGCTTCCGGCGCGCACACTGGAGGCAGTGCTGGGTAGGGAGACTCCTTATGAGGACGATCGACCACTGGCTCACCTCCCCCTGGCGGCGCTCCGGCGTCGCCGCCCTGGCGGGCGCCGTACCCGTGTTCGCGTTCCCGGCGCCCGCGCTGTGGTGGTTCGCGTACGTGGCCCTGGTGCCCTGGATCCTGCTGGCGCGCTCCGCGCCGACCGCGCGGCGGGCGGCGTACGACGGCTGGTGCGGCGGCTTCGGGTTCATGGTGGCCGTGCACCACTGGCTGCTGCCGAGCCTGCACGTCTTCATCTTCCTGATAGCCGGACTGCTGGGCGTGCTCTGGGCACCCTGGGGCTGGCTGATCCGCCGCTTCCTCGGCGGCGTCGCGTCACCGCGCCGGGGCGCGGTCGCGCTGCTGGTGCTGCCCTCGGCATGGCTGGCGGTGGAGCTGGTCCGCTCCTGGCAGGGCCTCGGCGGCCCCTGGGGGATGCTCGGCTCCAGCCAGTGGCAGGTGGGGCCGGCGCTGCGACTGGCGTCGGTGGGCGGGGTGTGGCTGCTCAGCTTCCTGGTGGTGGCCGTCAACGTGGCGGTGGCGGTACTGGTGTCGGTGCGCGAGTCGCGGATGCCGGCGGTGGCCTCCCTGGTCGCCACCGCCGCCGCCACGTCGGCCGCCTGGGCATGGGCGCCCCGCCCGGACGTCGACGGCGGGACGCGGATCGCCGTCGTCCAGCCGGGCGTCGTCGGCGGGACGGACAGCGCCGACCGGCGCTTCGACCGGGAGGAGCAACTGACCAGGCGACTCGCCGGGCAGGGCGTCGACCTGATCGTGTGGGGCGAGAGCAGCGTCGGCTTCGATCTGGACGACCGGCCCGACCTGGCCCGGCGGATCGCCGCGCTGTCCCGGCGGACCGGCGCCGACCTGCTGGTCAACGTGGACGCACGCCGCTCCGACCGGCCCGGTATCTACAAGAGCTCCGTCCTCGTCGGCGCGCACGGCCCGACGGGTCAGCGCTACGACAAGATGCGGCTCATCCCCTTCGGCGAGTACATACCGGCCCGCTCCGTGCTGGGCTGGGCCACCTCGGTGGGCAGGGCCGCCGGTGAGGACCGGCGGCGCGGCACCGAGCAGGTCGTGATGAACGTCGGGCACGGCCTGCGGGTCGGCCCGCTGGTGTGCTTCGAGACGGCGTTCCCCGACATGAGCCGGCGGCTCGCCGGGGACGGCGCGGACGTGCTGCTCGGCCAGTCCTCCACGTCGTCCTTCCAGGGCAGCTGGGCCCCGGAGCAGCACGCCTCGCTGGCCGCGCTCCGGGCCGCCGAGACCGGCCGCCCGATGGTGCACTCGACCCTGACCGGTGTCTCCGCGGTCTACGGCCCGGCCGGGCAGCGCCTCGGCCCGTGGCTCGGCACCGGCGCGAGCACCGCCCAGGTCTACGAGATACCGCTGGCCCACGGGGTCACCCCGTACGCCCGCTACGGCGACTGGCCGGTGCACGGCGCGCTGCTGGTGCTGGCCGCGCTGTGCGTGGGTGAGGGTGTCCGGGCGCTCAGGCTCCGGCGGACCGGTCCGGAACCGCTCGTACCACGCGCTCGCACAGCTCATGGGTCGCCAGTGCGTCACGGGCGCTGAGCACCTTCCGGGCGCGCACCGCGTCGAGGAAGGCGAGCACCGCCTGCTCGATCCCGCGCTGCCGGGCCACCGGCACCCAGTCGCCGCGCCGGCGCACCGTCGGCTGCCCCTTGTGGTCGATCACCTCGGCCAGGTTGAGCACCTGGCGCTTGGTGTCCTGCCCGGAGACCTCGAGGATCTCCTCGGCCGAGCCGCTGAGCCGGTTCATCACGCCGAGCGCGGTGAAGCCGTCCCCGGCGAGCTGGAGCACCACGTGGTGGAGCAGCCCGCCCTCGACGCGGGCGCGCACGGTCACGTCGTCGACCACGCCCGGCACCAGGAAACGCAGTGTGTCGACGACATGGATGAAGTCGTCGAGGATCAGCGAGCGCGGCTCCTCGGGCAGCCCGATCCGGTTCTTCTGCATGAGGATCAGCTCGCGCGGATGGTCCAGGCACTGCGCGTACGCCGGGGCGTGGCGGCGGTTGAAGCCGACGGAGAGCGAGACGTTCCGGCGCTCGGCGAGCGCCACCAGCCGCTCGGAGTCGGCGAGTTCGTAGGCGAGCGGCTTGTCCACGTAGGTGGGCACGCCCGCCTCCAGCAGCCGGGTGACGATGTCCGGGTGGACGGCGGTCGGCGCGTGCACGAAGGCCGCGTCCGGGCCGGCCGCGAGCAGGGAGTCCAGGGTGGTGTGCCGCTGCCCGGCAGGCAGGTGGAGCGAGTCGGCGACACGGGTGAGGGTGGCGGCCGTCCGGGTCTGCAGGTGCAGTTCGACGCCCGGCCGGGTGCCCAGCACCGGCAGGTACGCCTTCTGCGCGATGTCCCCGAGTCCGATGCAGCCGACCTTCACGTGCTCTCCCCTACCGGTTGCCTGCGGATGCCCTGCCGGAAGCATACGGGGGCGGCCCGCGCCCCTCCGGCGCGAGCGCTCCGGGGCCGGAAATTCCCTGGTGGCGAAGGCCGCCGTCGGGTGAGGATGCGGGAATGACCGATGAACGCCGGGAACCCGCGACCGACGCCGACGAACGCACCATGCTGGAGGGCTGGCTCGACTACCACCGGAAGACCCTGGCATGGAAGTGCGAGGGTCTGACCGACGCGCAGTTGCGGACGGCTTCGGTGCCGCCGTCCACGCTGTCCCTGATGGGGCTGGTGCGGCACATGGCGGAAGTGGAGCGGTCCTGGTTCCGCAGGGTCCTCGCGGACGAGGACGCGAAGCCGCTCCACTACAGCGACGCGGACCCGGACGGCGAGTTCCGGCTCACCGAGGCGGACACCTGGGCCGAGGCCTACGCCACCTGGCAGGCCGAGATCGACGCGGCCCGCCGTCACGCCGCCGGCTTCGCCCTGGACGACCCGTCCCGGGCCAGGCACCGGCACACCGGTGAGCGGCACAGCCTCCGCTGGATCTACACCCACATGATCGAGGAGTACGCCCGGCACAACGGCCACGCCGACCTGGTCCGCGAGCGGATCGACGGCGCCACCGGCGACTGAGCGTCACCCTGGGGACGCCGGGGCCCTCCGTACGGGGCACGAGATCACCCGTGCGGGGCATCAACCCCCCGTACGCGGTGTCAACTCGGCGGCCGAACCAGCAGAGTTGCACGGGTGCATCGAACGACGACCACCGCAGCGCTTCTGGTCACCGTGGCCGTCTCGGCCCTCTCCGGCTGTGTCACGGTACAGCGCCAGGCGACCCCCGGCCCCCCGTCGGACACCGTGTCCTCGCAGCGGACGGGGCCCCGCCCGGACGGCAGTGCCGTGCCACGGGTGGTGCAGGCACCGGCGCGGGAGGCGCTGGAGATGGTCGGCCCGTCCCGGCGGCCGCGGCACGGCGAGCCGGCCGCCCCGCGCCGGACGCCCGCGGCACCGCCGGTCACGCACCGCCCGGCCGCCCCGCCCGCACCCGCCGCTCCGCACCGGGAGCGCCCACGGCAGCGGGGCGGCGGCCTGCCGGGCGCGGCGCAGCCGGTGCCGCAGGCCCCGGACCTGTGCGCCCTGGGCAGGCAGTACGGCGGCTGGCACGGCGGCAGTCCCGAGTCGGAGATCTGCGAGCAGGCCTACGGTCACTGATCCCTGCGGTCATCGGGCCGGCTAGCCGGTGGGCCGCTGCCGCGGCGGTCCCCAGGAGTCGCCCGGGGTGCCCTCGTCCCCCAGCCGAAGCTCCAGGCGGCTGATCGCCGCCCGCACCCCGTCGCCGTAGCCGTCGTCGGACAGCGAGCCGGCGGTGCGGCGGGCCCGGCCCAGATGGCTGCGGGCGGCCTCGCCGCGGCCCAGTCTGGCGTAGTCAGCGGCCAGGTTGAGGTGGAGCGAGGGCAGGAAGGCAAGGACGCTGACCGGGTCACCGGCGCCCCGGCCGTCCGTCAGCTCCTCGGCCGCGGACAACGCCCGCAGGTCCCAGGCCAGCTCGTCGGCCGGATCGTCCTGGGTGTCGGCCAGGTAGTGGGCCAGGGTGCAGCGGTGCAGCGGGGCGCCGTCCTCGCCGATCTCCGCCCACAGCAGGAGGAGGCGACGTCGGGCCTCCTCACGGTCGCCGCCGTGATGCAGCATCACGACCTGCCCGATCCGCGTCAGCACGGCGTCCGGCGCCGCCTGCTCCTGTCGCTCCGCCACCGCGTCCTCCGGCCGTCGTCGGCTGTCGGGTCACCGTCCGCACCGACGCTAACCGCAGGCACCGGAGATCCGGGGCAGGCGGCCCCGTACGACACGGGGCCGCGCGAGCCGATCGGGTCAGCCCAGGTCGGGGATCCGCCAGTCGACGGGCTCGTGCCCCTGACCGGCCACGGCCTCGTTGATCTGAGTGAAGGGGCGGGAGCCGAAGAACTTCTTCGCGGACAGCGGCGAGGGGTGCGCGCCCTTCACCACCACGTGGCGGGTCTCGTCGATCAGCGGGAGCTTCTTCTGCGCGTAGTTGCCCCACAGCACGAAGACCGCCGGGTCGGGACGGGAGGCCACGGCGCGGATCACCGCGTCCGTGAACTTCTCCCAGCCCTTGCCCTTGTGCGAGTTCGCCTCCCCGGCCCGGACCGTGAGCACCGCGTTGAGCAGCAGCACGCCCTGTTCGGCCCAGGGCATCAGATAGCCGTTGTCCGGGACGGGCAGGCCCAGCTCCTCCTTCATCTCCTTGTAGACGTTCCGCAGGGAGGGCGGGGTCTTCACACCGGGACGGACCGAGAAGCACAGACCGTGGCCCTGGCCCTCGCCGTGGTACGGGTCCTGGCCGAGGACCAGGACCTTGACCCTGTCGTACGGCGTCGCGGCCAGCGCGGCGAAGACCTCCTCGCGCGGCGGGTAGACGGGACCCCTCGCCCGCTCGTCCTCGACGAACTCGGTCAGCTCCTTGAAGTAGGGCTGCTGCAGTTCGTCGCCCAGAACCCCGCGCCAGGACTCGGGCAGCATGGCGATGTCGGTCACGTCAACGTCCTCACGATGTGCGGTCACTTCAGGTTTCAGAAACCTACAGGCGACCACTGACAGCCGGGTGCTGGAGGACCGTCACCAGCTCGTCTTGCGGTGCAGCTCCCACATCATCATGATCGTCGACGGGTCGAGGGCGCGCTCGCCGCCCGAGATGTCGTCGTTCGCCGCGACGTACTGCCGGCCCTGCCACAGCGGGATCAGCCGGGCGTCGTTCACCATGAGCTGCTGGGCGGCCTCCAGGTCCTTGACCACCTTGCCGCGGTCGCTCTCGGCACGCGAGCGGGGCAGCAGCACATTGGTGATCTGCTTGGACGGGTAGGGCGTCCCCAGGGCGTTGTGCTCGCCGACGAACGGGGCGATGAAGTTGTCCGCGTCGGGGAAGTCCGGGAACCAGCCGCGGCCGAACACCGGGTACTCACCCTTCTGGTAGCCGACCACATAGGTCTTCCAGGGTCGGCTCTTGAGGGTGACGCTGAACAGCCCGGAGGCGTCGAGCTGCCGCTTCAGCTCCTGGAACATCACGGCCGTCTCGGAGCCGTAGCGGTCGGTGGTGTACCAGAGGGTGAGCGGGACGCGCTGGGTGATGCCCGCGTCAGTGAGGATCCTGCGGGCCTTGGACACGCTCGGGTCGCCGAAGTCGTCGAAGTAGCTGGTGGCGTGGCCGGTCAGGCCCGCCGGGACCATCGAGTACAGCGGGACGACGGTGTCCTTGTAGACCTTGTGCGCGATCGCGCCCCGGTCGACGACCTGGGCGACGGCCTTGCGCACGGCGGGCTGCTTGGTCCACGAGTCCTTGGGGTTGAACACCAGGTAGCTGATGTCCGTGCCGGTGCCGTCCACCAGTTGCAGGTCGGAGGTGCCGGCCCGCTGCAGGGTGAGGATGTCGTCGGCGGCGAGGCCTCGGTAGGTGACGTCGATCTGCTTGTCGCGCAGCGCCTTCACCATGGTGGCCGAGTCCTGGTAGTACCGGATGGTCACCGCGCTGTTCTGCCGCTTGGCGAAGCCCTGGTAGTGGTCGTTGCGCGCCAGGACGGCCTGCTTGCCCTCCTCGTAGGACTGCAGCGTGTACGGCCCGGAGCCGAAGACCTTGTTGTCCTTGCGCAGCGAGTTCGCCGGGTAGTCGTCGGGGTCGACGATGGACATGGCCGGGGTGGCGAGCACGAACGGGAAGGTGGCGTCGGACTGGTTGAGGCGGAAGACCACCTCGTTGTCGCCGACGGCCTCCACGCTGTCCAGGCTGCCGAGCAGTCCGGCGGGGCCGCCGGGCGCGTCGATGGTGCGGATGCGGTTGATGGAGTGCTGGACGGCCTCCGCGTTCAGCGGGTCGCCGTCGGCGAACTTCATGTCCGGGCGCAGCTTGCAGCGGTAGGTGCGGCTGTCGGTCCCGGTGAAGGAGCAGCTCTGCGCGGCGTCCGGCTGGGGCGTGGTGGCGCCGTTCGGGTAGGCCAGGAGCGTCTGGTAGATGTTCCGGTAGAGCTCCCAGGAGCCGTCCCAGGCGCCGGCCGGATCCAGGGTGCTGGGCGCGCTGGTGGTCCCGACGACGATCGGGCCCTTGCCGTCGGAATCCCCGTCCGAGAACAGGCCGCAGCCGGCCACCAGGGATATGGACGCGATCGCCGCGACTCTCCGCAGGAATCGGTTCCGGTTGAACACGCGCACGCTCCTCGATCTGCCATACCAAGGGTCGGCAGACCATACCGCAGCGTCCGGCCCCGTGAACCTCCCCTGGAGCAGGCCTTCTTGATCGATTGCGCGATGACTACGTTGTCAATCCGCTGTGCGCGTTTTGTACGGCGTTTCGGGCGCCGTTCCGCTGGGAAACGGCGCCCGAAAAAGACGGCCGGACGGTACCGGTCAGCCCACGCCGGCGTTGAGGAAGATGCCGCCGTCCACGACGAGCGTCTGACCGGTGACCCAGTCGGACTGCCCGGAGGTGAGGAAGGCCGCGGCCCCGCCGATGTCGGAGGGCACTCCGAGCCGGCCGAGCGGATAGGAGGCGGCCGCCTCGGCCTCGCGGCCCTCGTAGAGCGCCTCGGCGAACTTGGTCTTCACGACGGCCGGGGCGATCGCGTTGACCCGCACGCGGGGCGCGAACTCGTGCGCCAGCTGCTGGGTCAGGTTGATCATCGCGGCCTTGCTGACGCCGTAGGCGCCGATGAACGGCGAGGGCGCGAGCCCCGCGACCGAGGCGATGTTGACGATCGCGCCGCCGTTGTCCTTCTGCCAGGCGTGCCAGGTCTTCTGGGCGAAGCCGAGCGCCGAGATCACGTTGGTCTCGAACACCTTGCGGGCGACGTCCAGGTCGAGGTCGGCGATGGGCCCGAAGACGGGGTTGGTGCCGGCGTTGTTGACCAGGAAGTCGACGCGGCCGAAGGCCTCCATGGTCCGCTCGACGGCCTCCGCCTGGTGGCCGAGGTCGTGGGCCTTGCCGGCGACGCCGATGACCCGGTCGGCGCCGAGCCGTTCGACGGCCTCCTTCAGGGCGTCCTCGTTCCGCCCGGTGATGCACACGCGGTCGCCGCGGGCGACGAGCGCCTCGGCGACGCCGTAACCGATGCCGCGGCTGGCGCCGGTGACGAGGGCGGTCTTGCCGGAGAGCTCCGGGAGTTCAGTCATGTCCGTGATTCCCCAGACTTCCTAGTCGAGCGGTCCGCCTGCGACGTACAGCACCTGGCCGGAGACGAAGCCGGCCGCCTCGCCGGTGAAGAAGGCGATGGCGTTGGCGATGTCCTCGGGCTCGCCCACGCGCTGGACCGGGATCTGGGTGGCGGCGGCGCTCTTGAAGTCGTCGAAGCCCATGCCGACCCGGTCGGCGGTGGCCTTGGTCATCTCGGTGGCGATGAAGCCGGGGGCGACGGCGTTGGCGGTGATGCCGAACTTGCCCAGCTCGATGGCGAGGGTCTTGGTGAAGCCCTGCAGACCCGCCTTGGCGGCCGAGTAGTTGGCCTGGCCGCGGTTGCCCAGCGCGGAGGACGAGGACAGGTTGACGACCCGGCCGAAGCCCGCGTCGACCATGTGCTTCTGGACCGCCTTGGTCATCAGGAATGAGCCGCGCAGGTGCACGTTCAGGACGGTGTCCCAGTCGGAGACACTCATCTTGAACAGCAGGTTGTCGCGGAGCACGCCGGCGTTGTTGACCAGGATGGTCGGGGCGCCCAGCTCCTCGGCGACCCGGGCGACGGCGGCCTCGACCTGCGCCTCGTCGGAGACGTCCGCGCCGACCGCGATCGCCCGGCCGCCTGCCGCGGTGATCTTCTCGACGGTGTCCTTGCAGGCGGCCTCGTCGAGGTCGATCACGGCGACCGCGCGACCCTCGGCGGCCAGCCGTACGGCGGTGGCGGCGCCGATGCCGCGTGCCGCGCCGGTGACTACCGCGACCCGCTGTTCAGTGGTGGACATTGCTGCTTCTCCTCGCCCTTGAGAGAACCCTGTGCCCGCTCCTGGCGGAGCCGGCAGGTGCGGTGAGCGACCGCTTAGTACCTTCAGCACCCGCGACGCTAGAAGCCCTGGCACCCGGTGTCAACGGGACACCGGGCCGGTGTGATCCATTACCTCACCAGGAGGCCCAGCAGACGCTCGGTCTCGGCCGCCGGATCGGTGGTGAGCCCGGTGTGCACGGGCCCCGGCTGCACGACGGTGGAGCGGGGCGCGATCAGCCAGCGGAAGCGCCGCCCGGCGTCGTCGCGGGCCGCCTGCCCGGCCTCCTCACCGCCGGCGCAGACCCGTTCGACGGCGCCGAGCGCGGCCCGCACTCCCGCCACGTCCGCCCCGGGGTCCAGGGCGAGCAGCCGGGCCTCGTCCAGGTGGGTGAGGGCGCCGACATAGTCCTGGGCGCGGCAGTAGACCACCACGCCGGCGTTGACGCACTCGCCGCGCTCGACGCGCGGGACGACCCGCAGCAGGGCGTACTCGAACACGTCCCGGTCACCGCCCTGGCCCGCCCGGGTGATGTGGCGCTCGGTCACATGGCCGGCCATGTGGATGTGACGCTCGCTCACTTGCCCTCCTCGATACCGGTGATGCGCTCGGCGATGACGGCCGCCCGGGCGAGCAGCGGCCGCGCGTAGGCGTCCCTGAGTTCGTCCGGGGTGGCGAAGCCCGGCTCGTCGGCCAGCCAGGCGTCGGGGATCTCGGCGGTGACCTCGGCGAGGAGGTCCCCGGTGACCCTGGGTGCCAGTTCGGCCGCGGCGGCCGTGACGTCCGGCGCGAAGCGGGCGAGGGCGTGGTCGGCGGCGTCGTACGGACGGGCCGCGGAGGCCTCGACGGAGGGCCAGTTGTGGTGCCAGATCATCGTGGCGCCGTGGTCGATGAGCCACAGTTCGCCGCGGTGCATCAGCAGGTTGGGGTTGCGCCAGGACCGGTCGACGTTGTTGATCAGCGCGTCGAACCAGACGATCCGCCCGGCCTCGGCGCGGCTCACCGGGAAGGCGAGCGGGTCGTAACCGAGGGCGCCGGAGAGGAAGTCCATGCCGAGGTTGGTGCCGCCGCTGGACCTGAGCAGGTCCTGCACCTGCTGCTCGGGCTCGCCCAGGCCCAGTACGGGGTCCAGCCGGACCGTCACCAGCCGGGGCATCCGGAAGCCGAGCCGGCGGGCGAGTTCACCGCACACCACTTCCGCGACCAGGGTCTTGCGGCCCTGTCCGGCACCGGTGAACTTCATGACGTACATACCGAAGTCGTCGGCCTCGACGAGTCCCGGCAGCGAGCCGCCCTCACGCAAAGGGGTGATGTAGCGGGTGGCGGTGACTTCCTTGAGCATCGCCCCAGGCTACTGGGGCGGGGGCCCGTCCGGCCGACGGGCGGGCGGCCGGTGCGCGGCGGTGTTCCCGGTTTCCGGCCGGCGGCCGTGGTTTCATGCCCGCCAGACCTCCGGAGGGCAAGGATCCGGTCGCCCCTCTGAACAGGCGGCGGCCGGGGACCGTACCCCTGGACGGATCACGAGACGCTCCGCGGAAGGGAACCACGTCATGACCAGCGCATCGTTCAAGCCCGAAACGGGACCGGCCCGCCGTACCGTCGTGGCGGCGGCCGGAGCGGCCGGGCTCGCCGCCGCGCTGACCGCCTGCGGTTCGGGCGACGACTCCTCGGACACCGTCGACACCGGGTCCGGGACCGCGGGCACGACCGGGTCCACCGGCTCGTCGCAGGACGGGGGTTCCGCGGGCTCCGGCGACTCGGCCGGTGGCGCGGCCCTGGCCCGGACCTCGGACATCCCGGAGGGCGGCGGCAAGATCTTCAAGGACCGGGGTGTGGTGGTCACCCAGCCGGCGGCGGGCACCTACAAGGCGTTCTCCGCCAAGTGCACCCACCAGGGCTGCGCCGTGTCCAGCATCTCGGGCGGCGCGATCGTCTGCCCGTGTCACAACAGCCACTTCTCCGTGGAGGACGGCAGCGTGAAGCAGGGACCCGCGACCCAGCCGCTGGCCGCCCGGAAGATCACCGTCTCGGGTGACGAGATCAAGCTGGCCTGAGGCGGGGGCGGACGAGGCAGGCGGACCCGTCCTGTTCCCTTTCCCGGTGCGATCTCGGAGGATCACGCCAGGGGCGGGTTCCGCCGGTTCGACGTGGGAGAAGAGGGGGCCGTATGACCGTGACGCAGCAGCGTCGGGGCCGGAAGATCATGATGACGCCCGGGGAGCTGGACGACTTCCTGACCAGCCGGCGCACCTGCCGGGTCGCGACCGTCTCGGCGGACGGCACACCGCACGTCAGCGCGCTGTGGTTCGCCTGGGACGGGACCTCGCTGTGGCTGTACTCCGTGGTGCGCAGCAGGCGCTGGGCGCAGTTGAGCCGCGATCCCCGGGTGGCGGTCGTGGTCGACTCGGGCGAGGAGTACGACCAGTTGCGCGGGGCCGAGCTGTCCGGGCGGGTGGAGTTCGTGGGCGAGGTACCCCGGACCGGGGAACTGCGCGCCGAACTCGACACGCCGGAAACGGTGTTCGCGCGCAAGTACTTCGGCCTGGACGAGATGCCGCACGACGGCCGGCACGCCTGGGCCCGGCTGACCCCGGACAAGATCGTCTCCTGGGACTTCCGCAAGCTCGGCGGTCTGTGAGGTCCGGAACCCGGCAGGACATGGGGGCGCCGGGACGGACCCAGGGTCTTTCGTTCGGCCTGGTCCGAAAGCGAGGCCCTAGACCTCGCTCACCCGCTCGGCCGCCGCCCGCAGCGCCTCGACCGCGGCGCGGATCGAGGGGCGGCGGTCGGCGTCCGCGCGCCAGACGACGTAGACGTGCCGCCGCACCCGCTGACTGAGCGGGATCATGACGACGCCCGGCGGCACCGGGTGCCGGCCCAGCAGCGGCGCGATGCACACGCCGAGCCCGGCGGCGACCAGCCCGAGCTGGGTGTGGGTCTCGCCGGCGCGGTGCCCGACGATCGGCTCGATGCCCTTGGAGCGCAGGGTGAACATCAGCCACTCGTGGCAGAACTCGCCTTCGCCCCAGGTGATCCACTCGTCCTCCGCGAACTCGGCGAGGTCCACCTCGTCCCGGTCCGCGAGCGGATGCCCGGCCGGCATGGCGACATCTGCCGGATCGTCCAGCAGAGGCGCCTTGACCAGGCCGTCGGGCACAGGCATCGGCTTGTTGTACCAGTCGAGGACCACGGCCAGGTCGAGGTCGCCGCGCACGACGGCGGCGATGCCGTGCTCCGGCTCCAGTTCACTGGAGCGCACCCTCAGGCCCGGGTGCCGGCCGCGCAGGTCGGCGAGCGCGGCGGGGAACAGGCCGCGGGCCGCGGTCGGGAACGCCGAGACACGCAGCTCGCCGGCGACCTGGCCGCGGTGCGCCTCGAGATCGGCCTGGGCGAGTTCGACCTGGGACAGGATGCGGGCCGCGTGCTCCGACAGCAGCCGCCCGGCGTCCGTGAGGCGGACACCCCGGCCGTTCTTCGCCAGCAGCCGCTGCCCGGCCTCCCGCTCCAGCTTGCGGAGCTGCTGGGAGACCGCGGACGTCGTGACGTGCAGGGCGTCGGCGGCGGCGCTGACCGAACCGTGCCGGGCGAGGGCGTCCAGGGTGCGCAGGCGCTCCAGGTTCAACATGTAAGGGATTCTAAGAGGTACCCGGTGAAAATTCTCGATTGTGCTACGAGGTTGGGTACCGCATCGTTGACGCCATGAGCACGGTCACCTCACCCCGGACGCAGTCCCCCGAAACTCCCGCCCCGCCCCGCGCCCGCCTCGACTGGCGGCTGCGCTTCGGCGCCCTCTCGCTGATCTGGGGCTTCAGCTTCCTGCTGATCAAGGTGGGCACGGACGGCTACGCGCCGTTCCAGGTCACCCTCGGCCGGCTGGTCTTCGGTACGGCGGTGCTGGCGGCGGCGATGGCCGTGAAGCGGGAGCGGCTGCCGCGCGGGGCCCGGCTGTGGGGTCACATGGCGGTCGCCGCGTTCTTCCTGAACGCCCTGCCGTTCTCCCTCTTCGCGTACTCGGAGCTGACCATCCCCTCCACGCTGGCCGGCATCTGCAACGCCACCTCGCCGCTGTGGGGCATGGCCCTGTCGATGGTCGCGCTCTCCGAGGACCGGCCCACCCGGGTGCGCGTCGCGGGGCTCGGCCTCGGCTTCCTCGGTGTACTGACGGTGCTGGGCGCCTGGCAGGGCTTCCACGGGCTGGACGCGACGGGTACGGCGATGGCGCTGCTCGCCTCGCTGAGCTACCCGATCGGCTGGATCTACGTCCGTCGCACCCTGGCCGGGACCGGCAACTCGCATCTGTCCATGACGGGGGCCCAGCTCCTGCTGGCGACGGTGCAACTGGCCGTCGTGACCCCGCTGTTCACCCCGTTCCCGGACCACTTCCCGGTGGTCCCGCTGCTGGCCGTGGCCGCGCTGGGCGCTCTGGGCACGGGGCTGGCGGTGCTCATCCAGTACGGCCTCGTCGCCGAGGTCGGGCCCACCACGGCGCAGATGGTCACGTACTTCATCCCGGTCATCGCCACGGCGGCGGGCGTGGCGATCCTCGGGGAGTCGCTGCGCTGGACCACTCCGGTCGGTGCGGTGGTCGTGCTCGCCGGGGCCGCGCTCACCCAGGTCAGGCCCAGGGCCTGAGCCGCCGCCACCCGGCCCCCGGCGCGGTCCTCAGCCGTAGGAGCGGGCCGGGGAAGGGCGTACCGCCGCCGCGACCGCCGCCGCCAGCGGGACGATGTCCCGCTGGGCGAGGGCCGAGACCGTGACGCGGATGCCCGGCGGCGAGCCCAGCCGGAACCGCGCGCCCGGGGTGACCGCCCAGCCCGCGTGCAGCAGACGGGCCACCACGCCCGTCTCGTCGGGGACCGGCACCCAGACGTTCATGCCGCTGCGGCCGTGCGCCGCCACCCCGCGCGCGGCCAGCGCCTCGACGAGGGCCTCCCGGCGGGCGCCGTACGAGGCCGCCACCTCGCGGGGGTCCACCGCGCCGCCGCGCCACAGTTCGACCACGGCCCGCTGCACGAGCAGGCTCACCCAGCCGGGGCCCAGCCGCTGGCGCCCGCGCACCCGGTCGACGGTGACGGCGTCCCCGGTGAAAACCGCGAGCCGCAGGTCCGGCCCCCAGGCCTTCGCGACGGAGCGGACGAAGGCCCAGTGGCGGGTGGCACCGGCCAGCGGACGCAGTGGCACATCCACGATGCCGTGGCCGTGGTCGTCCTCGATCAGCAGGGTCGCGGGGTGGTCCCGGAGGACCGCGCGCAGCGCACGCGCGCGCGTAGCGGTCAGCGCGGCGCCGGTCGGGTTCTGCGCCCGGTCGGTGACGATCAGCGCCCGCGCCCCGGACTCCAGCGCGCCGCGGACGTCGCCGGGAAGCGGCCCCTCGTCGTCGACGCCGACGGGGACCGTCCGCAGGCCGAGCGCCGGCACCAGGTCCAGCACGCTGCCCCAGCCGGGGTCCTCCACCGCCACCCGGTCGCCCGGCTTGAGGTGGGCCGCTAGCACTCGTTCTATGACGTCCAGGGAACCGGAGGCCACGGCCACGGGGCCGTCCGGCACCCCGTCGGCGTCCAGGGCGGCGCGGGCCAGCCGGGCCAGCTCCGGCTCCACCGGATCGTGCCCGTAGAGGACCGGCTCCCGGTCGCCGTGCGCGGCGGCCGCCGCGAATGCGGCCGCAAGGCGGGGCAGCAGCGCGGGGTCCGGGTTGCCGTCGGCCGCGTCCCGCACGCCCGCCGGCACCTCCACCCGGATCTGCTCGCGTCCCGTCGTGGCCGGCTTGGGGCGTACCCGGCTGCCGCGCCGACCGGCGGTCTCGATCACCCCGCGTTCGCGCAGGGTGCGGTAGGCGGCCGCGACCGTGTTCGGGTTCACCCCGAGCCGGGTCGCCAAGTCCCGCATGGGCGGCAGATGCCGGCCGGGCTCCAGCTCCCCGGCGCCCACCGCCCGCTCGACACTGGCCGCGATCTCCGCTGCGCCCCGGCCCTGGATCGGATACTCTCCTAGCACAAAACCAAGTATGCACTAGTGCAATGGAGACCGCCATGCAGGGGACCCGGGAAGCCTCGTCGCCGTCCGTCGCGTACACGCCGACCGACCGGACCGTGCCCACGCGTTCCGCGAACCGGGCGTCGTACGACCGGGACGTGGTGCACGCGATACTCGACGAGGGCTACGTCTGCCACCTCGGCTTCGTCCGCGACGGCGCGCCGGTGGTGCTGCCGACCCTGTACGGCCGGGTCGGCGAACGGCTGTACGTCCACGGGTCCACCGGTTCGCGCCCGCTGCGGATGACCGGCGAGGCGGATCCCGGCCTCGAGGTGTGCCTGACGGTCACCCACGTCGACGGGCTGGTCCTGGCCCGCTCCGCCTTCCACCACTCGATGAACTACCGCTCGGTGGTGGTGCACGGCACCGCCCACGAGGTCACCGACCCCGAGGAGCGGCGGCTGGCCCTGGACGCGCTGGTGGACCAGGTCGTACCGGGCCGGGCCGCCGACTCCCGGCCCGCGAACAAGAAGGAGCTGGCCGCCACCGCGGTCATCCGCCTCGACCTCGACGAGGTCTCCGCGAAGATCCGCACCGGCGGGGCCAACGACGAGCCCGAGGACCTGTCCTTGCCGCACTGGGCCGGGGTAGTGCCGCTCCGCAAGGGCTACGAGGCCCCCGTCCCCAACCCGGACCTGGCCCCCGGCATCGGGCTCCCGGACTATCTGACGCAGTGAGCTAGGAGGTCAGGGGGACCGGTTCGCGGCGACCGGCCTCGCGGGCCTCGCCCAGTGCCAGGCCCGCGACGGCGCCGAGCATCAGCAGCGTGCCGGCCAGGGTGGCCGCCGTGAGGTGCTCGCCGAGGAGTGCCACGGCGAGCACGGCCGCGGTCACCGGCTCCAGCAGCATGATCACGGAGACGGTGGCGGACCGGACGACGGCGGCGCCCGCGAAGTACAGGGCGTAGGCGAGGGCGGTGGGCACGGACGCGATGTACGCGATCAGGACCAGCAGCCGCACCGGGTGTCCGGTGTGCGGGAACAGCCCCTCACCCAGGGCGAACGGCAGCAGGCACAGGGTGGTGACGGCGAAGGCGCCGATGGTGGTGCCGGAGGCGTCGGCGGCGCCGTCGCGCCCCCAGCGGCGGGTCAGCAGCGTCATGCCGCTGTAGCCCGCCGCCGACGCCAGCGCGTACAGCACACCGAGCGGCCGGACGGTCGCGGCGGAGCCGCCGAGGGTGAGCACGGCCAGCCCGGTGAGCGCTCCGGCGACGGCGAGGGCGCCGCCCGCGCCGAGGCGCTCCCCCAGGGTGAGCCGGGCGCCGAGCGCGATCAGCACCGGGCCCGCGCCCAGGGTGACCACCGTGGCCACGGCGAGCCCGGTCGACCCCACGGCGGCGAAGTAGGCGGTCTGGAACACGGCCAGCCCGATGCCGGTGGCGGCGGCCTTCGCGGCCCTGCGGCGCAGCGGTTCGGGCGCGGCCGCCCGGGTGCGGCCGCGCAGCAGCCGGCCGGCCAGCAGCAGTACGAGTCCGACGGCGCAGCGCCAGAAGGAGAGGGTGAAGGCACCCATCTCGCTGGTCCGGTAGACCAGCGAGGCGACGGCGCCCGCGGTGCCCCAGGTGGCACCGGTGACGATCAGATAGAGCAGGCCACGCCCGACGGGCAGGCCCGAGACAGGGTTCGACACGAGGATTCTCTCCGCAGAAGCGCACCGGAGTGCGGAAGTTCGGAAGGCGGCCCGGCTCAGCGGGGCGCGCGGACTTCGTCTGCGGGCAGCACCGTCCCGCCCGGCGCTGCGCGCCGGGCGTGCGTTCCGGAGGCCCGCCTCAGGCGGCGGGCGGCGAAAGGACGAGCGCGTAGGACGTCATGACCAGCACTCTAGGCAGCCGTTCCGCGTGCCGACAACTCCCGTTCCGCGCCACCGCCCGCGGCCACCGGCTCCCCCGCGCCCTTCGCGGGGGCGGAGGACTGGGCGATGTACGCGCCGAGGAGGACCACCGCTCCGCCGATGATCTGCGGCGCGGACAGGTGCTCGCCGAGCAGCACCCAGGCCAGCACCGTCGCGATGACCGCTTCGAGGCACGCGACGACCCCTGCGACCTGCGGGGACAGCCGGCGCACGGACAGCACGCCGGTGATGTACGCGACGACCGTGGCCACGAGGACGATCCAGGCCAGCAGGGCGACGGCCGGGACGGTGGTGCCGTTCATCCGCGCGGAGCCGGTCAGCACCGACCAGTCCATCGTCCACGGGCGGGCCACGGCGGTCAGCACGAGGGCGCCGACGAGCAGGCCGTAGGCGATGACGCCGAGCGGGTCCGGCGCCTGCTCGCCCGCCTCGCTGCCCTGGTCGGACAGGACGAAGTAGCCGACCTGGCAGCATGCGGCGCCGAGCGCGAGCAGCAGGCCGAACGCGTCGAAGCTCAGCCCGGACCACACCTCGACCACGCAGGCGAGACCGCCGGCCGCGAGGACCACACCGAGTGCGGCGGCGCGGGTCACCGGCCGCCGCTGCACGAGCCGGACCCAGCCGAGCACGAGGGCGGGGGCCAGGTACTCGACGAGCAGCGCCACGCCGACCGGGATGCGGGAGAGCGCGGCGAAGTAGCAGGCCTGGACGCCGGCCACGGCCAGCAGCCCGAACCCGGCGAGCAGCGCGGGACGGCGGAGCGGCAGCGTGCGGTGCCGCACGGCGAGCGGCAGCATGACCACGGCGGCGCCCGCCACCCGTAGCCACACCACGTGGAGCGGGTCGAGCCCCGCCTCGATCAGCGGCTTCGCCGCGACTCCGGACCCGCCGAAGGCCAGCGCGGAAAGGAGCGCGAGACCCAGCCCGACGCCCTTGCCGTGGCTGCCCCGGCTGCTTGCAGATATAGGCACCGGCACATGATGACAGGCGTTGACATGAGCGTCACCCCCGTTGACACCTGTCTCAGCGAGTGGACGGTGTCACGGCCCGACGTCCGCCGCCCGGCCGTCGAGCCGGGCGCTCAGTTCGCGGGTCCGGACGCCGGCGCGCTCGAGGACCTCGACCGCCCGGGACCGCGGGTCCACGACGAGCCCGGCGAGCAGGTCGGTGCCGCCGGTCCGGGCCGCCCCGCGCCGCCGTGCGCGCCGCCGGGCCTCCTCGACGGCGACGGCCGCGACGGGCGACCAGTGACCGGTGTCGCGGTGCGCGCCGCCGCCCGCCCGCTCGCCGCCCCGCGCGGCGGGACCGGGTACGACGGCGAGCGCGCCGGAGCCCTCCACGGCGTTCTGCCAGCGCAGCCCGTAGCCGATGCTGCGCTGCACGAGGTAGCCGAACAGCCGGGCGAGCCGCGGGGCCCCTCCGACGGCGGCCCGCACCTCGGGGTCGTGCTCCAGGAGCGAGTGCAGCAGGTGGGCGGTGTCGATCTGGCGGTCCCCGTCTCGCACCGCGCGGCGGCGGGCACCGGCGACCACCGCCGCCAGCTCGGCACCGAGCCCGGCATCGTCGTCCGTGTGCGGGACTCCCTGCTCGGGGATGCTCCAGCGGGCTGTACGGGGATGCACACCGCCACCTCATCAGTCCCGGGCGGCCCGGTCATCCGCGAGGGGAACCATCTTCGCGTCCCGCACGGAGTGGACATCCCCCGCCGGGATCTCATCCTCAGGGAGGAGATCAAGCCGTCGACACCGGGGCGCCCCGCGGAGGTTCCGCGGGGCGCCCCGGTGCCGTACCTGGCTCAGTCCTCGTCGGCGAGGATGAGGTAGAGCTTCTTCCGGGCGTCGGTGACGACGGCCAGCGCCTTCTCGCGCTGCTCCTTGGTCCCGGTGTTCCACACCTGCCCGAAGGCCTGCATCAGCCCCATGCCGGCCTGCCTGATCTCACCGAGGGCCTCCCAGTCGACCCCGCGCGAGGCCTCTTCCCAGGGAGCCTCCGGGCCGTCCTCGGCGGCCGTGCGGCCGCTGTCGGTCAGGGCGAACAGCTTCTTGCCGCCCTCGCTCTCACTGACGATCAGACCCTCGTCCTCCAGCAGCTGGAGGGTGGGGTAGACCGAGCCGGGACTGGGCTTCCAGGCGCCGCCGCTGCGCTCGGCGATCTCCTGGATCATCTCGTAGCCGTGCATGGGCCGCTCCTTGAGCAGGGCCAGGATCGAGGCGCGCACATCACCGCGCCGCGCCCGCCCCCTCGGTCCGCCGCGCCCTCGCGGCCCCCACTGTCCCGGTCCGAAGCCGGGCCCGCCGGGTCCCCAGCCGGGGCCACCCGGGCCGAAGGGCCCGAAGGCGGCCCGCCGCCCCTCGAAGCCGCCGAACCCGCCCCGGCCGTGCCGGCCCGGGCCGTCCTGACGATGTCCACGCTCAAATCCGTGGCCGCGCATCGTGATCACTCCATTCCATCGCTGATCTGTCACGTTCGCATCGCGTTCTTACGCGATGCCTCAACGATATATCGGAACCGATCGGACGACAAGGCCCTCCCGCACCCGTCCGAAAAGTGGCGTCCCACGGGTCCGCCGCCCGCGCCCCCCGGCCGAAATCGGTCCAGGACTCGCGGATTGGCCTTGGTGACCCGCCTGCCACGGCCCTAGCGTCTGCGCCATGCGCATCCGAATCGTCGACGCCTTCACCGACCGCCCCTTCGCCGGCAACCCGGCCGGCGTCCTGCTCCTGGACGACGTCTTCCCGGACGACGACCGGCTCCAGAACGTCGCCATGGAGGTGAACCACGCCGAGACGGCGTTCGCGCACCGGCTGCCCGCGGGCGGCGAGGCGGACTGGGCGCTGCGCTGGTTCACGCCCGTCGCCGAGGTCGCGATGTGCGGACACGCCACGCTCGCCACCGCGCACGTCCTGCACACCACCGGTGCTCACGAGGGGCCGGTCCGGTTCGCCACCCGCAGCGGTGTCCTCGTCGCCACGCCGGGCCCGGACGGCTGGATCACCATGGACTTCCCGACCGCCCCGCTCACCGCGGTGGAGATCCCGGACGGCGTCGGCAAGGCGCTGGGCGCCGACCCGCTCGCCGCCTACGACACCGGGCCCCACGTCGGCGACCTGCTGGTGGAGCTGGCCGACGAGCGGACGGTGCTCGGCCTCGCCCCCGACCACAAGGCCCTGATGGCGCACTCCACGCGGGGCATCATCGCCACCGCCCGCGCCGACGACCCGTCCCTCGGACACGACTTCGTCTCGCGCTGCTTCTTCCCGAACGTCGGCATCGACGAGGACCCGGTCACCGGCAGCGCCCACACCGCGCTGGCCCCGCACTGGTCCGCCCGCCTCGGCCGGGACGATCTCACGGGGCTGCAGGCCTCCCGTCGCTCCGGCCTGGTCCGCACCGGTCTGCGGGGCGACCGCACCCTGCTGACCGGCCGCGCGGTCACCGTCATCGAGGGTGAACTGCTCGCCTGACCGGCCCGGGCCGGCCCGCCCTCAGGCCGTCGGCAGCCAGTCCACCTTGCCTGCGAGCAGGGCGTATCCGACGAACGCGCCGATGTCGAGCAGGGAGTGGGCGACCACCAGCGGCCCGACCCGGCCCCAGCGGCGGTAGAGCCAGACGAAGACCACACCCATCACCATGTTGCCGATGAAGCCGCCGATGCCCTGGTAGAGGTGATACGAGCCGCGCAGGATCGCGCTGGCCACCAGCGCGGTCCCCGCCGTCCAGCCGAGCTGCCCCAGCCTGCGCAGCAGATAGCCGACGACGATGACCTCCTCGAGGATCGCGTTCTGCACCGCGGACAGAATGAGCACGGGGTACTTCCACCACACCTCGGGCAGAGCCTCGGGCACCACGGTGAGGTTGAAGCCGAGGCCGCGGGCGGCCAGGTAGAAGGCGATCCCGGTGCTGCCGATCACCGCGGCGACGCCCGCGCCCCGGCCGAGGTCGGGCCAGGGGCGGCTGCGGTCGAAGCCCAGCGTGCGCAGGCTCTCGCCCTCGCGCATCAGCAGGTGGGCGACCAGGGCCACGGGCACCAGCGCGGAGGCGATGCCGAAGAGCTGCCAGGCCAGGTCGAGCCAGGGACGCCCCGGCGCGGCCGACGCGTTGAGGGTGGCCGCCTGGTCCTTGAGCCCGCCCGGTTTCGTGACCGACCCGACGAAGCTGATCAGCGCGGAGACCCCGCTCGCGCCGAGCGAGAGCGCCAGCACGAGCAGTGTCTCGTCCCGGAAGATCCGCCGCGGGAACCGCCCCCGCGAAGGGCCGTAGGCCGCCGGGTCCGCCTCCACGTGCACTCCTGTCGTCGCTCCGGCCGTGCGAGCTCACAGCATGCCGGATCGCCTCGTGGAGCGCTTGGCCGGGCCCGGCTCGACGCGGGAGCGGACGGCCGTGCCCTCTCCTCAGCCCAGCGGCACCGGCTCCGGAAGCCCCACCGGCCAGGTGTGCACCGGCTCGCCCACGTGCATCAGCTCGGCGTAGCGGCGTGTCGTCGCGGCCAGCGCGGCCCCGCGGCCGAGGCCCTGCTCCAGGGCCCGGTGGAAGGTGGCCGACTGCCAGGCCGCCCCGTTCACCCGGCGCCGGCAGCGCTCCTCGATGACGCCCAGGTAGAGGTCGCGGTCGGCGGCCTCCACACCCCACGCGTCGAGCCCGGCGGAGGCGAGCGGCAGCAGTTCGTCCCGGACCAGGGTGACGGCGTCGACCTCGCCCGTACCGCCGTAGCGGCCCCGGCGCGGCCAGACGAAGCGGGCGTCGATGCCGTCCCGGCAGGCCGCGTCGAAGTTGGCCTCGGCCGCCTCGAACGGCAGCCGGGTCCATACCGGGCGCGACTCCTCGGCGAGGGCGCGCACCAGGCCGTAGTAGAAGGCAGCGTTGGCGATCACGTCGGTGATGGTCGGCCCGGCCGGCAGCACCCGGTTCTCCACCCGCAGGTGCGGCACGCCGTCCGCGATGTCGTAGACGGGCCGGTTCCAGCGGTACACCGTGCCGTTGTGCAGCACCAGTTCCGCGAGCTTCGGTATGCCCCCGGCGTCGAGGACCTCCAGCGGGTCCTCGTCGTCGCAGATCGGCAGCAGCGCCGGGAAGTAGCGCAGGTTCTCCTCGAACAGGTCGTGGGCGGAGGAGATCCACCGCTCGCCGAACCAGGTGCGCGGCCGTACGCCCTGCGCCTGGAGTTCCGGCGGGCGGGTGTCGGTGGCCTGCAGGAACAGCGGCGGCCTGGACTCGCGCCACAGCTCGCGCCCGAACAGGAACGGTGAGTTGGCACCGACCGCGATCTGTGCCGCGGACGCCACCTGGGCGGCGTTCCACACATCGGCGAAGCGGGCCGGGGTGACCTGGAGGTGGAGCTGCACGGAGGTGCAGGCCGCCTCGGGGGCGATGGACTTCGAGGTGCAACTCAGGCGCTCCACGCCATCGATGTCGAGCCGGAAGTCCTCACCGCGCGCCGCCACGATCTGGTCGTTGAGCAGCGTGTAGCGGTCCACCTCGGAGAGGTTCGAGGAGACGAGGTCGTCGCGGTCGAGCGTGGGCAGAATGCCGATCATCACAATGCCGGCGTCCACCTCGCCGGCCTTTCGGTCGGCGTACGCCAGCGACGTCCGCAGTTCCTCGGCGAGCCGGTCGAAAACCCGGCCGCCCAGCCGGTGCGGGGCGATGTTCACCTCGAGGTTGAACATCGCGAGTTCCGTTTGGAAATCGCGGCTCGCGATGCGCTCCAGTACCTGCCCGTTCAACATTTTCGGCATGCCGTCACGGCCGGCGAGATTCAATTCGATCTCGACGCCCATGAGGTTCTTGGCGCGGTCGAACCGCTTCTCGTCCAGCAGCCGCTCGAGTCCTGTCAGGCACTTCTGGAGCTTTTCGCGGTAGCGCTGGCGATCGGACAGGTCGAACTGCCCTGCCACGACCTTCTCCCCCATCTGGGTTTCCCTCCTCGGATGGGCGGGCCGCAGACCGGCCGCCGGGGTCCCGGGTCTGGATGATGCCCAGCGGAAGCGATCGATAACGTCCCGCGCGGGACCGGCGCCCGCTACTCTGTCGGAATGTTCCCGGCGGCACATTCACGGGGCATGCCGCATCACGCACGTTCGTGTGCCCCGATCGCCTCGTGAAAAACGCCGACGACAATCGGCCGACCGCGATGACGGCGTACAGCGAGGTCAGCGAGGCCTCCTGGGAGCGAAAAGCGGGATGTATGCATGCGAATCAGCGGCTGAATGACGCCTTGCCGGGTCGGCCGGAATGCGGTAGACGAAACATCGTCTGAACACGCGTCGTATAAACTTCGCGAACAAGGCCTAAGGTTGGTGCCCGCGGTCCAGGTTTCTGTCGTGTTCCTGCCGTAGATTCAGCGGCAGACCACAGCCGCACCCTCGTTCATCGAACCGGGCCCCACCTCTCAGGCCACCCGTGAGCTGACAGCGCCGTCCGCCCCACCCTCCTCGCGCCGCCGCGCCTGTCGAACGAGAGGCGACCCACCATGCCCCTGCACGCGCCCGCCGCACCCGCGCCCGCACTCCGTTCCGTCCTCACGGCCCTCGGTTCCCCCACCGCGGTCCGCGAGGCCCGAACTCCTTCCCTGCGCGCCGCTCAGGGACCCACGACGCCCGAACTCCCACTCCCGGTACATGTGTTGGACCGGATCACCGCCCAGGGCATGTCCGCGACGAGGCCGGCCGGCTGGCGCTTCGTGATCCGCGCGGGCGATCGCGCGGTGGCCGCCGCCGACACCAAGCTGACCCCGGACGGATGGGCCTTCTCGCACTTCTTCGAGGGCCCCTGGATCGCCTCCACCGAGCGCGCCCTGCAGCAGGCCGAGGCGTTGACGCAGCCGTACCAGCCGCGTCTGCTGTCCGTGCCCGGCCTGTACATGCTCACCCTGTGGCTGCACGGCGACGTCACCGCCGACGCCGCCGAGGGGCATCCGGCCGCCACCGACCTGCTCGTACCACTGGCCCCGGCGCCACCCGGTATCCCGGCCCACCGGCCGCACCGCGTCGCCGAGTTGCTTCCGGTGCTGACCCATCGGGCGACTCCCGTACCGCTGCTCGGTTCCATCCCTGTCTGAACGACGCGCGCGTACCCCGTTCCCCGGAAGGGAAGCGGGGTACGACTGTTTTTCCGGAAGCCGCTCGCTCGTACGAGCAATAAACCGCTCCTACGAGCCGGAAAAGGATCTCTGCCGTCCGGACTAGCCCTATCCGGCCCCCCAGAACCACCCGAACTGACAGTGCAGTTGGAATGAACCGTCCGCACGGGTGACGCGTCATGAACCTGTGAGAAGCGGTGCCGCGAAATCCCTGCGGATTGACGCCCGGAGGGCAACACTGGGTTCCGACCGACCTATTCACCACGGGGGACGGACATGACCACGACAGAGCGAGAGATCCCATCCATGTGCCAGCACCAGCCACCGTGTCCGCAAGCCGAGTCCGCCGACCGGGAGTCCGCCCGCCTCGTGGCGCACCACCCGGAGCAGGGTTGGAGTCTGCTGTGCAACGGCGTCCTGCTCTTCGAGGACACCGGTGAGCTTCTGCCCGACGGCCGCGTCATCGCCCCGCACCGCCCGCTCGGCGCGGACCAGGTGATGACCGCCGCCTAGGCGAGCGTTCCGGGCGGTTCCGCCGCACCGCCCGGTGACCTGAGGGGCCGGCCGCACACATACGGTGCGCACCGGCCCCGACCCGTGTCCGGGGCCGGCTACGTCAGGTGACCGCCCGTTGCCGCAGCGCTTCCAGCAGCGCGGAGTAGGCGGGCTTGGGGTTCAGCTCCTCGTCCCAGGGCAGGGCCGCACCCTCACCGGGGAAGAAGGCCGGGATCCAGGAGTACTTGTCGGTGTAGTCCCAGATCGTCACGCCCACACAGCGGCGGACGGCCAGGCACGCCTCGGTCAGGTCCCGGTACCAGGCGGCCTGCTCGGCCAGTTTCCCGTCGGTCGCGGGCAGTTGCATACGTACGTCGACCTCGGTGAGGGCGGTGTCGAGGCCGAGGCGCGAGAAACGGCGGAGGTTCTCCTCCAGGGTGGCGGGATAGCCGTACTGCAGGGCCAGATGGGCCTGCAGGCCGACGCCGTCGAGTGGGACGCCCTCCGCCTTCAGCTCCGCGGCCAGCCGGTGGTAGGCGTCGCTCTTCGGGCCGACGGCCTCGATGTTGTAGTCGTTGAGGTAGAGCCTGGCGTGCGGATCGGCCTGGTGGGCCCAGCGCAGCGCGTCGGCGATGTAGCCGGGGCCGAGGGTCTTGTACCAGATGGTCTCGCGGTAGCTGCCGTCCTCGTTGAACGCCTCATTGACGACGTCCCAGGAGTAGACCTTGCCCCGGTAGTGCCGCACCTCCGTGGTGATGTGCTTCTTGAGTACGGCGCGCAGCTCGCCGGCCGTCCACTCCTTCGAGGTCAGCCAGTCGGGAAGCTGGCTGTGCCAGACGAGGGTGTGGGCGCGGACCCGCTGGTGGTGCCGGCGCGCCAGGCTCACGATCCGGTCGCCGTCGGTCCAGTCGAAGACACCCTGCTCCGGCTCCGTGGCGTACCACTTCATCCCGTTGCCCGGGGTGATCATGTCGAACTCACTGCCGAGGATCCTCGTGTAGGCGCTGTCGGCGAGTTCGGGGTTGTCGGTGGCACTGCCGAAATAGCGGCCGTGCCGCTCGGCGAGACCGGCGAGGGTGGGCTGCCGCTCGTGGGCCTCGGCGGCGGGCCCGGTGGCGAGACCGGCGGCCACGAGGACGGCGGCGAGGGCGCCGACGAGTCCGAGGCGCGTCCTGGGCATGGTGCGACTCCTGTCTGTCGAGGGGATGCGGCTCAGCCCTTGGTGGCGCCCGCGGTCAGACCGCCGACGAGCTGGCGTTCGGCGACCGAGTAGAAGGCGAGGGCGGGGACCATGGCGAGCACGAGGTACGCGAAGACACGGGCGTACTCCGCCGAGTACTGGCCCTGGAACTGCTGGACGCCGACGGGCAGCGTCCACCAGGTGCTGTCGGTGAACACGAGCAGTGGCAGGAGGAAGTTGTTCCAGCTCGTGACCACGGCGAGGACCGAGACGGTGCCGAGCGCGGGCCGGGCCATGGGCAGCAGCACCCGCCAGAGGAACCCGAAGGCGCTGCAGCCGTCCAACGTGGCCGCCTCCTCCAGCTCGCCGGGTATCTGCCGGAAGAAGCCGCGCAGGATGATGATCGTCATCGGCAGCCCGAAGGCGGCCTGCGGGAGGATCACGCCGAGCGGGTTGTCCAGCAGGCCGAGGGAGCGCAGCAGCAGGAACAGCGGCAGGGCGGCGACCGCGAAGGGGAACATCAGCCCCAGCGTGAAGAGGGTGAACAGCAACTCCCGTCCCCGGAAGGCGAACCGGGCGAAGGAGAAGGCCGCGAGCGCGGACACCGCGACCACCAGCGCGGCCGTCGCCACTGCGATCAGGGTGCTGTTGCCGAGGAGCCGCCAGAAGTCGCCGGAGCGCAGGATGCCGGTGTAGTTGCCGGTCAGCCACCGGTCGGGCAGACCGAACGGGTTGCGGGACAGCTCGTCGGTGGACTTGAAGCCCGAGAGGATCGCGTACAGCAGGGGCACGACCATCATCGCGCCGACCGCGACGAGGATCACGTGCAGCGGAAGCGTGCGTACGGTCCGGTGTCTCACGTGCCGGCTCCCCTCATCGTCGTGGTGGCCCCCTGCAGGTCGCGGCGGAGCACGAACCGCTGGTAGGCGAGGGCGAAGACGAGGCAGATGCCGAACATGACCACGCTGATCGCGCTGGCGTAGCCGACCTGGTAGCGCTTGAAGCCGTACTGGAACATCGTCACGGCCATCGTCTCGGAGTGGTGGTCGGGCCCGCCCTGGGTGACCACCCAGACCAGGTCGAAGAGCTGGATCGACCCGATGACGGACAGGAAGACGCTGATGCGCAGGGTGGGCGCGAGCAGCGGCAGGGTGACATTGCGGAAGCGCTGCCAGGGCCCGGCGCCGTCGATCAGCGCCGCCTCGTTCAACTCGGCCGGGACCGACTGGAGTCCGGCCAGGTACAGCATCATGTGGAAGCCGAAGTACTTCCAGGTCATGACGAGGAAGAGTGTGGCCATGACGTAGGAGGGATCGGCGAACCACTCGCCGCCCAGCGCGCCGAGGCCGACGGCGCCGAGGACATGGTCGGCGAGCCCGTCGTCGGGGGCGAAGATCATGCTGAACAGCACGCCGGTGATGGCCTCGGACAGGACGTACGGCGCGAAGAACAGCATCCGGTACACCGCCCGGCCACGCAGCCGCTGGTTGAGCAGCACCGCCATGGCGAGGGCGAACGGCAGTTGCAGGGCGAGCGAGAGCACGACCAGGACCAGGCAGCGCCACAGGTCGCCCAGGAAGACCGGGTCCTGGAAGAGGCGGCTGAAGTTGCCCGCGCCCGTGTAGTCGGAGGGCATGCCGAATCCGCCCCAGCGGAAGAAGGCGGCGTACAGCGCGAACAGCATCGGCAGCAGCACCAGTCCGGTGAACAGCACCAGTGCGGGGAGCTGGAAGCCGACCGCGGTGAGCCAGTTCAGCGTGCGCCGTCGCGCCCGCCCGCGGACCGCGCTCGCGGCCGGGGGCGGGCGGTCGGCGGCCGGGCCGCTGCGCCGGTCGGGGAGGTAGGTGGAGGTCATCGGCGGCTACTGCTCTTCCTTGGCCGTCTTGGTGATGGACTGGGCGACCTGCTCGGGCGACTTGGACCCGGCGATGAGCGCGGCGACGCTGTCGTTGACCTCCTGCCCGACGGCGGGCGCGTAGGCCTGGTCGAGGTAGAGCTGGAAGCCGGTGGCGGCCTTCAGCTGGGTCTGCACGGCCTTGAGGTTGGCGTCGGTGAGCACGCTCTCGGCGGCCGGGACGACCGGCAGCACCCCGGTCTTCTTGACCAGTTCGCGGTCGGTGGTCTCGCTCGCGAAGAACTTCAGGAAGTCCACGGCGGCCTGCGGGGCGCCCTTGCGCAGCGCGTGCCCACCGCCGCCGCCGAACACCTCGGTGATCTTCCCCTTGCCTCCCTCGACCTCGGGGAACGGGAAGAATCCGAGATCCGCGCCGAGTCCCTTGCCCGCGTCCGCCTCCACGACCGGGGCCCACTGGCCCATGAGCTCCATCGCGGCCTTGCCGTTGCCGACGGTGGCCGCCTGGCCGGTCGGGGTGGAGTAGGCGGCTCCGAGGAAGCCCTTCTGGAACGGCTGGAGAGCCACCAGTTCCTTCAGGTGCCGCCCCGCGTCGACGAAGTCGGCACCGGTGAAGTCCTTGCTGTCACCGGCCTTCCGCAGTGCCCCGGCGCCGGCGGTCCGCATCGAGAGGTACGCCCAGTAGTACATCCCGGGCCACCTCTCCTTGCCCGCGAGGGCGATCGGGGTGACGCCGGCGGACTTCAGCTTCCGTACGGCGTCGAGGAAGCCGTTCCAGGTGGTGGGGGGTGTGCTGATACCGGCCTTCTTGAAGAGCGCCTTGTTGTACCAGAACCCGATCATGCCGATGTCGAACGGGATGCCGTACGCCTTGTCGTCCAGCAGGTACGGCTGCCTGGCCACCGGCAGCAGTCCGTCGGCCCAGGCCTTGGTGGTGTCGGTGAGGTCCTCGACCAGACCGGCGTCGACCTGCTGCCGGAGCACGCCGCCGCCCCAGGTGTGGAAGATGTCCGGCAGCTTCCCCGAGGCGGTCAGCGCGGTCATCTTCGACTTGTAGGCGTCGTTCTCGAGCTGGACGATCTTCACCTTCACCTTGGGGTTCTGGGCCTCGAACTTCTTGGCGAGGCCGGCCCAGACGGTCTTGGTCGGCTCGGTGGTCGAGATGTTCCACCACTCGATCGTGGTCGTCCCCGAGGACGACCCTCCGTCCGAGTCGCCGCCGCAGCCGCTGAGTGCGGTCACCCCGAGGCCGGCGGCGACCGAGGCCGCCAGGAAGCCGCGGCGGGACAGTGCGGGGTCGCCCATCATGCGCTCCTTCGAAACTTTCGGAAGTGCTTCGGAGAGGTTCCAGACGCGAAAAAGCAGGGACCACCACAGGCGCTCACCTCGTTCGGCACACTCCGGTGGACCGAAACATTCGGTCCAATTCCCGAACGTTCCGATCCGCGACTCTAGAAAGGCACGTGAAGAGCGTCAAGGTGTTGCGCACTAGCTGACGGGCTCGTAGGAGAACCAGTCGAAGGCCGCCCGCCCCTCGGTGACGTACATGCCGAGGACACGGCCGGTGAACCCGCCGGCCACCTCGGTGGACAGGTAGCGGCCGTCGAGTCCGGCCGGCCGGACGAGCCCTTCGGAAGTTTCGATGGAGAAGGCGATGGTGTCGGGGCCGCTCAGGGGCCGGGCGTTCCGGGTCGCCCGGATGTCGACGGCCAGGATGACCGGGCCCGCCGGCACCGGGTGCTCGGCGACGCGCTGCCGCACCGGGCCGATTCGCACGATCACGGACGCCACTCCCCCGGCCACCTCCAGGTCGTAGTGATGGGCCTCGTCCAGGCGGACGGACAGCCCGGCCCGCGCCGACGGCCCGGCGTCCAGCAGGACCGCGGCCCGGCAGTCGTGGTGCTGCTGACGGCGGCCGACGAAGGTGCGCCCGGGCAGATCGGCGCTGTCTCCGGTGGCCGCGAGCGTCAGCCAGCCCGGTCGCTCGGTCAGCGACCAGCAGCCGTCCGGCCGGCGGCGCGGTGAGATCCAGTGCGGCGCCAGCGCCGTGCCGGTGAAGTCGTCCCGTGCCGGGAGCTGTCGGACGGGCGCCCGGGCGGCCGGCGCCGGATGCCGCTCCCGCACCGGTCCGAGCCGGGGCCAGCCGTCCACCCACTCCACGGGCACGAGGAAGGTCTCGCGGCCGAGTACGTGGAACTCCGGGAAGTGGCCACGCGGCCGGGTTCCCAGCAGCACCATCCACCAACTGCCGTCGGCGGCCCGGACCAGGTCGCCGTGACCGGTGCACTGGACCGGCAGCCCGGTGCCGCGATGGGACAGCAACGGGTTGCCGGGCGCCGGTTCCCAGGGGCCGCGCGGCGAGCGGGCGCGGGCGGCAGAGACACCGTGGCCGAGCGCGGTGCCGCCCTCGGAGATCAGCAGGTACCACCAGTCGCCGACCCGGTACAGGTGCGGTGCCTCGGGGTCCCTGAGGCCGGTGCCGGACCACATCGGCAGCGGTCCCTCCAGCACTTCGCCGGTGCGGGGGTCGATCCGCGCGACCGTCACGCCGGCCATGGCGCACCAGCACCGGCCGTCCTCGTCCCAGGCCAGGTCGGGGTCGATGCCGGGCAGGTCGATCCACACCGGGTCCGACCAGGGTCCCTCGGGGCGTTCGGCGGTGACGAGGAAGGTGCCCCCGGCGCCGACGGCGGTCGTGATGACGTGGAAGAGCCCGTCGTGGTGCCGGACGGTCGGCGCGTGGACACCGCCGGAGGCGGGCACGTCGTCGGGCAGCGCCAACTGCCCCGGCCGGTCCAGGACGTTGCCGACCTGACGCCAGTGGACCAGGTCCCGGCTGTGGAACAGCGGTATGCCGGGGAAGTACTCGAAGCTCGAGCACACCAGGTAGAAGTCGTCACCCACCCGGCAGACGCTGGGGTCCGGGTGGAAACCGGGGACGACCGGGTTGTCGTACGTCCGCATGCACGCCTCACAGGGTCACGGGAGTTCGGTGTCGAAAGTTTCGAACCTGGCGGCGAATTTTACTGAGACGGCGCCGCCCGGAGGGTCCGTACGGCTGGTCTCGTCACGCACCAGGGAGTGGGATGGAAGGGAGGCCCTGCACGCGGCCCCGGCCGGCGCCGGAGCCCGCGGCTATCCGTGAGGAACGGTGGAGTCATGTCCGGTTACGACACCTCGGCGGCGGCCCGTGTGGTGGTCGGCGTGAGCGGCTCCCTGGGCAGCGTCACGGCCCTGCGCCGGGCGACAGCGCTGGCCCGGAGGCTGGGAGCCGAACTATGGCCGGTGCTCGCCTGGGAGCCGCCCGGGGGCGACGCCACCGCGCGCCGCTCCCCCGCCGCCGCCCTGCTGGTCGAGGAGTGGCAGCGGCTGGCCAAGCAGCGGCTGGCCTCGGTGCTCGGCGAGGTCTTCGGCGAGGAGGGGCCGGGGGTGCCGATGCGCGCGGTCATCGTGCGCGGCACCCCCGGCAGGGCGCTGGTGGCGACCGCCGACCGCGAGAGCGACCTGCTGGTCGTGGGCGCCGGCAGGCGGGGCCTGCAGCGGGCCTTCTCGGGCCACGTCTGCCGGCACTGCCTCACCCACGCCTGCTGCCCGGTGCTGGCGGTGCCCCCGTCGCCGCTCGAGTCGGACCTGGTGGCCGTCCACCGGCGCAACGCGTGGCACAGGCGCATGGACACCAGAGACTTGTGAGGCCGGGTGACACCTCACTGCGGCTGCGAATCTTGTTGCGCGGGAGCAGCATGGAGGGGTCGTACGAGATGACGCTCGGTGGCCGCCACCCACTGGCCTGCGGCCATCCCTCCCCCTACCTTCCCATGCCCCTCCATCGGCCTCCGGCCTCCGCTTCTTGACGCTTCGCCCGCTCCCGCCGGGCCAGTCTTAACGCAAGATTGACGCCTCCCGACCCTCGATCCAGAGGCCACGACGTCACTCTCTGCTTACGCTGGTGCCGCCGTCCGCGTGATGGCCGGAAACCACTGAGCCACACACCTGGAGCACGCCGATGGCCACGACCGAGCACCCGCCTCCCAGTCGCCTGCGCGCCTGGATGCTGGAGGGGCTGTCCGACATGGGCAAGCACGGCGGCCATACCGGGCCCCATGCCGTGCCGGAGGCTCCGCACCGGGGCCAGCGCTGGTGGCGGGTGATGTGCCTGACCGGTGTCGACTACTTCTCCACCCTCGGCTACCAGCCCGGCATCGCCGCTCTCGCGGCCGGCCTGCTGTCACCGATCGCGACGATCGTCCTGGTGATCGTGACCCTGGCCGGTGCCCTGCCGGTCTACCGCCGGGTGGCCGAGGAGAGCCCGCACGGCGAGGGTTCCATCGCCATGCTGGAACGGCTCCTGACGTTCTGGAAGGGCAAGCTGTTCGTGCTGACCCTGCTGGGCTTCGCGGCCACCGACTTCCTGATCACCATCACCCTGTCGGCCGCCGACGCCTCCACCCACCTGGTCGAGAATCCGCACCTGAACAGCGCGCTGCAAGGCCACCAGATGGTGATCACGCTGTTCCTGGTCGCCCTGCTCGGCGCCGTGTTCCTCAAGGGCTTCCTCGAGGCCATCGGCGTCGCCGTCGCCCTGGTCGGCATCTACCTCGGGCTCAACCTGGTCGTCGTGGCCGACGGCCTCTGGCACGTGCTCACCGCCGAGCACGTGGTGGCCGACTGGAGCAGTGCCCTGACCGCGGAGCACGGCAACGTGTTCGTGATGATCGGTGTCGCCCTGATCGTCTTCCCCAAGCTCGCGCTCGGCCTGTCCGGCTTCGAGACCGGTGTGGCCGTCATGCCGCACGTGCAGGGCGAGCAGGGAGACACCGAGGAGCGGCCGGCCGGCCGGATCCGGGACACCAAGAAGCTGCTGACCACCGCGGCCCTGATCATGAGCTGCTTCCTGATCGCCACCAGCTTCATCACCACGCTGCTGATCCCGGAGAACGAGTTCAAGCCCGGCGGGCAGGCAAACGGCCGCGCCCTCGCCTACCTCGCGCACCAGTACCTGGGCGGAGCCTTCGGCACCGTCTACGACATCTCGACGATCGCGATCCTGTGGTTCGCGGGCGCGTCGGCGATGGCCGGACTGCTCAATCTGATGCCGCGCTATCTCCCCCGGTACGGCATGGCCCCGCACTGGGCCCGGGCGGTGCGCCCGATGGTCATCGTCTTCACCCTGGTCGCCTTCCTGGTCACCTGGCTCTTCGACGCGAACGTGGACAAGCAGGGCGGCGCCTACGCCACCGGCGTGCTGGTGCTGATCAGCTCCGCGGCGATCGCGGTGACCATCGCCGCGCGCCGGGCCGGGCAGCATCGCTGGAGCATCGCCTTCGCGGTCATCTCGGTGGTGTTCCTCTACACGACCGTCGTGAACGTCATCGAACGCCCGGACGGTGTGAAGATCGGCGCCTGCTTCATCGCCGGCATCATCCTCGTCTCCTTCCTGTCCCGGCTGGCCCGCGCCTTCGAGCTGCGCGTGACCAGCGTGGTCATGGACCCGATGGCGGAGCGCTTCGTCAGGGACATGGCCAGCCGCAAGATGCGGTTCATCGCGAACCAGCCCGACGGACGGGACAAGGCCGAGTACCGCGACAAGGTCGAGCAGATCCGGGCCGACAACGACATGCCGGAACAGGAGGACTTCGTCTTCGTCGAGGTGACCGTCACCGACCCCTCCGAGTTCGAGGCGGGCCTGACGGTACGCGGCGAGGTCCTGCACAACCGCTACCGCGTGCTGACCGTGGAGTCCTCCTCCATCCCCAACGCCCTCGCCGCGCTCCTCCTGCACATACGCGACGTGACCGGCTGCACCCCGCACATCTACTTCGAGTGGACCGAGGGCAACCCGTTCGCGAACTTCCTGCGGTTCTTCCTCTTCGGCCAGGGCGAGGTCGCCCCGGTCACCCGTGAGGTCCTGCGCGAGGCGGAACCGGACCGCGCCCGCCGCCCGCGCGTGCACACGGGCTGAGGACCGGCCCGCCGGCGGTACGGCAGGCAGGGCGGGTGACCCGATGTCCGCGGCTCCCGCGTGATGGCCCTATCGTGACCGGCATGCAGTCCTACACGATCGGCCAGGCCGCGCGGCTGCTCGGCGTGAGCCCGGACACCGCCCGCCGCTGGGCGGACGCCGGCCGGGTGGCGACCCACCGCGACGAGGCCGGGCGGCGGCTCATCGACGGCAAGGACCTCGCCGCGTTCTCGGTCGAACTCGCCGGGACGGGCGGCGGCGAGGACGACGCGCCCTACACCTCCGTCCGCAACGCCTTCCCCGGCATCGTCACCGCCATCAAGCTCGGCGACGTCGCCGCCCAGGTGGAGATCCAGGCGGGCCCGCACCGGCTGGTGTCGCTGCTGACCCGTGAGGCCGTGGAGGAACTGGGCCTGGAGGTCGGCGTGGAGGCCACCGCGCGCGTGAAGTCCACCAACGTGCACATCGACCGGGTCTGACCGGATCCCACCGCGCGCGTCCGGCCCCCTCGCCTTCACCCGGTGCGCGTGCGACCGGCCGGGACCGGTCCCGGCGCGCCGAAGCCGTACCCCCCGTCGACCCGGATCGCCGTGATGCCGCTGACGTGCCGGGCCCCGCACCGGTCCTGCGGCAGCACCAGCTGAGGGCCGGCCGCGTCCAGCGGGGTGTCGTCGATCGTGACGGCGAGCAGTACGGCGGCCCCGGCGAAGTCGGGGTCGATCTCCGCCCAGGACAGTACGGCGTGGTGGCCGTCCTTGCCGGTGACGGCGATCAGGAAGCGCAGCCGGTCCTTGCGCCGGGCCGGGTCGAACGACGGACCGGCGTCGGCCAGGACGTCGTGGAGGCGCGGGCCGCTGAACCGGTGACGCTGGACGCCACTGGTGGCGCACTCGAAACCGACCGCCACCCGGTGCTGCGGCCGGCCGAGCAGATCCGGCACGGTCAGCCTGGTGGGGCGCGACAGATCACCGGTCAGGGCGAGTTCCGCGAGCGTCACCTGCGACCACCTCCCGGATGACCGTACCCAGCCGTCCCCTCCGTACAAACGCACATGCCAGCTCATCGGCGAAACTCTCTTGCTCATGCGAAGAGACAGCAGACTTACGCCTTGCAGATGCGGCAGTATCATCGACGCATGGCCGGCAGCGGCCGTGGCAGGGTGCGACAGCTCGTCCGAGGACTCGAGGAGTAGATCCGTGATGACCCGTTCCGTGCGCCGGACCCGGCGGACGCTGCAGCTGGCCGGTGCGGGAGCCGCCGCCCTGATATCGCTCAGCGCCTGCTCCTCTTCCTCCGACGACTCGCCGGCCGGCGGTTCGGACACCTCGGGCTCCGCGTCCCCGAAGCTGTCCGGCTCGGTCACCGTGTTCGCAGCCGCCTCCCTCAAGGAGAGCTTCACGACCCTCGGCAAGGAGTTCGAGAAGCAGCACCCCGGCACCAAGGTCAGCTTCAACTTCGGCGGCAGCGACACGCTCGCCGCGAGCATCACCAGCGGCGCGCCGGCCGACGTGTTCGCCGCCGCCAGCCCGAAGACCATGGCGATCGTCACGGACAAGAAGGACGCGGTGGGCACCCCCGCCACCTTCGTCCGCAACCAGCTCGAGATCGCCACGCTGCCGGGCAACCCCGGCAAGGTGTCCTCCCTGAAGGACCTCACCAGGTCCGGCCTCAAGGTCGTGCTGTGCGACAGGACGGTGCCGTGCGGCGCGGCCGCCCAGAAGGCCCTCGACGCGAGCAAGCTCAAGCTGACGCCGGTCTCCTACGAGCAGGACGTCAAGAGCGCACTGACCAAGGTGGAGCTGAAGGAGGCCGACGCCGCCGTGGTCTACAAGACCGATGTGAAGTCGGCGGGTGACAAGGTCGAGGGCGTGGAGTTCCCCGAGTCGGCCGAGGCCGTCAACGACTACCCGATCGCCCTGCTCAAGAACGCGGGCAACGCCGCGGCGGCCAAGGCGTTCATCGCGCTGGTGCGGTCCGCCGAGGGCCGCCGGGTCCTGGGCGGGGCCGGGTTCCTCCAGCCGTGACCCCGCCCGCCGAGCCCGGCACCGCGGCCGGCCCCCGCACGGGCGGGCCGCGGCGCCGACGCGCGCGCGGGGTGCCGCTGCCTCTGCTGGTGCCCGGTGTCGTGGCCCTGGCGTTCCTGCTGCTGCCCCTTCTCGCACTGCTCGTCCGCGCCCCCTGGGGCAGCCTGCCCGATCAGCTGACCAGCGCCGAGGTGTGGCAGGCCCTCCAGCTGTCCCTGGTCACCGCCACGGCGGCGACCGGGGTCAGTCTGGTGCTGGGCGTGCCGCTGGCCTGGCTGCTCGCCCGCACCGACTTCCCCGGCCGCCGTCTCGTACGGGCCCTGGTCACCCTGCCGCTGGTCCTGCCCCCGGTGGTGGGCGGCGTGGCCCTGCTGCTCGCCCTCGGCCGCAACGGGGTGGTCGGCAAGTGGCTGGACGCGTGGTTCGGGATCACCCTGCCCTTCACCACCGCCGGTGTGGTGATCGCGGAGGCCTTCGTCGCGATGCCGTTCCTGGTGATCAGTGTCGAGGGCACCCTGCGTGCCGCCGACCCGCGTTACGAGGAGGCGGCGGCCACGCTCGGCGCCTCGCGGTTCACCGCGTTCCGCCGGGTCACCCTGCCGCTGATCGCCCCCGGTGTCGCCGCCGGCGCGGTGCTGGCGTGGGCCCGCGCGCTCGGCGAGTTCGGCGCGACGATAACCTTCGCGGGCAACTTCCCCGGCCGTACCCAGACCATGCCGCTGGCCGTCTACCTCGCCCTGCAGAACGACCCGGAGGCGGCCATCTCCCTGAGCCTGGTCCTGCTGGCCGTGTCGATCGCGGTGCTGGCGGGACTGCGCGACCGGTGGATGACGGGGGCATGAGGGCACGATGGGGACGGAGGACCAGGTGAGGAGGCCGGGCGAGGTGGGCATGGAGGGCGAGGTGAGGACCGAAGCCGACCCCACGCGGGTTCCGGCGGCAAAGCCGGCCGCCATGGCCGGAACCGGCGCCCCCGCCGGAACCGGCCCGAGGACCGGTGGCGAACAGGGGCTCGACGCCCGGCTCGTGGTCGACCGGGCGGACTTCCGGCTCGACGTGGCGCTGACCGCCGCCCCCGGCGACGTCATCGCGCTTCTGGGCCCGAACGGCGCCGGCAAGACCACCGCACTGCGTGCCCTCGCCGGGCTGCTCCCGCTCACCGGCGGCCACCTGCGACTGGACGGCACCTCGCTAAAGCGCACCCCGCCGGAGTCCCGGCCGGTCGGCGTCGTCTTCCAGGACTATCTGCTCTTCCCGCACCTGTCCGCCCTGGACAACGTGGCGTTCGGGCCGCGCTGTCACGGCGCGGGCAAGGCCGAGGCGCGCGCGCAGGCGGCCGCCTGGCTGGACCGCATGGGCCTCGCCGGGCACGCCGGGGCCAAGCCCCGCCGTCTGTCCGGCGGCCAGGCCCAGCGCGTCGCGCTCGCCCGCGCCCTGGCCACCCGGCCCAGGCTGCTGCTCCTGGACGAACCGCTCGCCGCGCTGGACGCCCGCACCCGCCTGGAGGTCCGGGCCCAGCTCCGCCGCCACCTCGCCGAGTTCGAGGCCGTCGCCGTGCTGGTCACACACGACCCGCTGGACGCCATGGTGCTCGCGGACCGGCTGGTGGTCGTCGAGCACGGCCACGTCGTCCAGCAGGGCACCCCCGCGGAGATCGCCCGCCGGCCGCGCACCGACTACATCGCCCGGCTCGTCGGCCTCAACCTCTACCGCGGACAGGCCGCAGGGCACACCGTACGGCTGGACGCGGGCCCCTCGGTGACGACGACGGAGGACCTGTCCGGCCCCGTCTTCGTGGCCTTCCCGCCGACCGCCGTCGCCCTCTTCCGGGACCGGCCCACCGGCGCCAGCGCCCGCAACCTGTGGGCGTGCGAGGTCGCGGGCCTGGAGTCCCACGGCGACCAGATCCGCGCCGACCTCACCGGCGAACTTCCCCTGGTCGCCGACCTCACCACAGTGGCCGCCGCCGAGCTGGACCTGCATCCGGGTGCGTCGGTCTGGGCGACAGTGAAGGCGGCGCAGACCCACGCATACCCAGCCTGACCGGGCGGCAGCTCTACGGTGGGTCATCATGACACTGAGCATCCGCAACCAGCTCCCCGGCGACGTGACCGAGGTCCACCCCGGCGAGGTCATGGCGATCGTCAAGGTGCGCCTGGACGGCGGCCAGGAGCTGACGGCCGCCGTCACCCGGGAGGCCGCCGAGCAACTCGCCCTCGCCCCCGGCACCGCCGTCCGTGCCCTGGTGAAGTCGACCGAGGTCTCCCTCTCGACGAGCAGGATCGAGGGCCTGTCGATCCGCAACCAGCTTCCCGGCGCGATCACCCGTCTCACCCGGGGCGAGGTCATGGCCTCTGTGAAGGTGGCCGTGACCGGCGGCGAGCTGACCGCCGCGATCACCAGGGACGCGGCCGAGGACCTCGGCCTCTTCGTGGGGTCCGACGTGGTCGCCCTGATCAAGGCGACCGAGGTGTCGCTGGACACGGTCTGAGAGGCGCGGAAAAGCGGGAAGCCCCGCCCGGTCCACGGGCGGGGCTCACACGTACGGCTGGCTCAGTCCTCGTACGCGTCCAGCGGCGGGCAGGAGCACACCAGGTTGCGGTCGCCGAAGGCCTGGTCGATGCGGCGCACCGGCGGCCAGTACTTGTCCGCGACCGAGACACCGCCCGGGAAGACGGCCTCCTCGCGGCTGTAGGCGTGGTCCCAGTCCGCGCCGAGCGCCCGCGCGGTGTGCGGCGCGTTGCGCAGCGGGTTGTCCTCCGCCGGCCACACTCCGGAGCCGACCTTCTCGATCTCCGCGCGGATGGCGATCATCGCGTCGCAGAACCGGTCCAGCTCTGCCAGGTCCTCGGACTCGGTCGGCTCGATCATCAGCGTGCCGGCCACCGGGAAGGACATGGTCGGCGCGTGGAAGCCGTAGTCGATGAGCCGCTTCGCGACGTCGTCCACGCTCACACCGGTCGCCTTGGTCAGCGGGCGCAGGTCGATGATGCACTCGTGCGCCACCAGGCCGCCGGGGCCGTTGTAGAGCACCGGGTAGTGCGGCTCGAGGCGCTTGGCGACGTAGTTGGCGGAGAGCACGGCGACCTGGGTGGCGCGCTTGAGCCCCTCGCCGCCCATCAGACGGACGTACGCCCACGAGATCGGCAGGATGCCCGCGCTGCCCCACGGCGCGGCGGAGATCGGGCCCACGCCGGTCTCGGGGCCGGCCGCCGGCTGCAGCGGGTGGTTCGGCAGGTACGGCGCCAGGTGCGAGCGGACGGCCACCGGGCCGACGCCGGGACCGCCGCCGCCGTGCGGAATGCAGAAGGTCTTGTGCAGGTTCAGGTGCGAGACGTCGCCGCCGAAGTGACCCGGCTTGGCGAGACCGACCAGCGCATTGAGGTTGGCACCGTCGACGTACACCTGGCCGCCGGCGTCGTGGACCTGGGCGCAGATGTCGGCGACGTGCTCCTCGAAGACACCGTGCGTCGACGGGTAGGTGATCATCAGCACCGCCAGCTCGGCGCGGTGCTGCTCGATCTTGGCCCGCAGGTCGGCGACGTCGATCTCGCCGTCCTCGGCGGTCTTGACGACGACGACCTTCATGCCCGCCATCACGGCGCTGGCGGCGTTGGTGCCGTGCGCGGAGGACGGGATCAGGCACACGATGCGCTGCTCGTCGCCGTTGGCCCGGTGGTAGCCGCGCACGGCCAGCAGGCCCGCGAGCTCGCCCTGGGAACCGGCGTTGGGCTGGAGGGACACCTTGTCGTAGCCGGTGACCTCGGCCAGGCGGTCCTCCAGCTCGTGGATGAGCGTGAGGTAGCCCTCGGCCTGCTCGGCGGGCGCGAAGGGGTGCAGCCGGCCGAACTCGGGCCAGGTGACCGGCTCCATCTCGGTGGTCGCGTTGAGCTTCATGGTGCAGGAGCCCAGCGGGATCATGCCGCGGTCGAGCGCGTAGTCGCGGTCGGCGAGCCGGCGCAGGTAGCGCAGCATCGCGGTCTCGGAGCGGTGCTCGTGGAAGACCGGGTGGGTGAGGTAGTCGTCGGTGCGCAGCAGGGCCTCGGGCAGGGCCTCACCGGCCGCCGCGTCCAGCGCCTCGATGTCGCCGTCGACGCCGAAGGCGGCGAAGACCGCCTCCACCTGGGCCCGGTTGGTGGTCTCGTCGCAGGCCAGCGAGACGAGGTCGGCGTCGACGAGACGCAGGTTGACGCCGCCCGCCCGGGCGGCGGCCACGACCTCGGCGGCCCGGCCGGGCACGCGCGCGGTGAGGGTGTCGAAGTAGGCGCCGTGGACGATCTCGATCCCGCCCGCCTTCAGGCCCTCGGCGAGGATCGTGGCGTAGCGGTGGGTGCGGCGGGCGATGGTCCGCAGTCCCTCGGGGCCGTGGTAGACGGCGTACATGCCGGCCATCACGGCGAGCAGCACCTGGGCGGTGCAGATGTTGCTGGTGGCCTTCTCCCGGCGGATGTGCTGCTCGCGGGTCTGCAGCGCCAGGCGGTAGGCCTTGTGCCCGTCGGCGTCGACGGACACACCGACGAGACGGCCGGGCAGGCTGCGCGCGAACTTCTCGTGCACCGCCATGTAGCCCGCGTGCGGCCCGCCGAAGCCCATCGGCACGCCGAAGCGCTGGGTGGTGCCGACGGCGATGTCCGCGCCCAGCTCGCCCGGCGAGGTCAGCAGGGTGAGCGCGAGCAGATCGGCCCCGACCGTGACGAGGGCGCCCAGCTCGTGCGCCTGGTCGATGAGCGGCTTGATGTCGCGGACGGCACCGGAGGCGCCCGGGTACTGGACCAGCACACCGTTGATCTCGCGCTCGGCGATCTCCGCGGGGATGCCCTCGGAGAGGTCGGCGACGACGACCTCGACACCGGTCGGCTCGGCGCGCGTCTCGATGACGGCGACGGTCTGCGGCAGGGCGTCAGCGTCGACCAGGAACAGACCCTTCTTGTTCCGGCCCATGCGCCGCGACAGCGCCATGGCCTCGGCGGCGGCCGTGCCCTCGTCGAGCAGGGAGGCGCCGGACGTCGGCAGCCCGGTGAGCTCGGCGACCATGGTCTGGAAGTTCAGCAGGGCCTCCAGCCGGCCCTGGGAGATCTCCGGCTGGTACGGCGTGTAGGCGGTGTACCAGGCGGGGTTCTCCATGACGTTGCGCAGGACGACCGGCGGGGTGAAGGTGCCGTGGTAGCCGAGGCCGATCATGGAGCCGAGGACCTGGTTGCGGTCGGCGAGCGAGCGCAGCTCGGCGAGCACCTCGGCCTCGGTGCGGGCGCCCGGCAGGTCCAGGGCGTCGGCGTTCTTGATCACATCCGGGACCGCGGCGGCGGTCAGCTCGTCGAGCGAGCCGTAGCCGACGTGCGCGAGCATCTTGGCCCGCGCCTCCTGGTCGGGCCCGATGTGGCGCTGCTCGAAGGGAATACCCGCTTCGAGCTCGGAGAGCGGGGTGCGATGGGCGGTCATTGCGGAGGCCTCCTGGTCTGACACGACCTTCGAGGGGCACCCCGGTACGGATACCCCGACGGCCTCCCCCTCTGTCATCTCGACCTGAGAGCTTCACCGGCGGCCCGGGGGCGCCGGCTTTCACCGTCGGTGAGGGCGGACGCCGTCGACATCCGCCCTGCTTTCCAGAGTGACCTCGTCCGTGCGGTACGTGGGCCTGAGAGATTCCGGGGAGGATTTGCTCCTTCGGCGCCTCCGAGGTGATCGGAGGACTCTCCCGCACGGGGTCAGCAGCCGCTGTCAGCCTACCAGCGAGGTCAACGCCCGGGCCTTCGAGTGGCCGCCGCCCTGATTGTGCTCTTTCGTAGTGCTTACGGATGAGTTGCGACCACGTGGAGGGAGAGGGACCGTGCAGACCGACATCGATCCGCGCAACCTGATCGGCCGCAAGGCGTTCGACCGCACCGGCACCAAGATCGGCACCATTGACGAGGTGTACCTCGACGACGCCACCGGAGTGCCGGAGTGGGCGGCCATACGGACCGGTCTCTTCTCCCGGGACGCCTTCGTACCCCTGGAGCCCAGCGAGATCGTCGAGGGCGCCCTGCGGGTTCCCTTCGACCGTGCGCTCATCAAGGACGCGCCCGACTTCGGTGTCGGCCGCCATCTCTCCCCCGAACAGGAACTCCAGCTCTACCACCACTACGGCCTGGACGTGGCGGCGCCCTCCCCGTTCGCGGACCACGACTTCGGCAAGCTCGCGGGCACCGAGGAACCCTGAGCCCGCTCCGCCGCCGGCCCCGTGGGGCGCGGAGGACCGCCCGAACGACCACGACGGAGCCCACACACACAGACCACAGGCACCTATTACAGATCGGCGTCGACAGCACCAGACAGACGCGGCGGCGGATCCGCGTCCGGTACCCGCGGCAGCGGATCCGTGCCCAGCACCAGCGGCAGCGGATCCGCCGGTTCCAGTTCGGGATCCTCGACGCCGAAGGTCCGCACCCGCCCCGGCTCCGACTGGGGCGTCTCGAAGCGCACGGTCACCCGGCCCAGGCCACTGCCCTGCACCCAGCCGTGGCCCCACGCGGCGTGCCGCACGTCCTGCCCGGCCCGCCACTGCCGCTCGACGGGCTCCGGCCGCTCCGGCACGGTCTCGGCCACGGCCTCCTCCGGCACCGATGCCTCCCGCGAGGGCTGTGCCGCCTGCGCGAACAGGTCCTCCTGGGTGTAGTCGGCGAGCCCGGTGACGCCCACACCGAGCAGCCGCACCCCGCCCGTGGTGTCCACGGAGTCCAGCAGCCGCTCGGCCGCCTCCCGGATCACCGCGGGGTCGTCCGTGGGCCCTCTGAGGGTCTCGGACCGGGTCAGCGTCGAGAAGTCGTACCTGCGGACCTTCAGCACGATGGTCCGCCCCGACAGCCCGGCCCCGCGCAGCCGCCGCACGCACCGGTCGGCGAGCCGCCCCACCTCGAGACCGACCCGCAGCCGGTCGTGGATGTCCACGTCGTAGGTGTCCTCGACCGACACCGACTTGGCCTCCCGCTCGGCGACCACGGGCCGGTCGTCGCGCGCCAGCGCCATCGCGTACAGCGCGTGCCCGTGCGCCTTGCCGAGCAGCCGTACGAGTTCGTCCTCGCCGGCCTCGGCCAGCTCCTCGACCGTGGTGATCCCGGCCCGCCGCAGATGGTCCCCGGTCGCCGGCCCCACCCCGGGCAGGGTCCGCACCGGCATCGGCCCGAGCAGCGCCCGCTCGGTGCCGGGTTCGACGAGGACGAGTCCGTCGGGTTTGGCCTCCTCCGAAGCGATCTTCGCGAGCATCTTGGAGGCCGCGAGTCCCACCGACCCCGTCAGCCCGGTGACCACCCGTATGTCGGTGCGCAGCTTCGTCCCCACCCGCCGCGCCGAGTCCGCGTCCCAGGCCGCCTCCAGGGCCTCGAGGTCGACGAACGCCTCGTCCAGGCTCAGCGGCTCCACCAGCGGCGACAGCTCCCGCAGCAGCGTCATCACCTGCTCGCTCACGGACCGGTAGACGTTGAAGCGCGGCACCAGGTACGCGGCGTTCGGCGCCAGTCGGCGCGCCTGGGCCATCGGCATCGCCGAGTGCACCCCGAACACCCGGGCCTCGTACGACGCGGTGGCCACCACACCGCGCGGTCCGAGTCCGCCCACGATCACGGCCTTGCCCCGCAGGCTCGGCTTGGACGCCTGCTCCACCGAGGCGTAGAAGGCATCCATGTCGAGATGCAGGATCGTGGGCGCGTTTCTCACATCTCCGATGCTGCACCACACCACTGACAACCCGGGCGCACGGCCCGTGGGATCCGGTGGGGCGTGCTCAGACGGCCCGGTTGCGCCGCCGTGCCAGCTCGTCCGCCGGGTTGTGCCCGACCAGGGTCTCCCCCGTGTCGACCCGCTCGCCGTGCAGCTGGGAGAGCGCGCTCTCCACGTCCCGCCAGACCACCCCGACGGCGATCCCGAAGATGCCCTGGCCGCCCTGGAGCAGGGCGTGCACCTCGTCCGGCGAGGTGCACTCGTACACCGTGGCGCCATCGCTCATGAGGGTCATGCGCTCCAGGTCCTGGAAGCCGCGTTCCCGCAGGTGCCGCACGGCCGTGCGGATGTTCTGCAGCGAGACCCCGGTGTCCAGGAACCGCTTGACGATCTTCAGGACGACCACGTCCCGGAAGCTGTAGAGGCGCTGGGTGCCCGACCCGTAGGCGGGCCGCACGCTCGGCTCGACCAGTCCGGTGCGGGCCCAGTAGTCCAGTTGCCGGTAGGTGATGCCGGCGGCCGCACAGGCCGTGGGACCCCGGTAGCCGATCTCCTCGGACGCCATGGACGCCACCCCTCCGCCGTTCGGCACCGCCGTCGGCCGCTGTGGGGCGTGGTCGACCGCGCCGCCGGGATATGCGTACTGCCCGCTGGAACGCGGCTGGGAACTCGGGGGAGGGTACGGACCGCTCTCCCCGAAACCGCGTCCGGGGGCACCCCCAGCCGTACCGTCGCCGCTCGTTCTCACGCCGACCTCCGTCCTTGAACTGCCTTCTCGACGGTAGGCAGTCACCAGGGGTGCGTCAACGATCGCCACACTCGCCACGCCGGGTGATAATCACCCTAAGAGTGGTTTCTCGTGCCCCACCGCGGGGAAAGGCTAGCCGAATGCTCTCGCGGAAGACCGCATGACGCTCTGGATGGCCGGTGGCAATTGCCGCGGCGCCGGGAACCGGCTCGCACCTCACCGCCGCCGAACCGCCGCACCTCACTGGCTGCTGGTGCCGAAGTCCTCCGGCGAGATCTGGTCGAGGAACTCGCGGAACTTCTCCACCTCGTCCTCCTGCTCGTCCGGGATCGCGATGCCGGCGTCGTCCAGCACCGTGTCACTGCCGTAGATCGGCGTCCCGGTACGCAGGGCCAGCGCTATGGCGTCGGAGGGACGCGCGCTCACCTCGACCCCGCTGGCGAAGACCAGCTCCGCGTAGAAGACGCCCTCACGCAGATCCGTGATGCGCACTTCGGTCAGCTCCTGGCCGACGGCCTCCAGCACGTCCTTGAACAGGTCGTGGGTCAGCGGTCGCGCGGGGGCCATGCCCTGCTGGGCGAAGGCGATCGCCGTCGCCTCCCCCGGCCCGATCCAGATGGGGAGGTAGCGGTCGCCCCCCACTTCGCGCAGGAGCACGATCGGTTGGTTGGAGGGCATTTCGACCCGGACACCTACGACATCGAGCTCGTTCACACAGCAACCCTAGGCCGTGCCCGGGACCTTTGGGTAGTCGGGCCGGGAACAGGTGCCCGATCCGGCCGCCCGGGGCTCCCCGCCGTTCAGGGCAGACGCACGCCGAGAGCGGTCTGCACCAGCGCCGCGTGCAGCCGCATCGTGAGCGCCGCCAGCTCCTTCGCGCGGGCCTCGGCGTGAGTCCTGGTCTGCGGGTTGCGGTGGCGCTTCAGGGGGGCCACGACCTGGTCAACCAGGCCCGCCTCCCGGTCGGCGGCGGCCTTCATCACCCGCAGATGGCGCGGCTCGATGCCGAACCGGCCCAGCTCGGCGACGAGCGAGGCCACGGTGACGGCCGCCACGTCGTAGACACCGTCCTCCAGTGGAGCGATGAGCCCGTACGACTGCCACTCCGCGAGGTCGTCCTCACCGATGCCCGCCGCCGCCAGCAGTTCGGCACGCCCGACCCGGGCCACCGTGGGCCGTTCGGACGGCTCCGGCGGCTCGTCCCCGGTGCGCTGGCGCCCGACCACGGGCAGCTGCACGGCCTCACCGCGCTCCATGGCGTCCAGGTGCTCGCGGATCACCTTGAGCGGCAGGTAGTGATCCCGCTGCATCCTCAGGACGTGCGCGAGGCGGTCGACGTCCCCGGGGCCGAACTTCCGGTATCCCGACGGAGTCCGCTGCGGCTCGATGAGCCCCTCGGACTCCAGGAAGCGGATCTTGGAGATGGTGACCTCGGGGAACTCGTCACGCAGCGCGTTCAGCACCGTGCCGATGCTCATCAGTCCGTCCGTGGCGGCGGTACCGCTTCGGGCACCGCCGCTCGGTGTGTGCAGCATGGACCTTCCCCTGGGTTCCCCCGGACGGAATCCAGGGGGTCAGATGCCCTGCCGGCTCGCGTAGAAGACCAGCCGGTACTTGCCGATCTGCACCTCGTCGCCGTTCGACAGAGGCACCTGGTCGATCCGCTCGCGGTTGACGTACGTGCCGTTCAGGCTGCCCACGTCGGCCACCGTGAACGAGCCGTCCGGGGAGCGCCGGAACTCCACGTGCCGGCGGGAGACCGTGACGTCGTCCAGGAAGATGTCGCTCTGCGGGTGCCGGCCGGCCGTGGTCAGATCGCTGTCCAGCAGGAAGCGGCTGCCCGAGTTCGGCCCCCGGCGCACCACCAGCAGCGCCGAGCCCAGCGGCAGCGCGTCGACCGCGGCCTGCGCCTCGGGCGAGAGCATCGGCACCTGCGTCTGCCCGGTCACCTCGGCGTCGTAGGCCTCGATGCCGGAGATGGAGATGGTGGACGTGGTCTCCGAGGCACGCTCCGGCGCCACACCGGGCCGCAGCGGCGCACCACAGTTGGAGCAGAAGCGGGCGTTCTCCGCGTTGCGGTTACCGCACCTCGTACACACCAGGACGGACATGGACGGATCCTCCTGCCGCGGTTGCCCCGCGGGGGCGTTGGACGCATAGGGGTCGGAGGCAAACCCTCCACCCGCACTTGAGGTTGACGGTTGCCCGAAACCTATGCCGCCGGACTGGGCAGGGTCAACAGACGCCGCGCCCTGGCCTCCGGAAATGTCACCGCCCGGACCAGCGACCTGGTCACGGAACAGCGGGCGCTGGCCCTCTGCGTCAGGCTGTGCGCGATGGCGAGCGGTCGCGTTGTCGCTGCCTTCTCGCGCGCTCTTGCCGAACAACTTCGCAAACAACTTCACGGGCGATTCCCCTTGACCGAAACAGACCCGCCCGTGGGGCAGGACGAACCCTGATTGCCTACACCGGTCGACCCGGACATCCTCACAACGTCCGTATCCACCAGACAGTTTCCACCACGCGCCACTTCTTCGGTGCGCCGACCCCCCGCAACCTCATGCCCCTGCCGGACGTCCCCCATGCACCGCCGGTTCACTGGGAGGACGACCGAGCGTAGTCAGGCCGCTTCACCTGTCGCAAGGCGTCCACGACGATCTTGCCGGACCGCTCGACGGTCACCGTGGCCTGCTCCTTCTCCAGAGTCTGCACCACGCCTCCCGGAATGTTCAGAGCCGGTTCAAGATCCTGTGACTTGCCGATGACCTGGAAACGATACGGTGCGTTGATCTTGTTCCCGTCGACACTCACGCTCTTGCCGGAGTCGGTGAAGTAGGTGCTCGCGACCACGCGTACGCCGTTGACCTGAATAGCCTCGGCACCGGCCGCGCGCAGCTCCTGGATCGCGTCGAGCAGCATGTCCGCCTTGACCGTCCCCTTCGTGTCCTCGATCGTCATCGTGATGCCGGGACCCTGCGCCGCCACGGTGCCCGCCAGAATGCCGAGTTGCTTCTCCTTCTCGGCCGTCTGCCTGCGCGCCTCAGCGGCCTGGTCGGAGCTGCTCTGCAGCTCCTGGCGCTGTTTGTCGAGTCCCTGCTTCTCGTCCTCAAGACGCTGAGTCCGGTCGTCCAGTTCATCGAGGATGCGAACGAGATCTTCCTGACGTGCCCCGCGCAGCGCGCTGTCGCTGTCGCTGTTCGACGCCACCTGCACGGCCAGCCCGAAGCCGAGGCCGAACAGCAGCACGGCGACGATGAGTTGGGCCCGGGTGACGCGCGGCGGCCACACCCCCTTGAGCAGCCGCTGCCGGCCGGTGAGCGGGGGCTCGGCGCCCTCCGCTCCTTCGGTCCCTTCGGCGGGAGTCGGCCGCGGCCCCGCAGGCGTCCGCTCCGGCCCGACGGGGGTTCGCTCCGGCTCGGCGGCCGGGGCCGGGACCTCGTCGGGCAGTTCCTTGCGCAGCCTGTTCTCCGGCCGCTCGTCCTGGTTGCTCATCGCTCTCAAGCCCGGAAGACGTGTCGCCGGATCGCCGCGGCGTTGGAGAAGATACGGATACCGAGGACGACCACGACACCGGTGGACAACTGCGCCCCGACGCCCAGCTTGTCGCCCAGGAAGACGATCAGCGCGGCCACGACCACGTTGGACAGGAACGACACCACGAAGACCTTGTCGTCGAAGATGCCGTCGAGCATGGCCCGCAGACCGCCGAACACCGCGTCCAGCGCGGCCACGACGGCGATCGGCAGATAAGGCTCGACGACCGCCGGAACCTCCGGCCGGACCAACAGGCCGGCCACGACTCCCACGATGAGGCCCAGTACGGCGATCACGATGTGCCCTTCTCAGTCTTCTCGTCGTTCGGCTGTGCTGTGCGTACGATCACACTCGGCGCGGAGGGCAGGCGGACGTCCCCCTCGGTGGAGATGGTGGCCCGGATGCCGAAGTTCTCCTCCAGGGCGTGCAGATACAGCCCGTCGGCGCTGTCCTGGAACCTGGTGCTCAGCCGCTGCCCGTCCCCCACCGCCAGCACCGTGTACGGCGGCACCAGCGGCCTGTTGTCGACCAGTATCGCGTCACCGGCGGCCCGGATCGCGGACAGGGCCGTCAGCCGCTGCCCGTTGATGGAGACGGCCTCGGCCCCGGAGGCCCACAGTCCGTTCACCACCCGCTGCATGTCCCGGTCACGCACCCGGCCGGTGTCGGAGAAACCGGAGGTCTCGCGCGGATTGGAGCCGTCGCCGCCGGCGCTGGCCTCCTTGGCGTCGTTCACCACGAGCTTGATGCCGGGGCCGTGCACCGCGGTCGCGCCCGACAGCACGCCCACCACGTCGGCCTCGGAGCCTCCGCCGCTGTGGCGCAGTGCCTCCCGCCGGCGCGTGTCGACATCGTCGCGCAATTTGTCGACATCGCTCTCGAGCCGGTCCGCGTCCGCGGTCTCCCGGTCGATGCGGTCGATCAGCTCCTGGCGTTCCTTGGCCACCACGGGCGCCGCGATCCTCGCCTGCGCCGCTCCCACGGTGACCACCAGGGCCGCGAGGACCAGACCCGCGGCCAGGCCCAGCTTCGCCCTGAGCGTCTTCGGCAGCCCTCCGGCCTCACCCTGCGCCGCCCGCCGGGCGGCGGCCTCCGCGTAGCCGTCGTCGAGGCTGTGGTCCATGACGTTGGTGATCAGCGACATGGACGCGTCCGGGCGCGACGACCGCGGGAGGCTGCTCCGAACGGGGGATTGCTGCGGCATGCCGCACATCGTCGCATGTCGCGAGCAGTACCTCCGAATGGCCCCACCGGCGTGCCGGACAGGCCCCCTCGGGGACACCGGTCCGGCACGCTCGCGTGCGACCGCTTTCGCCGTCCGGAGCCGCCGGCACTACCGCCCGGCGCTGTCCACCACGGCCGCCCACTCGTCCAGCAGGGCCTGCGCCGAGGCGTCGTCCGGCCCCTCGGCCCACAGATGGGTGACGGCCTCGGCCGGGTCGGGCAGCACCATCACCCAGCGCCCGTCGGTCTCCACGACCCGCACACCGTCGGTCGTGTCGACGGACCGGTCCCCGGCCGCCTCGACGACCCGTCGCATGACGAGGCCCTTGACTGCCCACGGGGTCGCCAGGTCCCGCTTGAGGACGTGCGCCCGCGGAATCCGCGCGTCGATCTGGCTCAGCGTGAGCTGCGTACGGGCCACCAGCCCGATCAGCCGTACGAAGGCCGCCGTGCCGTCGTAGACGCTGCTGAACTCCGGGACGATGAAGCCGGCCTTGCCGTCCCCACCGAAGATGGTGCCCTCCTCGCGTCCCACGCGCGTGAGGTCGTCGGGAGAGGTGGTGGTCCACTCGACCTGGGTGCCGTGGTAGGCGGCCACCTGTTCGGCGATCCTGGTCGTGGTCACCGGCAGCGCCACCCGGCCGCTGCGCCGCTCCGCGGCCACCAGGTCCAGCATGACGAGCAGCGCCCGGTCGTCCTCGATGATCCGGCCCTTCTCGTCCACCAGCGACAACCGCTCGCCGACGGGGTCGAACCGCACACCGAACGCGGCCCCGGACGACGCCACGATCTCACCGAGGCGCACCAGGCCCTTGCGCCGCATCTCCTCGGTCTCGGTGGGCCGGGACTCGTCGAGACCGGGGTTGATCGTCAGCGAGTCCACGCCGAGCTTGCCGAGGAGGCTGGGCAGCACCAGGCCGGCGCTGCCGTTGGACGCGTCCACCACGACCTTGAGGCCCGATTCCGCTATGCCCGTGGTGTCGACGTTCCGCAGCAGCGACCCCGTGTACGAGTCGAAGACGCTGGCCGGGAAGTACAGGTCGCCGATCTCACCGGGGAACGCCCGGCGGTACTCCTGCCGTGCGAACACACGGTCCAGCTTGCGCTGGCCGCCCTGCGAGAGGTCCGCGCCCTGCCCGTCGAAGAACATGATGTCGACGGAGTCCGGCACACCCGGCGAGGTCCGGATCATGATGCCGCCGGCGCTTCCGCGCGCGGTCTGCTGCCGGGCCACGGGCAGGGGGACGTTCTCCAGGTCCCGTACGTCGATGGCGCTGGCCTGCAGGGCGGAGATCACCGCCCGCTTGAGTGCGCGGGCGCCTCGGGAGTGGTCACGGGCCGTGGTGACCGTGGAGCCCTTCTTCAACGTGGTCGCGTAGGCACCGGCGAGCCGTACGGCCAGCTCGGGCGTGATCTCCACGTTGAGGATGCCCGAGACACCGCGGGCGCCGAACAGGTTGGCCTGTCCTCTGGACTCCCAGATCACCGAGGTGTTGACGAAGGCGCCGGCCTCGATGGTCTTGAACGGGTAGACCCGCACATTGCCCTGAACGATCGATTCTTCACCGATCAGGCACTCGTCACCGATGACCGCGCCGTCCTCGATCCGGGCGGCCCGCATGATGTCGGTGTTCTTGCCGACGACACAGCCGCGCAGATTGCTGTGCTGACCGACGTACACGTTGTCGTGCACGACGGCCCGGTGCAGGAAGGCACCGCTCTTGACGACGACATTGGAGCCGACGACGGTGTGCTCGCGGATTTCCGCGCCGGCCTCCACCTTGGCGTAGTCGCCGATGTAGAGCGGACCGCGGAGCACCGCGTCGGGATGCACCTCGGCTCCCTCGGCCACCCAGACGCCCGGGGAGATCTCGAATCCGTCGAGGTCGACGTTGACCTTGCCCTCGAGGACGTCGGCCTGCGCCTTGACGTAGCTCTCGTGGGTGCCGACGTCCTCCCAGTAGCCCTCGGCGACATAGCCGTAGATCGGCTTGCCTTCCTTCATGAGCTGCGGGAAGACATCGCCGGACCAGTCGACGGAGACGTCGGCCTCGACGTAGTCGAAGACCTCGGGCTCCATGACGTAGATGCCCGTGTTCACCGTGTCGGAGAAGACCTGCCCCCAGGTCGGCTTCTCGAGGAAACGCTCGACCTTGCCTTCCTCGTCGACGATGGTGATGCCGAACTCCAGCGGATTGGGCACCCGGGTCAGACAAACGGTGACCAGCGCGCCCTTCTCCTTGTGGAAATTGATCAGGTCGGTGAGGTCGAAGTCCGTGAGGGCGTCACCGGAGATGACGAGGAAGGCGTCGTCCTTCAACGCCTCTTCGGCGTTCTTGACGCTTCCGGCGGTACCGAGGGGCTTCTCCTCGTTGGCATATGTGAGCTCCATTCCGAGCTCTTCGCCGTCGCCGAAGTAGTTCTTGACGAGCGATGCCAGGAACTGCACGGTGACAACGGTCTCGTTGAGCCCATGCCTTTTGAGCAGCCTCAGCACATGCTCCATGATCGGGCGGTTGGCCACAGGCAGGAGCGGCTTGGGCATGCTGGAGGTCATAGGGCGAAGGCGAGTGCCTTCGCCACCGGCCATCACGACGGCCTTCATGTCGGAAGCGTCCTCCTAAAGAGACGACGGTCTAGCCGACTTCACCCGTCCAGATTGTCCCGCACTTCGGCGCGGCGGGCCATCGGACCACTATGTCCGGACAATCAGGGGGCTCAATCGGCCGTGGCATCCGCGCGGACGAGGCGGCGGACTTGTACCACGTAGAGCACTCCTGCCCACCAATAGAGGGTTGTACCCCAACCTGCGAACGCCCATCCGAAAACAGCGGCCAGTGACGCGATCCATCCGTTTCCGTCGCTGAGCAGCAGGAGCGGGAAGGCGTACATCAGGTTGAAGGTGGCGGCCTTCCCCAGGAAGTTCACCTGGGGCGGCGGATAGCCGTGGCGCCGCAGGATGCCGACCATCACCAGCAGAACGAGCTCTCGTGCGAGCAGAAGGGCGGTCAGCCAGAGCGGGAGGATCTCACGCCAGGTGAGGCCCAGCAGCGTCGTGAGAACGTACAGCCGGTCGGCCGCGGGGTCGAGCAGCCGGCCGAGGTTGCTGATCTGGTTCCAGCGCCTGGCGAGCTTTCCGTCCAGGTAGTCGCTGATCCCGCTCAGAGCGAGCACAAGAAGGGCCCAGCCGTCGCTCTTGGGGCCGCCGAACTCCGGCCTGAGGATGAGCCACAGGAAGAGCGGGACGCCGGCGAGCCGAGCCATGCTGAGGATGTTGGGGATGGTGAGCACCCGGTCCGTCTGGACACGGGTCTCCTGGACCTCCACCCGGGGGCCTCCTGTGCTGTAACGAGCGAAACGATGCTCCCCGACCCTACCCCAACGCAAAAAAGCTCCGGCCCCTGGGCAGTGCCCAAGAGCCGGAGCTGTAAAAGGAGTTCGGCGGCGTCCTACTCTCCCACAGGGTCCCCCCTGCAGTACCATCGGCGCTGTGAGGCTTAGCTTCCGGGTTCGGAATGTAACCGGGCGTTTCCCTCACGCTATGACCACCGAAACACTATGAAACTGACAACCGTCCACGCTGTGGCAACGTGGGGCTGTTCGTGGTTTCAGAACCAACACAGTGGACGCGAGCAACTGAGGACAAGCCCTCGGCCTATTAGTACCGGTCACCTCCACCAGTTACCTGGCTTCCAGATCCGGCCTATCAACCCAGTCGTCTACTGGGAGCCT